>NZ_LWCT01000008.1:0-117095 GCF_001650455.1 Plantibacter sp. H53
TTTGTTTGAATACGAAGATGCTACGCGTCCACTGAGTGGTTCTCGATGTACGGTCGAGAACCCGCAGACAACACCACTGTGTTCGCACAGCGTGTTGGTTTGCTTGTTCACTTTGATACATCAATAGTGTTTCGGCGGCCATAGCGAGAGGGAAACGCCCGGTCACATTCCGAACCCGGAAGCTAAGACTCTTTGCGCCGATGGTACTGCAGGGGGGACCCTGTGGGAGAGTAGGACACCGCCGGACTTCTTCGTTGAAATGGCCACCCAAGGTTCTTGGGTGGCCATTTTGCGTTAACACGCACAGCGCGTGCAGTACGAGAAACACGAATTTGCAAAACGCCTGGTCACAGCGTACGCTTGACCCTTGGTGTGGACGCTCCATGTCCACATCGTGTCCACGATCCCCCACCGCTCACGCAGACCGGGATCGCGCACGCCGACAAGAGATCTTGGGCAGGGCAGTCGCCCTGCGGTAATGAAGGAGAAACTACTATGGCAGCAGTGTGCCAGGTGACAGGAGCCGTTCCCGGCTTCGGTCACAACATCTCGCACTCGCACCGTCGCACGAAGCGCCGCTTCGACCCGAACGTGCAGAAGAAGACCTACTACGTGCCCTCGCTGCGTCGTAACGTCACCCTCAAGGTGTCCGCCAAGGGCATCAAGGTGATCGACGCCCGTGGCATCGAATCCGTCGTCAAGGACATTCTCGCTCGTGGGGTGAAGATCTAATGGCTAAGCAGCAGGACGTCCGTCCAATCATCAAGCTCCGTTCGACGGCTGGTACCGGTTACACGTACGTGACCAAGAAGAACCGTCGTAACAACCCCGACCGTCTCGTGCTCAAGAAGTACGACCCCGTAGTGCGCAAGCACGTTGAATTCCGAGAGGAGCGCTAAACATGGCTAAGAAGAGCAAGATCGCCCGTAACGAGCAGCGCAAGGTTATCGTCGACCGCTATGCCACGAAGCGCGCCGAGCTGAAGAAGGCCCTCGTCGACCCCGCCGGGACCGACGAGTCGCGTGAAGCAGCTCGCCTCGGCCTCCAGAAGCTTCCTCGCAACGCTTCGCCGGTTCGCCTTCGCAACCGCGACGCGATCGACGGTCGCCCGCGAGGCAACCTCTCGAAGTTCGGCATCAGCCGCGTTCGCTTCCGCGACATGGCGCACAAGGGCGAACTGCCCGGCGTCCGCAAGTCGAGCTGGTAACACCCGCTCAGTCGGAGCTCACATTCCGCTGACACAGCATCGCACCACCGAAAGGGCCGTCCGCATCGCGGGCGGCCCTTTCGCGTCGTCGGCGACAGCTGCAAGGATCGAACGGTTCCCACATCCATTAAGGAGGCGCTGCTGGACGTCCGCACGCAACGAGCCATCGCCCTCCTGGTCGCAGGATGCTTCTTCATGGAGAACCTCGACGGGACGATCCTCACCACAGCCGCACCGAGCATCGCGCGCGACCTCGGGACCTCGTCAACGGCCGTCGGGCTCGCCGTCACCGCATTCCTGCTCACGGTGGCCGTCCTCATCCCCGTCAGCGGTTGGCTGACGGACCGGTTCGGTGCCAAGCGCATCTTCGCGCTGGCGATCGCGGTGTTCACGATCGCCTCCGTGCTGTGTGGCTTGAGCTCGAGCCTGCCGATGCTCGTCGGCTTCCGGGTGCTCCAGGGCGTCGGCGGGGCGTTGATGGTGCCGGTCGGCCGGCTGGCCGTGCTCCGGGTGACGCCCAAGGAGCGGTTGATCCAGGCCATCGCCCTCCTGACGTGGCCCGCCCTCGCCGCCCCGATCATCGCGCCGTTCCTCGGTGGGTTGATCACCCAGTACGCCTCCTGGCACTGGATCTTCCTCATCAACGTGCCGATCGGTGTCGTCGCCTTCGTCGTGGCGATCCGCATCGTCCCCGACTTCGCCGCCGACGAGGTGCCGCCGCTCGACTGGCTCGGCCTGTCCCTCGCCTGTGTCGGGCTGGCGTCGCTCCTGGTGGCGGCGTCCCTGGTGTCCGGAGCCGGGTTCGACGCCCGGTGGTTCATCGGGTCGCTCGTGGCAGGTGTCGTCCTGCTCGCCCTCGCGATCCGACACCTGTTCCGTGCGCCGCACCCGTTCGTCGATCTCCGCTCGCTGCGGATCGAGACCTTCCGTCTGGCCAACGCTGGCGGCAGCGTCTACCGACTCACGATCAGCGCCGTCCCCTTCCTCCTGCCGCTGCTGTTCCAGGACGCGTTCGGCTGGACACCGGTGCAGGCGGGATCGATGGTGCTCTTCCTCTTCGCCGGCAACCTCGCGATCAAACCGGCGACGACCTGGATGCTGCGGCGGTTCGGATTCCGTCTGGTGCTCGTGTCGTCGAACCTGATCGGGGTCCTGTGCATGGCCGGGATGGCGTTCCTCACCGCTGACACGTCGATCGTGCTGACGGCACTGCTGCTCTTCGTCAGCGGCGTCGCCCGGTCGATCGGGTTCACGGCGTACAACACCATCACGTTCGCCGACGTCGAACCCGCTGCGATGTCTCGGGCGAACACGCTCAACTCGACCCTGCAACAGGTCGCGAGCGGCTTCGGTGTCGCCGTCGGGGCGATCCTGCTGACGACCGGATTCTCCCTCGAGGACGGGGTCGGTGGCGGCCAGCTGCTGCCGTATCAGTTCGCGTTCCTCGCGATCGCCGTCCTGACCCTCTTCCCGACGATCGAGGCGTGGTTGCTGTCGCGGGCGGCCGGGCACAGCGTCATCGGGGTCCGCTGAGCGCTCGCACCGACGGCTCCCAGCTGGGAAACGACCGACACGCGGGCCCGATTGTCCGCGTAGAGCGGAGAAATCCGCGAAATCTCGCGGATTGCTGCTACATTCGAGGCGGTCACACCGACCAGTTGGTGCCGTATCAGCGACACCTTCGCTACCAACACATCAGCTGTACGTTGCAGCAACGTCCGAGGAGGACCCTCACAATGGCAAATTTGAACAAGACCGAACTCGTCGCCGCCATCGCCGCATCGACCGGCCAGAGCCAGGCGACCGTCGGCAGCGTTGTCGACGCGCTGTTCACCACCGTCGCTGAGACCGTCGCCACGGGCGGCAAGGTCTCGATCCCGGGTTGGATCGCCTTCGAGCAGACCGACACCGCCGCTCGCACGGGCCGCAACCCGCAGACCGGCGCCGAGATCCAGATCCCGGCCGGCAAGCGCGTCAAGGTGACCGCCGGCTCGAAGCTCAAGGCTTCCGTCAAGTAGGTCGTCGCGGGCGCGAGCCCGCACGGACTCGGACCGCGGAGACACTCCGTCGGTCCAGACCACACAGCAGGGCGTCGCGAGAGCGACGCCCTGCTGTCGTTCGTCCGGGTGCCATCCGGGGCGCGGCGAGGTGTCGGCGGCTCGGCCTAGCATTGCTGTCATGCGGATCCTCCACACTTCGGACTGGCACCTCGGCCGTTCGCTGCACGGGGTCGACCTGCTCCCCTTCCAACGCGACTTCCTCGCGCACCTCGAGCAGACGGTCGTGGACCACGAGGTCGACGTCCTCCTCGTCGCCGGCGACATCTACGACCGCGCCATCCCGCCGGTCGAGGCGGTGACGCTGCTGTCGGAGTCGCTCGGGCGGCTGGCGGGCCGCACCCGGGTCATCCTCGCACCGGGCAACCACGATTCGGCCATCCGGCTCGGTTTCGGCGCCGCCATGCTGCGCGACGGGATCGACATCAGAGCCGACCTCGCGCGGATCGGCGAACCGGTCCTGGTGGACGACGAACACGGGCCCGTCGCCTTCTACCCGCTGCCCTACCTCGACCCCGACACCGCACGAGGGGTGCTCTCCCCGGACGACCAGCCGCTCGCGCGGTCGCACGCCGCCGTCATGGGTGCAGCCCTCGCGAGCGTCCGAGCCGATCTCGCGCAGCGCCGCGAGCACGGAGCGGTCCGATCGGTCGTGGCCGCGCACGCCTTCGTCACCGGTGGTCTCGCGAGCGACAGCGAACGCGACATCCGGATCGGCGGGGTCGATGCGGTGCCCGCCCAGCTGTTCGACGACTTCGACTACGTCGCGCTCGGCCACCTCCACGGTGCGCAGCGCGTCGGGGCCGCGACGGGCGTCGACCGCATGCGGTACTCCGGGTCGCCGCTCGCCTACTCCTTCTCCGAACGCAACCAGGTGAAGTCGAGCGTGCTGGTCGACCTCGCCGCCGACGGCTCCGTGCACCTGGAGCTGCTGCCGGCGCCGGTGCCGCGTCGGCTCGTCGACGTCATCGGAACCCTCGCGGAGCTGCAGGGCCCCGCGGGAGACGACGCCGTCGACGCCTGGGTGCGCGCCACGGTCACCGACGACGTCCGGCCACCGGAGCTGTACGCGACGCTGACCCGACGCTTCCCGCACCTGCTCGTCTGGTCGCACGCGCCGGCGAACCGCTCCGAGGAAGCGCGCGCCGCAGCCGTCACGGCGGTCTCCGATCCGGTCGAGGTCACCGCGGAGTTCATCGAGTACGCGACGGGTGCACCGGCGACCACTCGCGAGCGTGAGCTCATCGCGGCGGCGAACGAGGCGGCACTCGCCGCGGAGGTGAGCGCCTGATGCGACTGCACCGACTGACGCTGCAGGCCATCGGGCCGTACGCCGGCGAGCACACCATCGACTTCGTCGAACTCGGGCGGGCTGGTCTGTTCCTCCTGGAGGGACCGACCGGCGCCGGCAAATCCACGATCATCGACGCCATCGTGTTCGGGCTGTACGGCGAACTCGCCGGTACCGGGGCCAGCAAGGACCGCCTCCACTCCCACCATGCGCAGCCCGGGACGGAACCGTTCGTGGAACTCGTGTTCGAGACCGGATCCGGCGTGTACCGGGTGCGGCGGACGCCGGCCTACCAGCGGCCGAAGCAGCGCGGTGCCGGCTTCACACCGCAGCAGGCGAGCGCCACCCTCGTCCGCCTGACCGATCCCGACGCACTGGCCGGAGAGACCCTGTCGACCCGCGCGCAGGAGATCGGTCCCGAAATCAGCCGGATCGTCGGTCTCACCCGGGAGCAGTTCGTCCAGACGATCGTCCTCCCGCAGGGCGAGTTCGCGAAGTTCCTCGCCGCCGGCGGTGAGGAGCGCAGCGAACTCCTCCGGTCCCTGTTCGGGACGGAGCACTACGAGCGGGTCGCCAAGCACCTCGTCGAGCAGCGACGGCAGGCCCAGCGGGACATCGAAGGGGCACGAGAAGCGCTGGGCCGCGCGATCGCCCGGTTCGCGGGAGCGGCCGAACTCGACGACGCACGGGAACTCGTCGCGGGCAGGGGAGCGGACACCCCGGCCGGGATGGACGCTCCCTCGAGAGTCGATGCCGAGCCAGGCGACACCGCGACTGCGGAGCCCGACCCAGACCCTGACGTCGCGACCCTCGCGGTCCCGCTCGAACCCGATTCCGAAGACCTCGTCGGTGACGCTACGCGTATCGTCGCCGTCCTCGAGCGCCACGCCGCCGCCGATGCCTCGACCGCTGGCACTGCTCGGGTCGCCCTGGAACGCGCTCGCGCCGAACACGCCGCGGCCCAGACGCTGCTCGCGTCCATCGAACGTCGCGCGGAGCTGCTGACCGAGCGCGAGCTGCTCTCGGTGGACGACGAACCGGTCGCGCGGCTCTCCGAACGGATCGCGGCAGCGGCTCGGGCGGACACCGTGGCGTCCGCGCTCGCCGGAGCGGCCACGGCATCGGTGGCGCTCGAGGACGCCGTCGCGTCGCTCGCCGCGATGGAGGAGCAGGCCGACGAGGCGATCATCGCACTCGACGACGCGTCCGTCACCGCGCGCCGCCAATCCCTCACCGTCGAGCGGGCGTCGATGGCGGCCGTGCTCGTCCTCGAAGCCGCCGACACCGATCGCGAACGCGCGCTCGCAGCACTCGCCGAGGAGCTCGCGACCGTCGACGAACGGCTCGCCGAGCTTGCAGCGGAACAGACGCGACGGGACGCCCGCCGGACAGCGCTCGGCTCGGCACCGGAGCGCGCCTCACGTGCGGCCACCGAGTCGGCCAGGGCCGCCCGGTCCGTCGAGCGCGCGGCTGAACGCCGTGCGGTGCTGGATCGGGTGGACGCGGCCGACGAACGCCTCGCGGGGCTCGCCGACGAGGTCACCGAGGCCGCCACCGCCGCGAAGGCGGCGATCGACGTCGAGACGTCGCTGCGCCTCCGGAGGATCGAGGGTATGGCGGGTGAACTCGCCACCGGCTTGCGGGACGGCGAGCCGTGCAGCGTCTGCGGCTCGCTGAGCCACCCGGCGCCCGCGGTGCTCGACGGAGACCACCCCGACGCGGACGCGGTCGAAGCGGCATCCGTCGCCCGGGCCGAAGCCGAGGCGAGGATGCAGTCGGCGCAGAACGCCCGGGACATCGCTCGGGCGGAGCGTCACCGCCTCGTCGAGCAGTTCGCCGCGCTGGCCGACGACCCGAGCGACGTGGCTGTAACCGGCTCGTCCGACGCGTCGACGGCGGCGACCACCGGCTTCGACCCGGTCGCTGCACGCGCGGCCGTCGATGCGGCCGCAGCGGAGGCCGATCGGCAGTACGCGGAAGCCGTGGTCGCCGCCGAGCAGGCGGACGCCGAGGTCGCGGAGGCCGGGCGCCTCGCGGACGAGCACCTGGCCGGCGTGGTCGCGGTGTCGGAACGCACCGCCACTCGGGCGACACTGACCGAGCGGCTCGCCGCCGCGCAGCGCGCCCACGAGCAGGCCCGCGCCGAGGTGGCCGGTGTCCTCGCCGGCCGAGCAGCTTCACTCGCCGAGCTCGACGCGATGCTGGAGTCCGAGCTCTCCTCGCTCTCGCTGCTCGCGGCGGCACGAGCGACCGTCGCGGACCGGCGCCTGCGTGACGCCGAGCGCGCGGTCGAGCTGGAGGCGGCACTCGGGCGGGCCGGGTTCGCCGACCGCGCGGCCGCGGAAGCCGCAGCCATGAACGGGGTCGAACGGGCGAGCGCCGAGGCGCGGGTGGCCGACCACCTGCGTCACACGACCGCGAACGCGGAAGCACTCGCGAGCCCGGCTCTCGCCGGTGTCGCCGGTACCGCCGCCCCCGACGTCGAAGCGACGGCCCGACGACTGGCCGACGCCGAGGCGGCGGCAGGCACCGCGACGGCAGCGGCCGCCGTCTCCGCGCGACGAGCGGCCAACGCGGCTGCCGCCTGCACGGCACTCGCCGAGGCGGCCGACGAAAACGCCGACGCGGTCCGCGAGGCCGCGGCCGTCGTCCGCCTCGCCGACGTGGTGTCGGCCACCGGTAGCGAGAACAGCACGAAGGTCACCCTCGGCACCTACGTCCTCCTGCGCCGCTTCGAGGATGTCGTGGCGGCGGCGAACGCGCGCCTGGAGTCGATGTCAGGCGGGCGCTACGAGCTCGTCCGCAGCGACGTCAAGGAAGGACCCTCCCGCAGCCAGCGCGTCGGGTTGTCGCTCACGGTCCACGATCACCGGACCGACCGGCGTCGCGATCCGAAGTCGCTGTCCGGTGGTGAGACGTTCTACGCCTCGCTCTGCCTCGCACTCGGGCTGGCGGACGTCGTGACGGGCGAGGCCGGCGGTGTCGAGCTCGGCACGCTCTTCGTCGATGAAGGATTCGGCAGTCTCGACCCCGAGACGCTCGACACCGTGATGGCCGAGCTCGGTCGGCTCTCTGCCGGCGGCCGCGTCGTCGGCGTCGTCAGCCACGTCGAGGAGATGAAGCAGCGCATCGGCGAACGCATCGAGGTGCGGCGGCTCGAGGACGGGTCGTCGACCCTTCTCGTCCGGGCGTGAGCGGCGCCCTTCGACAGGCTCAGGAACCAAGCGCCGGCTGATCCCACTGCGGTCGGGGTTCCCAGCAGCGCCGCGTAGGCTTGCAGCGTGAATCGTGTCGTCCGCCTCGCGGGTCCTGCCCTCCTGCTCCTCGTGGCTGTGGCGACCCTCCTCGCGGGTCTGGCCTTCGGCGGTGGAGCGGATGCGCAACTCCTGGGCGATCCCGGTGCCGTCGTGCGGTGGGGGCTCCCGATCGCACAACTGCTCGTCAACCTGAGCGCCGCCGTCACCATCGGCGCGTTGCTCATGGCCTGCTGGGCGCTCAGCCCGGACCGGCGCGAGTACGGCGCGGCGCTCGACGTCGCTGCAGCCGGCGCCGCGGTCTTCACCGTCGCGTCCGGCGTGACGGGCTTCTTCACCTTCCTGAACGTCACGCAGGTGCCGCTCACCTTCGACGACGCGTTCGGCGCGAAGCTCAGCCTCTTCTTCACCGGGATCGAGTCGGGTCAGGCCTGGCTGCAGACGACGCTCATCGCCGCGGCCGTCACGGTGCTCTGCTTCGCCGTTCGCAACCACACGGTGCTCGTGTTCGTCTTCGGGCTGTCCCTCGTGTCGCTGCTGCCGATGGCCCAGCAGGGTCACTCCGCCGAGGCGAGCGGGCACAACGCCGCCGTCACCGCACTCGGCCTGCACCTCGTGTTCGCCGCCATCTGGCTCGGCGGTCTGCTCACGCTCGTCTTCATCCGCAAGACCCTCGAAGACGGCCGGCTCGCCCCCGTGCTCATGCGGTACTCGACCGTGGCACTCGTGTCCTTCGTCGTCGTGGCGGTCTCCGGATACGTGAGTGCTGAGCTGCGCATCGGCTCGCTCGACCGCCTGGGCACCCCGTACGGCATCCTCGTCCTCGTCAAGGTCTTCGCGCTGCTTGCGCTCGGCCTGTTCGGCGCGCTGCAGCGTCGGGTGCTCATCGGCCGCATCGAGCGCTCCGCCGCTGCGCGCGCGGACAGCCCCGCGGGCCGCACCGGCACCTTCTGGTGGCTGGTCGCCCTCGAGCTCGGGTTCATGGGCATCGCCTCCGGTGCCGCCGCGGCCCTCGCGAAGACCGCCCCGCCGGTCGACCAGACCGTGCCGACCGCGCCGACACCAGCGGTGCTGCTCACCGGGGAGGAACTGCCGCCGGAACTGACCTTCGCTCGGTACTTCACCGAGTGGAACATCGACCTCCTGTGGCTGCTGGCCTGTGCGTTCGGCATCTTCTTCTACATCGCGGGCGTCGTCCGCCTGCACCGCCGCGGCGACTCCTGGCCGATCCTGCGCACCGTCAGCTGGGTCCTCGGGCTGCTCGTGCTCTTCTACCTCACGTGCGGCGGCATCAACGTCTACCAGCCGTACCTCTTCAGCGTGCACATGCTCGGGCACATGGGGCTCACCATGCTCGTCCCCGTGCTCCTCGTCCCCGGAGCACCGGTCACGCTGCTCGCGCGGGCGGTGCGGAAGCGCTCCGACGACTCCCGAGGGGGTCGGGAGTGGGTGCTCCTCGCCGTGCACTCGAAGTTCGCGGGGATCATCTCGAACCCGATCGTCACCGCGGTGCTCTTCGCCGGATCGCTCTGGGTGTTCTACTACACGCCGCTGTTCCGTTGGTCGATGGAGGATCACATCGGTCACGAGTGGATGGTCGTGCACTTCCTCATCACCGGCTACCTCTTCGTGCAGTCGCTCATCGGCATCGACCCGGTCCCGTACCGCCTGCCGTACCCCATGCGGCTGCTGCTGCTCTTCGCGACGATGGCGTTCCACGCGTTCTTCGGGCTGGCGATCATCTCCTCGACCGGGTTGTTCCTCGCCGACTGGTTCGGGGCGATGGGACGCACCTGGGGGCAGGTGCCGCTCCTCGACCAGCAGACGGGCGGCGGGATCGCCTGGAGCGTCGGCGAGATCCCGACCCTGGCGCTCGCCGTCGCCGTCGCGATCTCGTGGAGCAAGAGCGACGCGAAGGACCAGAAGCGACTCGATCGCAACGCGGACCGCACGAACGACGCGGAGCTCAACGAGTACAACGAGCGTCTCGCGCGCATGGCGGCCAACGACACCCGCTCCTAGCCCGCGAACTGTCACTCCGGAACAGTGTGAGGGGTGTCGGACTGTGCTGGAGTGACAGTTCGCGGGCTTCAGCGGAGGTCGATGTAGAGGGAGCCGTCGTCGCGGATCGTCACGAACGCCGACAACGTGAACGGGACGTCCTGGTCGAGGGTCGAGACCGTGCCGTCGAACAGTGACTTCACGTCGACGACGAGGTGCGCGGCGCCGGCCGTCGCCGGCATCTGCCAACCGGTGTCGCCCGGTTGGACCGCCACCACGGGGTAGGTCGCGATGGACCACACCGGTAGGTCGTCCACGCGATCGCGGATCACCATGCCGAACGGGCACCCGGTGGGCTGGAGGACCTGTTGCGTGGCGCAGTTGTCGAGGTACCCGTCGATCTGGGTCTGGACCTCCCCGACGAAGTCCGGGGTGGCAGTCGCGGTCACCTCGGCGTCGACGACGCTCGCGACCTCGGTCGTCGTCGCCGTCTCCACCGCCGCCGCAAGGTAGGTGGTGTCGACGTCGAAGTCCACGCTGCCCGGTGTGAAGGTGAGGAGCGGGATGGTGGAGGTGAAGGCCCCCTCGGTCCCCTCCGCGACGCGGCGGGTGTCGAGCTCGAAGCCGTTCGCCCGGAACCCGGTCGTGTGTGCGACGGTCAGCTGGACGACGCTCAACGGGCTCGTCTCGAAGCGCCACGACGGGAACAGCCCGAAGGTGCGCTCGCCGCTCGTGATCGAGAACGCCGTGCGGTGCGGCTGACCCGCGAGTCGGTACGAGAAGGTCACCTCGTGGGCGCCCGAGGCGGTCGTGACGTCGGAGACGAGGCGCACGTCCTCGATCGTGCCGAGCGCCTCGCTCCGGAGCAGGGCGTCCGAGCTGTCGGCCGGCAGGCCCGCGTCGGCGAGTTCGGCGGAGCTCAGGGCGACTCCTGGCAACGCGAGCGCGGTCGCGGCATCGTCGTCTGCGAGGGCGTCCAGGTACCCGCGTGCGAAGGAACCGGCGCCGTAGACGTCGCGGGCGACGGCCGACCAGGCGGAGACGATGGCCGCGACGAGCAGAGCCGCGATGCAGAGCCACAGCACGACGGCGCGGACGAGCGCACCGCGCACCGTTCCCGGGCGTCGCAGCTCCCCACGTGTCGCGACATGGCTCATCCTGACATCCTAGGCGGGCACCTCGCATAGGATTGGAGGGCGAAAACGGGAGGGAACCGAAGCATCATGAGCGTAGCCCTCTCCGCCGAGCAGCAAGCCGTCTTCGATCGCATCGAGAGCACCCGCGAGCACCTGTTCGTGACGGGTCGAGCGGGCACCGGGAAGTCGACGCTCCTCAACCACCTCGCCTGGAACACCTCGAAGCAGCTGGCCATCTGCGCCCCGACGGGTGTCGCCGCGTTGAACGTCGGCGGCCAGACGATCCACTCGCTGTTCCGCCTGCCGATCGGGCTCATCGCCGATCACACGATCGACCAGAACGATCAGACCCGGAAGCTGCTCAACTCCATCGACACCCTCGTCGTCGATGAGGTCTCCATGGTGAGCGCCGACCTCATGGACGCCATGGACCGGAGCCTCCGGCAGGCCCGACAGCGGCCGCGCGAGCCGTTCGGCGGGGTGCAGATCGTGCTCTTCGGCGACCCGTACCAGCTCGCTCCCGTGCCGGGCAGCCTCGAGGAGCGGGCGTACATCGCCGACACCTACCGCTCGTTCTGGTTCTTCGACGCCAAGGTGTGGTCCGAGACGCCGCTGCAGCTCGTCGAGCTCACCGAGATCCACCGCCAGCACGAGGCCGAGTTCAAGTACCTCCTCAACGGTGTCCGGCACGGCCAGGTCACTGCCGAGATGGCCGGCCGGCTGAACGGCATGGGCGCCAGGACCCCTCCGGAGGACGGCGTCATCACCCTCGCGAGCCGTAACGACACCGTCGACCGCATCAACAAGGCGGCGCTCGCCAAGCTCGACGGCAAGCCGCTCACCGCCAACGCGGAGGTCTCGGGCGACTTCGGCGGGCGGGCGTTCCCCGCCGACGAGGCGCTCGACCTCAAGGTCGGTGCGCAGGTCATGTTCCTCCGCAACGACAGCGAGCGTCGCTGGGTGAACGGCACGCTCGGGACCGTGGTGAAGATCGACTCCACCGTCTGGGTCGAGGTCGACGGTGAGCAGTTCGAGGTCGAGCCGGCGACGTGGGAGAAGTACAAGTACTCCTACTCCTCGGTGACGAAGCAGCTGAAGCGCGACATCGTGGCCGAGTTCACCCAGTTCCCGTTGCGGCTCGCGTGGGCGGTCACCATCCACAAGTCGCAGGGCAAGACCTACGACCGCGCGATCGTCGACCTGGGCAGCCGCGCGTTCAGCCCGGGACAGAGCTACGTCGCGCTCAGCCGCATCTCGACGCTCGACGGCCTCTACCTCTCCCGGCCGCTGCGTCCGAGCGACATCATCGTCGACACCGACGTGAAGCGGTTCATGTCGGGGCAGTAGCGTCCGTTCGCCCATTGTCGGGCGAATCGGCGCTCCGTCGCCCAGAAGGGGCGAACGAACGGGGTCGGTGACCCTACGATTGTCGGTTATGACGCATCCCATGCAGCAGGGCTGGCCGCAGCCCGGTCCGATCACCGCCTGGCGCACGCTCGAGCTGAACGCCAGCAAGCCGCCGTTCGCCGGATACTGGGGGTTCATCCCACTCGTGGTCCGCATCGACGGCTTCGAGCATCGCCCGAGCTGGGGACCGTCGCAGTTCACGGTGCCGGCCGACCGGCCCGTGCAGGTCTCGTGTTCGATGGCGTGGCTGTGGGAGTTCGGCCGCGCCGACTACCTGCTGCACCCCGGTGAGGCGCCGACGCTCGACTACATCGCCCCGGCGCAGCAGTGGGTCTCGGGCTCGCTCGCACCGCGGGGGCAGGCGGTCATCAAGGGACGCGGCGCGCAGATCGCCGTGTACGCCGTGCTGGCACTGATCTTCGTCGCGATTCTCGGCATCCTGCCGCTCGCGTACCTCATGACCTGAGCGCCCGTCGACGCCTCGCGCTGACCGGCCTGGTCGAGGGTGGACCGTCGTCAGGTGCGATCGACGGCCCGGAGGAGGATCGCGCCGAGTTCCGCCGGCTTCGTGAACTGCGGCCAGTGACCCGTCGGGAGGTCGACGAACTCGACGTCGTGCAGCCGCGCCAGTTCCGCGACGTACGGGTGCCCCTGTTCCATCAGGCCGCGCAGCATCTCCGAGGAGAACTCGCACGCGACCACGGTCGCCGGGACGGACAGGCGACGGTCGTCGTCGGAGAGCTGCTGTCGGTCGACGGCGACGCCCTTCGGTTGCGGGACGGCTCTGGCCCGGAACTGTTCACGGAGCTCGTCGTCCAGGTCGACGAGGTCCTCTGCGTCGAACACCGTCCAGTCGGGCAGTGGGATGTCGGAACCCGACGAGGGGAGTTCCTCGTTGATGCACGCGCCGTCGGCGAGCGGACCCGAGTCGACGTACACGGCGCGGACGACGTGGTCGGGGCGGGCGTCGATCGCGGCGGAGATGATGGCGCCGCCGCCGGAATGCCCGACGAGCACGACGGGCTCGGCGCCGGCGTCGATCTCGGCGACCACGGCGTCGACGTGGTCGCGGAGGCCGATGCCGGCGCGGTCGGCAGTGACGCTCTCGAGCCCGGGGAGGGTGAGCGGTCGGACCCGATGGCCTGCCGCTTCGAGTGGGGGTGTGACCGCACTCCAGGAGGATGCGTCGAGCCAGAAACCGGGTACGAGGATGACGTCCATGCCCGAGATGCTACGCCGCGCCGACGACCCGCGGGAGGCGTGGTTCGGCGCCCGCTCTTCGTTCGCCCGTTCTTGGGCGGACGAACACCCATTCGCCCGAGAACGGGCGAATGGGCGGGAGATCAGGCGACGGCGGTCGCCGCGGCCTTCGCGGTCGCCAGGTCGCGGAAGAGGTCGGTGTTGAAGCGGTACGCCACCATGACTTCGTCGATCACGCGGGCCTGCTCCTCGTCGTCCCACGGGACGGCGTCGAGCTGCTCACGATAGGTGTCCTTGAACTCGCGTGGCTTCGCGATGTCGCCGAAGAGGTAGAAGCCGACGCCGTTGGTGTCGAAGCCGAACTGACGCTGCATCAGCGTGCGGATGATCTGCCCGCCCGAGAGGTCGCCGAGGTACCGGGTGTAGTGGTGCGCCACGAAGCCGCCGGGCCAGACGGCGCCGACCTCGTTGATCCGTGCCACGTACCGGGCCGTGGTGGGGAGCGGGGTGATCTGGTCGCGCCAGTCCGGACCGATGAGGAACTCGAGGTCCTGCACGATGGCGGGGAGCCGCGTCAGCTTGTCGCTGATGAACGGAGCGGCGACGGCATCGGCGCGCATGCGGTCGGCTGCGACCTCGAGGGCCTCGTAGATGAAGAAGTGCTGCGCGACGAGGGCGATGTAGTCCTCCTTCGAGCCCTTCCCGGTCATGAGGTCGCTCATGAAGTCCGCCCCCTCGCTGGAGGAGTGGCCGGAGGACGTGCGCTCGCGCAGGGCCTGGGAGAAGGGGATCACAGTGCTCATGTCGGACTCCGCGTCGGCTGGCTCGGTAAGGGTTACCTAAGTGTAACGGGCCGGGCTCCTGAACGGGAGGGTGGATCTGTCGCTGTGGAGGAAATCAGTGGCTGCTGTGCAGGGAACCGTGCGGGACCGCGAACGCACCGGCGTTGGTCTGCGCCAGCGCCGGTGTGGTGAGGGCCGCCACGAACGCCGCCCCGACGAGCAGGGTGAGCACGTACCGTCCGGTGCTCGGCTCGCGATGCGGCCGACGGGTCGCGCGCGTCACCAGGGCGTCGAGCTCGAGTTCGTCCGGCGCCGTCGATGCGAGGGTGACCCGCCGGAGTCGCCGTGCGAGCACCCCGGCGACCAAGAGCAGCAACACCGTGGACGAGAGGGTCGGCAGGAACGGCGGCACGGTCGTGACGCCGAGGGAGGCGAGTCCGTAGAGCGCCACCCAGACGACCACCGCGCCCACCGCGCCGGCGAAGGACGCACGGAGGCCCGGCACCCGGTCACGGACGAGGACCACGACGGACCAGAGCAGTGCGGCGACGCCGAGGGTGACGAGCGGGATCGCACCCACGGGAGAGGACCCGGCGCCGGTCGCGATCAACACGAGACCGGCGCCGAGTGCGCACATCGCGAGCAGACAGTTCGAGATCGACGTCGTGCCGGAGCGGACCGCGTCGTCCTCACCCGTCCGGGCGTCCTGCCGTTCGACGGAGACCGACATGTCAGGCCGTCGCCGCCCGGTGCGTGCGCTTGTCCGCAGCCAGCCCGGCGCCGAGCAGCACCACGGCGCTCGCGAGGTGGAGGAAGTGGTCGGCCGTGTTGAGCGCGAGGATGTTGAGCGCGGAGCCCACGATGAAGAACCCGACGACACCGAGCAGGAGGTAGAACCCACCGATCACCGTGTTCACGGTCTTGGCCGCGACGACGTTCGAGAGCCCGGCGATGAGCAGGGCCGCCCCGATGAGGACGTGCGCGATGTTGTGCAGCGGGTTGACCTCGAAGATCCCGAGCAGGAGACCGCCCTCGGTGGTGAGGAACGGCAGGCCTCCGGCGACGATCCCGCCGAGGAGTCCGACGACCACGTAGACCGCGCCGAAGACGGCGGCGAGGAGCCGGTTGGGTGAATGACGCATGGGAATGCCTCCTGATCCTTCGTGCCGCGAGTCGTCCCGGGGCGTTGAGGAGTTCGGAGGTGCGGGCGTCGACGGTTTGGTCACCTGAGGCCGTCATCCGAGGTCGACGGCCGAGGGGTGGCCGTCGCTCAGTCGTGCAGGCGTGGCTCCACGCCCAGACGGGCGCACGCGGCGTCGTAGAGGGCGACGACCTCGCGTCGGATCTCGCCGCGCTCGGTGATCGCGCCGGCGGGCCAGGGCACCCGCCCACCCGCGGCGGTGCCGTCGACTGTCCAGGTCCATTCGCCACCCGTCCCGTCCAGCGAGATCATGGTGGCGGCCTCGGCCGTGGGTTCCAGGAAGGCTCGCACGATGAGCACGTTGTCGTCGGGGTGGTCGCCGTTCATGTGCGCCAGGACGGCGTCGACGGTGGTCTGCGGGAAGGCGTTCGAGGTCACCTCTCCAGGGAACACCATCGACTGGCCCCGCACCAGGTCCGCCGCCCGTGTGACCGGCACGCGGCGTGCGACCGCAGCTCTCAGCCGCGCCCGGTTACAATCGGGAACAGTCTGCAGCTCCGCAGACCGCTCATCAGGGGGATGACTTGACTGCAACAGCTCCGAGGCGCCGGCGTCTCGCCGCACTCCTTACCGCGGCGACCCTCGCGACGGTGCTCGTCGGCTGCTCGGGCCCCTCGGTGTCCGACACCGACTTCCCCGACCAGGTCAGCGGCACGCTCGCGGGCGACACGACCGACGCCATCACGGCGGCGGTCGAGGCCGCCGTCACCCAGTCCGGATCCTCCGGTGCCATCGTCGGCGTCTGGGCGCCGTGGGCCGGGAGCTACACGGCCGGCGTCGGCACGACCGAGCCGGGTGGCAAGACCAAGATGGACCCGTCCATGGTCTACCGCATCGGCGACACCACGCGCCCGATGACCTGCACCGTGCTCCTCGAACTCGTCGACGAGGGCAAGATCAAGCTCACCGACCAGGTCCACAAGACCCTCCCGCAGGTCCAGGGCATCGAGGGCATCACCTACCAGCAGCTGTGCAATGGCACGTCGGGGCTCGGCACCTACACGCCCGCGCTCAACGCCCAGTTCGTCACCAACCCGACCCGCAACTGGTCGATGGCCGAGATCCTCGCGAACGGCCTCGCGAGCGGCACGCGGACGGCTCCGGGGGCGCTCTTCGGTTCGAGTGACACCGGGTACATCCTGCTCGGCATGGCGCTCGAGGAGCTGACCGGTCAGTCCTGGCAGTCCCTGTACGACCACTACGTCTTCTCGCCGCTCGGCATGTCGAAGTCCAGCTTCCCCGACGCCTCCACCGTCGAGCTGCCGGGGTCGCACCCCAAGGGGTACCTGACGCCGCGCATCGCGGACGGCACCTACCAGTGCGACGCACCGACGGACGAGACCGAGCTGTCGCCCTCGATGGTGTGGACCGCCGGCGGCGTCGTCTCCTCGGTCGACGATCTGCGGAAGTTCACCCAGTCGTTCGCGTCCGGGTCCCTCGTGAACAACAGCACGTACAAGAAGCAGTGGAAGGACCCCGTCTCGCTGGGCGAGGCTGAGCCGACCTGGAAGAGCTTCGGTGTGGGTGGGTTGCAGATCGGTCCCCTCCGGGGGCAGGCCGGCGCGATCCCCGGCTCGCTCTCGGCGGCCTTCTCCGACCCGACGTCCGGACTGACGGTCGTCGTCATGTTGAACAACTCGACGCTCGGGGCGGGCTTCGCGCAGACGCTCGCGATGCAGCTCGCATCGATCGGCGCCAAGGCGGCACCGGCGAGCGGGCAGAAAGCCCCCGAGATCGCGCTCCCGTGGTCCGAGCAGCAGATGGCGGAGCAGCTCGCCGCCTCGGCGATGGTCTGCGCCCCGCCGGTCGCCCCCGCCGGGTAACGGAGGCATCGGCACGGCGCCGCCAGCGGACGGTGGCTGCGGATCGCGGCATGATGACGCTTTCGCGAGGGCGCTGGGTCACGCCGCTTCCTAGAGTGAACCCATGACGACGAACACCCCCGACGGCGACACCATCGTCCCGGACACGAAGAACTGGACCTGGGTCCTCGAGCGCGCCTGCTCCGAGTGCGGGATGGACACCTCGCGGTTCGGTTTCCGGGACCTCCCCGGGTTGATCCTGGCGAACGCCGCCGCGTGGCCGGCGGTGCTGGAGCGTGCCGACGTCCGGAAGCGGCCCGACCCGCGGACCTGGTCGCCGCTCGAGTACGCGGCCCACGTGCGCGACGTGTTCCGCATCTTCGACGTCCGGTTGCGGCTCGTCCTCGACGAGGACGATCCCGCGTTCGAGAACTGGGACCAGGATGCGACGGCTCTCGAGGAGCGCTACGGCGAGCAGGACCCCAAACGGGTCTCCGCGGAACTGGTCGAGGCCGCGACGGTGCTCGCCGCAGCGTTCGAGCGGGTGCCGGTCGACGCGCTCACGCGGACGGGCCGCCGGAGCGACGGCGCGCGCTTCACGACCGAGACCCTCGGCCGCTACTTCATCCATGACCCGGTGCACCACCTCTGGGATGTGACGAGATCGCAGTGATGGTCGTCATCCGGGTCTGGTGACGCCCGCTACTGCGCTCTCGCGCGGAAGGCGATCGTGTTGACGCGGTTGCTGCAGCGGACGGAGCAGTAGCGCTTCGAACCGTTGCGGGACAGGTCGACGAGCAGGCCGTCGCAGTCGTCCGCGGCGCAGAGCCTCAGGCGGTCCCAGGCGTCGGACCGGACGACGTCGACGAGTGCCATGGCGATCTCGGTCTGGACACGATCGACGAGTGGTGCGTCGAACTCGGTGGCGTGGAGGTGCCAGTCGAAGCCGTCGTGGCGGCGCAGTTGGGGGAGCGCGGCTGACTCCCGGAGCATCGCGTTGATCTCGGTGACGGCGCGGTCGCGGGTGTCCGGGGCGTCAGCGTCGGAGGCCCAGAGCGCGTGGATCCGCTCTCGGAGTGCCGCCACTGCGGCCCGCTCGGGCTCGTCGCCGTCGACCCGACCCGAGTACCGACTGACGCGCAAGAGCTCCACGAGTTGTGGCGGTGTCGCGAGTTCGTCGTCGCCGCTGCGGGACGCCGATGCGCGGGTGTTCACGAGCAGCGCGGCGAAGAGCAGCGCATCCTCGGTGTCAGGGGCAAAATGCAAGTTGACTCCTTACTCTCTCCGAGAGTAGCTTCATCTCAGCCGGGCGTCCACCTCTTCCGCCGGCCCCACCCGCGGCAGCTGGAGACACCCATGAAGCACACGTCCTCGACCACGGTCGGTCTGCTCGTCGCGGTGCTCGCGGCGGTCGCGTTCGGCACCTCCGGAGCGTTCATCAAACCGGTGCTCGCGTCGGGGTGGAGCCCCGCTGCCGCGGTCACGGTCCGCGCCCTGATCGGTGGCCTGGTGCTCGCTCCGTTCGCCCTCATCGCACTCCGCGGTCGCTGGGACGCGGTCTGGCGTGGCCGCTGGCGACTCCTCGGCATGGGCCTCATCGGGGTGGCGGCGACGCAGCTCGTCTACTTCGCGGCGCTGCAGACCATCGCCGTCGGGACCGCGATCCTCGTCGAGTACATGGCGCCGCTGCTGCTCGTCGCCGTCGCGTGGGTGCTGACCCGACGTCGTCCCGCGACGGTCGTCCTCGTCGGCTCCGTCGTGTCACTCGTCGGGCTCGTGCTCGTCGTCGCTCCGAGCGGTGGCTCGACGCTCGATCCGGTCGGCCTGCTGTTCGCCATCCTCGCGATGGTGGGCTGCGCCGCGTACTACGTCATCTCGGCGCGGCCGGCGAAGGGGCTGCCTCCGGTGGCGTTCGCCGCCATCGGTCTGCTCATCGGGGCACTCAGTCTGTGGCTCGCCGGGCTCGTCGGCGTGCCCTTCACGACCTCCGACGCCGACGTCACGGTGCTCGGCACCGACGTCGCCTGGTGGGTGCCGCTCCTGTTCGTCGGGGTGGTGTCGACGGCGGTCGCCTATGCGGCGAGTATCACCGCGAGTCAGATGCTCGGCTCCCGACTCGCGTCGTTCGCGGGCCTCCTCGAAGTGGTCGCGGCGACCGGATTCGCGTGGATCCTCCTGGGGGAGCAGTTGTCGCTCGCGCAGCTCCTCGGCGGGGTGTGCATCCTGCTGGGGATCGGCTTCGTGCGCTCCGAGCGGGCTCCCGCGGTGCCCATCCCCGTGCCGGTGCAGTGACGGGGTCAGCGCTGAGGGACGGCGACGGTGGCGTCGAGGTCGGCGAGGATCGCCAGGACCGCCGCCCTCCCGGCCCGGTTCGCGCCGACCGTCGAGGCTGAGGGGCCGTACCCGATCAGGTGCACCCGCGGCTCGTCGGCCGCCCTGGTGCCGTCGATCCGGATGCCGCCCCCGGGCAGCCGGATGCCGAGCGGTGCGAGGTGGTCGAGCGCCGCCCGGAACCCGGTGGCCCAGAGGATGGCGTCGACCGGGAGGAAGGAGCCGTCGGCGAGAACCACGCCGTGCTCCTCGATCCGACGGAACATCGGTTGACGCACCAGGACACCGCGCGCTTCGGCCGCCCGCGCCCACGGCGTCCAGTGCATCCCCGTCACGGAGATCACGCTGCCCGGCGGGAGGCCCTGGCGCACGCGTTCCTCGACGCCCTTGATCGCCTCCACCCGGGCGGCGGTGTCGAAGTCGTCCTCCACCCATTCCGGTTCGCGTCGCGTCATCCACACCGTCTCCGCCACCCGCGAGATCTCCTCGAGGAGTTGGATGGCGGAGATGCCGGCACCCACGACGACGACGCGCTGGCCGCGGAACTCGTCAGCGGAGACGTAGTCGGCCACGTGCAGCTGGCGTCCGGCGAAGCGCTCCCGCCCCGGGTACGCGGGCCAGAACGGTTTCGTCCACGTGCCCGTCGCGTTGACGACCGCCCGTGCTCGGAACACGGCGGCAGAGGAATCGGCACCCGGGGAGTCGGCGCCCGGTGCGGTCTCGACGAGGAGCCGACCGTGCGGGTCGTCGTCCTCGCGGCGGACTGCGCGGACCTGTACCGGGCGGCGGACCACAAGGGCGAAACGCTCCTCGAACGCCGCGAAGTACGGCGGGATGACGTCGACACTCGGCGACGCGGGATCGAGCTCGGGCTTCGGCATGCCGGGCAGGTCGTAGATCCCGTTGACGGTCGACATGGTGAGCGACCGCCATCGGTGCTGCCAGGCACCGCCCGGGGCGTCGTTCGCGTCGAGGACGACGAAGGTGCGTGCTGCGGTCGCGCCCTCGGCGGTGCCCAGCGGGACGAATCCGCGGCGATGCAGGTGGTACGCGGCCGACAGCCCGGCTTGACCCGCGCCGATCACGACGACGTCGACGGTCTCCGGAGTGCTCACGTGCTCCTCAACGTCGTCGACCGCGCCGACATTTCCGACGGGGCCGAGCCCGCGTCCGCGGTTCAGCCGTGGGCCAGGACCTGCACGCCGATGACGAGGACCCCCAGGAGCACGAGTGCCGCGAGCGCGATGAGCTGTTGCCAGACGGACAGCCGCGCGCGCCGGACGGCGACCCACCCGCTGAGCCCGAGGGTGACGAGGTAGACGATCGCGGACACGCGGAGGGAGGTCTCGACCTCCATGACGTCGAACACGGCGAGCACGAGCAGGATGGTGGGGGTCGCGACGGTGAGCAGCGAGCCCCAGGCGATCCGGAGCATGGAGTGCCACCCGCGCTCGTCGGGGAACGCACCGTGGGCGGCGAGGTGCGCGATCATCTCGGCGACCAGGCCGGCGAGGGTGATGCCGACCACGCCGATGACGAGCGAGAAGAGCGCGTCGGGCGCGTCGTGGTGCTCCACGTTCGCCGCCAGCACGAGGACGATCGCGAGGCCGGTGAAGGTCGCGTAGACGCGCTCCTTGAGGTACTTCGCGACGGTCTCCACATCGCCCGGCGGGAGTCCCCGACTGGCTGGACCGTACTCGTTCCCCCGTCGTCCATGTCGTCGATCCGCCCAGGTTCCGCCGTCCGTCATGGTCCAGAGCGTAGCCGCCGTCGCGGGATAGAGTGCCGGGTATGAGTGAAACGATCATCACCGTCGAGGGCCGCTTCGACTACCACCACCCGGCCGAACGTGGGACCGTCCTCATCTCGGCGGGGTTCCAGGGGCCGGAACGTGAGCCCGTCGTCTCCCACACCACCGCACTGCACCGTGCGCTCAGTCAGGCGGCGGAGCAGTTCCGCGCACAGTCGGCCGTGACCTGGTGGTCGGCCGATCGCTTGCGGGTGTGGAGCGAGCGGCCGTGGAACAAGGACGGGAAGCAGTTGCCGCTCGTGCACCACGCGACGGTCGCGCTCGAGGTCAAGTTCGCCGACCTGCAGGCATTGGCCCGCTGGGCCGAGGAGATCGCGACCCAGGACGGCGTCACGGTGACGGGTGTCACCTGGGCGCTCACCGAGGCGACGAAGCACCGCATCACGGCCGAGGCTCAGCACAACGCCGTCCGCGACGCCGTGGACCGCGCGACCGCCTACGCCAGGAGCCTCGGGCTCGGCGCCGTGCGGTCGGTCGCCCTGGCGGAACCCGGCATGCTGGGCGACGACACCCGCTCGCCGTCGAGTCAGGCCGCGGCACCGATGATGCGCGGGGCCGCGGCTCCTGCCGGCGACACCGCCCTCGACCTCAAGCCGGAGGACATCACCGTCTCGTCCCGGGTGCACGCCCGCTTCGCCGCATCCTGACCTGACGATCAGCTCGGCGCGATGCTCGGCTGCACCTCGGGTGAGGGACCCCGCCGGGCTGAGAGCACGGCGCCGATGCCCGCACCGACCACGCAGGCGATGCCGAGCCACTGCGGTGTCGTGAGCTCCTGACCGAGCACGAGGAGTCCGGCGATCGCGGCGATGGCCGGCGCGGATGCGAGCAGGATCGAGAAGGTCGCAGCGCTGAGTCGTCGGAGGGCGACGAACTCCAGCGCGTACGGCACAGCCGACGAGAGCGCGGCGACGCCCAGGCCGAGCAGGAGGATGACGGGATCGAACAGCGCGGTGCCGGCGGTCGTCGCGGCGAGCGGGATGGTCACGAGAGCCCCGATGGCGGCGGCGATCGCCAGACCGTTCAGGCCGGGGAACTCCGTCCCGGTCCGCGCCGACAGCAGGATGTAGCCGATCCAGAGGGCGCCGGCGGCGAGCGCGAGGACGACGCCGATCGGATCGAGTGCGGCCGTCGGTCCGCTGTGGAGGAGCACCCCGCCGAGGAGGAGGACGCCGATGAGGGCGACGCCCGCCCAGAGCGCGCTCGTCCATCGACGACCCGCGATGACGCTGAGCGCCAGCGGGCCGAGGATCTCGAGGGTCACCGCCGGACCGAGCGGGATGCGGTCCAGAGCCAGGTAGAAGCAGACGTTCATCGCGGCGAGGACGACTCCGAAACCGACCGCCGACACCCAGGCGCTCCTCGGGTGTCCGCCCAGGGATGGGCGGGCGACGGCCAGCAGGATGAGCGCGGCGAACACGAGGCGCAGCGTCACCATGCCGATCGGACCGACCTGCGGGAACAGCGTGACCGCGATCGATGCGCCGAGCTCCTGACAGACGAGTCCGGCCAGGACGAGGAGGGCGCCGGTCGCCGCCTCGCTCGGTCGCGGTCTGCGGATCACTGCACCACGCTAGCGCGCCCCGGTCGCCGAACTCATCCCGTCGCCGAGCGGCGCCCCGGTCGCCGAGCGGCTCCCCGGTCACCGAGCTTGTCGAGGTGCCGCCCCAGCCGGGCTCGCCGGTGCGGCATCATGAGGGCATGAGGATCGACGAACTCGCGTACCTTCGGGCGCTCGCCGAAGACGGTCACGTCCCGTACGCCGCTGAGGCCCTCGGTATCTCCCAGTCGACGCTGACGCGGGCGATCGGTCGGCTCGAGGCGGACGCCGGGGTCGAGTTGTTCGACCGTCACCGCAGCCGGCTCGAACTCAACCGCTACGGCGAGATCCTCCTCGTGCACGCGCTCCGTGCGCAGACCGAGCTCGACAACGCGCAGTCGCGGATCGACGAGCTCCGAGACCCCTCGGCCGGTCTCGTGTCCATCGCCTACGTCTCGTCCCTCGGCGGCTGGCTCATCCCGCGCATCGTGAGCGAGTACCGCCAGCTGCTGCCGGACATCCGGTTCGTCCTCGACGGTGGGAAGGCCGACAGTGTGCTGGACGCGCTCCGCTCCGGCTCGGCCGACGTCGCGTTCATCAGCCCGGAACCGCGTGATCCGGAGATCGAGTGGCGTCCGCTCACCTCCGAGCGGCTCGCGCTGGGCGTGCCGGTCGGGCATGCGTTCGCCGACCGGACGTCGTTGGCGGCGTCCGATCTCGAGCAGACGGAGTTCCTCGCGATGACGACGGACTCGGGGCTCCGGCAGATCGCGGACGCGTACTTCGCGAGGCACGGCGTCGTGCCCCGGGTGACGATGGAGGTGTCCGAGCTGTCGACGCTCCGTGGTCTCGTGCGCGCCGGGGTCGGGATCGCCGTTCTCCCCGATTCCACGAGCATGGAGGGCGTCGTGCTCGTCCCGCTCGACGACGAGGCGGTCCGGGTGATCGGTGTCGCCACCAGCCGTGCCCGGGCGGTGTCGCGGGCCGTCGAGCAGTTCGTGCGGTTCGTGCGCGAGGAGTGGGTGAGCGCGCGGATCCACTGAGTCGCCCGAACCTGCACGAAATCGACCGAGATCCGAACCGTTTCGGGCAGTTGACGGGCCCGCTGCTCAGTGCTCGCGGGTGGTGCTCCATGGCGTGAAGGCGTCCGGGTAGTGCGCCCACGCCGCCGGCCCGGCGAGGAGTTCCTCGTCCGTCAGCGTGCAGGCGTGTAAGGCGGCGGTGATGGCGACCTCGTCGAGGTCGATCCCGGTGACGACGAGCTCCTGGCCGAGCGGTGCGCCAGGGTCGTTCGTCTCGAACGATGTGGGTTCCAGATCGATCATCTTGCCGACGTGCTGCAGGACGCCGACGCGGGAGGCGCGCGTCGCGAGGACGAGGAACCCCGCCGTACGGATGAGCCGGCCGAACCGCCCCGCCTCGATCGGTCCGTCGAAGCACGCGAGGAGTCGTTCCGGGTGCATCGGTCGGGGGCTGTCGAACCGCAGGGTGGTCACGCGGTCGTGATCCACCCATGGCCGGTGTTCGCCGTTCAGCATCGCGATCCACCCGGGGGACGTGCTGAAACGGTCCAGTTCGAACGGGGAGTCGCGGTAGCGGGCGAGCGGCTCGCGGTTGCTCGCGGTCGCCGGAGTGCCGGGTGTGGCCCGTGGCCGGGCCGCGACCGGCTCGACCATCCGCGTCAGCGCCGTCGGGTTCAGGTGGCTGAGGAGAGCGAGGAGCACCGCGAGTCGCTCGTGCGTCACGCCGCGTCGGCCGGCGACGGCGATGGTGTCCGCGTACTCGAGCTGCTCCACGGTGATCATCGACCGTGCGGTGTAGGCCGTGTCGCCGTCCTCGTCGTGGGTGACCCACTCGTCGTCCTGGAGGTCGTGCAGGAGATGGGCTGCGTCGACGACCGTCACGACGGCGTCCAGGACGGCCGTGTCGCGGTGCCCGAGGACGGCGGAGACCGCGTCGACCGGGCGGACCGTGCTCCCGCAATCGAGGACGAGGTGCCGGGGAGCGAGCGGGTGTCGTGCAACGGCGTCGATCGCGTCGTCGATGTCAGGGTGGGCGCTTTCAGCCTCGCCCTGCCGCTCGATCGTGACGAGCGCCGCGGATCGACCGGCGATCTGTCGGGCCACGGTGCGACGCTCCGGCGGACAGGTGCCGAGCACGAGCGTCACGGTCAGCGGGATGCGAGGCGTGGTCACGGCGGGTTCTCCTGGTCGATGGGGCTACAGTGCGTTCTTTTGAGAATCGTTCTCAACAAAGTAGCACGCATCGTGATTACCAGGAGGTCACCAGGAAGGTCCGCGCATCACTCCAGTCGCTCGACGACAGGCCGGGGTCGTAGATCGTCCGCCGCCGTGGGCGGGTGTTCGTCATCGACAAGCAGAACCCGCGGTGGAAGAGTCGCCAGGGCTGAGTGTCAGCCGCGCACGACGTTCACGACGATCGTGACGACACCCAGTGCGGCTATGACGTACGCCCAGAAGCGGACGGGGATGAAGAAGAGTGTGGAGCTCGGACGGCTGTAGAGCTGCTCGCCGGTCTGCGGGTGGCGCACGGGCACGGCCTCCTGCTTCACGGTGATGCCGTGCTCGTTGACGTACGGCTGCGCGAGCTGCTGCCACACGACGACCGGCCGCGGTGCATCAAGCTTCGCCAGCGCGAACTTCCCGAAGGCCCAGCACGCGACGGCGCCGAGCAGGAAGCCGATGCCGACGAACACCCCGGACTGCGCCGATCCGCCGTCGGGGGAGACGATCGCCTTGATGAGGAAGCCGGCGCCGACGGACAGCCCGAAGATCAGGAAGACGACGATGCCCCAACGGGTCCAGATGATCATGTGTGCTCCTCTTCGGGTGTCGGTCGCGACGCGCAGCTGAACACGCGGCACCCGCGCGACCGGTGGCTCGTCCATCACGGTACCGAGGTCGGCTGTCCACCCGCGATGGGGAGCGGTGCCCATGCGGCGTCGACGCGTGCTGGTTCCGGTTTCGGTTCCTGAGCTTGTCGAAGGTGGTTCGCGTCTCGGTCCCTGAGCTTGTCGAAGGGTGGTTCGCGTCTCGGTCCCTGAGCTTGTCGAAGGGTGCGTGTGCCGGTTGTTCGTGTGCCCTTCGACAGGCTCAGGGACCGGGGTGGCGGGGTTGTCGAGAACGGCGTCGTTCACCGGGCTTGTCGACGCGTGGTGGTTCCCGTGTCGGTCGCGGAGCTTGTCGACGCAGCGTGGTTCCCGTTTCGATCCCTGAGCTTGTCGAAGGGTGGTTCGCGTGTCGGTCCCTGAGCTTGTCGAAGGGCAGGCGGGTGCCTCGGTTTCAGGCGGCGAGGTGGATGCGTCCGCCTCGGATGGGGGTTTGGTGGCGGTCGATGTGGCTGGGTGGGATGAACCAGGGGATGCCGTTTTGGGTGGTGATGGTCCAGTGGTCGTCGTGGATGCGGTGGTGGTGGAAGGGGCAGAGGAGTACCCCGTTGTCGAGGTTGGTGGGGCCGCCTTGTGACCACCAGGTGATGTGGTGGGCTTCGGTGAAGGATGGTGGGTGGGTGCAGCCGGTCCAGGCGCAGCCGCCGTCGCGTTCGGCGAGGGCGAGTTGCTGTCCGCGGGTGAACAGGCGGGTGCTGGTGCCGAGGTCGAGGACTTGGGAGGGTCCGCCGAGGATCATGGGGATGAGGTTGGCGTCGGAGGCGAGGCGGCGCAGGGCGCCGGCTCCGATGGGTTCGTCGATGCCGTCGATGGTGGCGGTGCCGAGACCGGTTTCGAGGGTGTCTCGGTCGGTTCGGATGATGATGGTGACGGGGGTGAGTTCGGTGGCGGCGCCACTGCAGCCGGCGAGGTGTCGGAAGGTCTCGGTGAGGGCGATGGCGCGTCGTCGGTCGATGGGGATGAGGGTGGGCCCGTGGGGCATGGGGTGACCGGAGTCGTCGGGTTGGTCGGCGGGGTCGGCCGTGTCGGGGTKGRYGAAGTGGGGTTTGCGGGTGGTGGCGCCGATGAGGGCGTCGAGGCCGGCGCGGATGAAGGCGGCGCTTTCGGGGGCGAGTTCGGCGCGGAGGAGGGTCATGCCGGTGGGGAGTTCGTGGATGGTGCAGCGTTCGGCGCGGCGGAGGAGTTCGTCGCGGGGTTCGCGGCCGTCTTGGTCGAGGCGGGTGCGGACGAGTTTGGCGATGCGGGTGACGTCCTGCAGGGGCGCGTGTCCGGCGTGCTCGACGGCGATGGCGGAGGCCGTCTCGAGTTCGCTTCTGGTGCAGATGCGGCCCGCGTTGCGGAGCTCCCGGACGATGGCCGCGGCACCATCGACGCTCAGGGGTGCTCTGGGTGTGCCGGTGCTGGTTGACGGGTTGGGGTCGTCCGAGACTACGTCGGGGTTCGATGACTCGAGACTGGCGGCCGGTTCGAGCGATGCCGCGACTGCGGGGAACGGGCATTCCTCCAGCTCGCCGAGCAACCCGCGGGGCTGCGTGATGGCGGCACCGACCTCCGCGATCACCGCGCCTCGGGCGCGCGCCACCCGCCACCGCTCGGACACCATGACACCCGGGTTCGCGTAACCGGCGGCGCGCACGAGGGTGCCGTCGCGGCGGGAAGGCGACGGGCGCAACGCGATCGCGCCGGTGACGTGGGCGGCGAGGACCTCGACCGCGTGCTGCACGGCGCCGAGCTCGTCGAGGACACGGAGGATCGCCTCATCGTTCATGTTCTCGAGCTGCTCCGCGACACCGGCGCCTGGACGGATCGCGTCGAGCGCGTCCTGCCAGACCGCATCGAACCCGGCCGCGGCGGCGGTGAGCGGGTTCGGTGCGGTGCTGGTCATGGGTCCATCCCAACACGGACCACTGACATTCGAGCGGCCAAAGAATCAGCTCCTGATCTGGGAATTTATCCCACAGTTGATGCTTGCTCGGGGTGCCCTTCGACAGGCTCAGGAAACGAGACTCCGCGGTTGCCGAAGAGTATCGACAGCCTCGGGCTGTTCCGACGCGCTCAGAGGGCGCTGCTCAGTCGAGCGACGCCGGGACGAGCCGGAACCCACCCTCGGTGACCGGCTCGAGCCGCAGTTGGAAGAGACCGTCGATCACGAGGTCCGCATCGAGTTCGTGCGCCTCGTGCGTCCCAGCGATGCCGACCGTCCAGCAGCCGGCGGCGCGCGCTGCGGCGAGCCCGGCGGGCGCGTCCTCGAACACGACGCACGCCTGCGACTCCATGCCCAGCCGGGTGCGGCCGAGCAGGAACGGTTCGGGGTCCGGCTTGCCCTTCGTGACGTCGTCGAAGGTCACGACGACCTCCGGCCGCACGAGCCCGGCGGCCGTGATCCGGTTGCCGGCGATGAGCCTCGTGCCGCTCGTGACGATCGCCTTCGCGTCGTCGCTGAGCGCCGCCAGTGCCTCCGCCGCCCCCGGGAGCGCGATGACGTCGGCGACCTCGTCGGCCTCGATCTCGATGATCCGTGCGAGTGCTTCGGCGACCTGCTCGGGTGGGAAGATCGCGGCGAGCACCTGGGCGGCGGGCTGGCCGTGTCCCGCGGCGAGCAGGTCGCCCTCGAGACCGTATTCGCGGGCGAGCTGCGCCCATGACCGGTTCACGGCCGGCGTCGAGTCGATGAGGGTCCCGTCGAGGTCGAAGAGCCCGGCGGCGAAGACCTGGTCGAAGATCGGTGCGGAGGCCTCGATGGTCCGTCCGAGGCCGAGCGCGCGTTGGACGGCGGCGAGCTGCTGCGAGGTGGACAACGCCGCTTCGATCGACAGATGCTCGATGGCGGGTGGGGTGTCGGTCGACGGGTCCACGATGTGCGTGTCCCGCTCGGCACCGCGTTCGGCCCGGCGGGCTGCGAGCGTGGCTGCATCGGCGCGCAGCCAGACGACCTTCGGGACGATCCCTGCCGCCTCGACGAGCGCGTCCCATTCGGCGCCGCCGCGGAGTTCCGCGGTGAAGGGGGCGACGAGCACCGCGCCGACACCGCTGTCGCGCTGGTCGGCGAGGACCGCTCGGAGGGCCGCGTACCGTGCCGGACGCATGGTCGGGCGCAGCTTCGCGTCGTTCCAGTGGAGCGGTTCGGCACCGTCGGGATCGGTCAACGCACCGAGACCGTCGAGCAACGGATTGGTGATGGTGTCGAGGTCGAGGAGCGGGAGTCGGAGGGCCCGGGCGAGCTCACGTCCGAGGGTGGTCTTGCCGCTTCCGGCTGCTCCTGCGACGACGACGATCACGCTGACTCCTCGATGATTCCGGGATGGCGACCCGCATCCGAGGGGGCTGAACGCCTCTTCGATGCAAGTTCCAAATGAATTTGATCTCTTTCAGACAACGTTGCTTGACAACGTTGTCGGTCTGCGGTCAGTATAGGCGCACGAAGGAACGACGGGGTTCTGCAGCTGCACCACCCCGACCGATGACAACGCTGTCAGGAGGTGGAGCCCATGGGCACCTGCAACCCCGCGATCACCGCGACCAGTCCGATCCGGACACGTGCGCACGTCCCGTCGCTCCAGGCCGGCTGCGACGTCCGGCCCGTTCCGCTTCCCGTCAGGGGGACCCGCTGATGCGGCCGCCCGGGATCAAGGATGTGGCTGCGCAGTCCGGCGTCAGCATCAAGACCGTCTCGCGGGTGGTGAACGGCGAACCGTCCGTGCACCCCGAGACCCGAAGCCGCGTGCTCGAGGCGATCGATCGCCTCGGGTACGTGCCCAACACGGCCGCCCGCTCGCTGAAGTCCGGCACCGGCGGCGCGATCGGCGTCCTCATCGACTCGCTCGCCGACCCGTTCTTCGCCTCGCTCGTGAGCGCCATCGAGGCCCGCGCGCTCAAGGAGGGCCTGAGCGTCCTCGTGGCGAGCACCGGGCTCGACGAGGGGCGCGAGCGCGACCAGCTCACCGGGTTCATCGCCGGCCACCAGGTCGCCGGCGTCATCATCGCCCCGGTCGCCGCGGAGCTGCCCTACCTCGAGGCGTTCCGGAACGTGACGCCCGTCGTGGCCGTCGACCGTCCGCTCGCCGCCTTCGACAGCGTCGTGGTCGACGACTACGCCGCCACCCAGCTCGCTATCCGCCAGTTCGTCGAGCTCGGCCACACCCGCATCGCCTTCTACGACCGGGACGAACGCTTCCTCACCATCCGTCGGCGCTACCGGGGCTACACCGACGTCCTCGCCGAGGCGGGGATCGACCTCGACCCGTCACTCGTCTCCTGGACCATCGACGGCTCGCTCGACTACGCCGCCGAGACGGAGCGCCTGCTCGGGCTCGAGGACCCGCCCACCGCGTTCTTCGCGTCGAACGCGAAGGCGGCGATCGGTCTGACGAGCTCCCTGCACCGCATCGGGCGCGAGGAGACGGCGCACATCGCGTTCGGCGACTTCACCCTCGCCGACGTCCTGCGGCCGGCCGTCAGCTGCATCAACCAGGATCCGTTCGTCATCGGCACCGCCGCGATCGAGCGACTCCTCGAACTGCGCGAATCACCGGCCGACGAACCGCGCGAGTGGGTCGTCCCGACCTCCCTGGTGTCGCGTGGTTCCGGAGAGATCCCAGGCCCGGTGCCGCGTCACACCGTGGACGCACGCACCGCGTCCACCACGAGCATGGTCGGAGGACCAGCAGCATGAGCACGACCCAGCCCACGAGGCTCGCCCAGCCGACGCGACTCGCGCCGAACCTCATCGAGCACTTCTACCGCGGCGGCGACCGCATCGCCGGCCTGCGCGGTATCGAGCAGCAGAGCGAGTTCCAGCCGGAGGAGTGGCTCGGAGCGACCGTGAGCCGCGCCGACCAGGAGCCCGGCGGCGCCATCGGCCTCGCCCGCACCGTCGACGGCGTCCTCCTCCGAGACCTCGTCGCGGCCGACCCCGAGCAGTGGACCGGGGCAGGACAGGACCACGGCACCGACGCCGCCGACACCGGCATCCTCGTCAAGCTGCTCGACGCCCGTCAGCGGCTCCCCGTCCACGTCCACCCGGACCGGGCGTTCGCCGCCTCCCACCTCGACTGCGCCTACGGCAAGACGGAGGCCTGGTTCATCCTCGACGCCGAGCCCGGTTCGGCGGTCCACCTCGGATGGAGCGAGGACGTCGATCCCGACGAACTCGACCGCCGTCGCGACGCCCAGGACAGCGAGTGGATGCTGTCGCACATGAACCGGATCGTCGTCGAGCGCGGCATGGGCATTCTCGTGCCGGCCGGCACGGCCCACGCGATCGACGGCGGCATCTTCCTCGCGGAGGTGCAGGAACCGACCGACCTCTCCATCCTCCTGGAGTGGTCGGTCACGACCTCGACGCGCGACGAGTCCCACCTCGGCCTCGGGTTCGAGACCGTGATGGGCGCGGTGTCGACGAAGGCGCTCCCGCAGTCCGAGATCGAACACCTCGTCGTGCTGCACGACCTCGACGCCCGGACGGATGCACCGGTCTCGTTGTTGCCCGCGGCCGCCGACCCCTACTTCCAGCTCTTCGCCGTGGCGCCCGGCACCGACGGCAGCGCATCCGTGGACGCCGGCTTCTCGGTCGCACTCGCGCTCACCGGCGCAGGCGCGCTGGTCCCGGAGGCCGGCGCCGAGGCCGTCGACTTCGCAGCCGGGGAGGTCTTCGCCGTCCCGGCCGGGTTCGGGCCCTGGACCGTCAGCGGCTCGGGCACGGTGCTCGTCGCCGGACCCGGTGCGGGCTGGCCGGCGACCCTCGCGTCGGGAGACATCCGATGACGCCACCCCTCGACGCAGGACCCGAGATCACGCAGCAGCGCACCACACACCACCGCCCCGAACGGCGGTACGACAGCCACCACACGCCGGACCCGTCCACCGGGGCCGGCTGGAAAGGAACGAGAACGACATGACGACTCCCGTCTTGGAGGCCAGAGGCCTCACCCGGCAGTTCGGGCACGTCCGCGCCCTCGACGAGGCGGACTTCGAGGTCTACCCCGGCGAGGTCACCGCCCTCATCGGCGACAACGGCGCGGGCAAGTCCACCCTGGTCAAGGCACTCTCCGGCAACCTCGCGGTCGACAGCGGCGTGATCAGGTTCGAAGGCGAACCGATCACCCTCACCTCGCCCATGCAGTCGAGTGCGCTCGGCATCGAGACGGTCTACCAGGACCTCGCACTCGCGCCCCACCTCGACCCCGTGCAGAACGTCTACCTCGGCCGCGAGATCATGCGGCCGGGCCTCGGCGGCCTGCTCGGCCTCATGAACGTCAAGGAGATGAGCAAGCAGTCGCGTCACGCCTTCGACGAACTCGGCGCGACCGTCCGTTCGCTCACCGACCCGGTGGGCGCGATGTCCGGTGGGCAGCGCCAGGCGATCGCCATCGCCCGTGCGGTGCACTGGGCCAACAAGGTCGTCTTCCTCGACGAACCGACGGCCGCCCTCGGCGTCCGTCAGACGAAGAACGTGCTCGAGACGATCCGCCGCGTGCGCGACAAGGGCATCGCGGTCGTCTTCATCAGCCACTCGATGCCGCACGTCATGGAGGTGTCCGACCGCGTGCAGGTGCTGCGGCTCGGCCACCGCGCGGCGACGGTCGACACGAAGGACACGAACATGGAAGAACTCGTCGGTCTCATGACCGGTGCCAGCACGAGGAACGTCGCATGAGCGCGGTGAAGCAGGCCGAGATGGGGCCGGAGACGACCGCCATCGAGACGGCCAAGGACCGGGAGACCCCGATCAAGAAGCTCTTCAAGGCTCAGGCCTTCCAGATCTTCATCGTCCTCCTCGTCGTCATCGCGATCTTCTCCGCGATCGCACCCGACACCTTCGCGCAGCTGTCCAACCTGCGGCTCGTCGTGCAGAACGCCTCCATCCTCGCGGTGCTCGGCGTCGGCATGACCTACGTCATCATCACCTCCGGCATCGACCTCTCGATCGGCTCCGTCCTCGTCTTCTCGGGCGTCGTGTCCGCGACGACGATGCGGGCCATGGGCGGCGACGACTGGGGGACCGCGATCGTCGGCATCCTCGTGTCGATCGGCGTCGGCATCCTCTGGGGTACCTTCAACGGCATCCTCATCTCCAAAGCGAAGGTGCCGCCGCTGATCGTCACCCTCGGTAGCCTCGGCATGGCGCTCGGCCTCGCCCAGATCCTCACCGGCGGCGTCGACATCCGCGAGGTGCCGTCGGTCCTCACCGATTCGATCGGGTACGGCAACATCTTCGGCGCAGTCCCGATCATCTCGGTCATCGCCCTCGTCGTCGTCATCATCGGTGCGCTCGTCCTCCACAAGACGAAGTTCGGCCTGTACACCTACGCGGTGGGCTCGAGCGAGGAGGCGGCACGACGCGTCGGCGTGAAGGTCGACCGTCACCTCATCCGCATCTACGCGATCTCGGGTGGCCTCGCGGGTCTCGCCGGCATCCTGTCGCTGTCGCAGTTCGGCACCACCGCGATCGCCGGTCAGTCGCAGACGAACCTGAACGTCATCGCCGCGGTCGTCATCGGTGGCACCTCGCTCTTCGGTGGCTACGGGACGATCTTCGGCACCGTCGTCGGTCTGTTCATCCCCGCCGTCCTCCAGAACGGCTTCGTCATCACCGGCGTGCAGCCCTTCTGGCAGCAGGTCGCGGTCGGCGCCGTCCTCATCCTGGCCGTCTACGTCGACCAGGTCCGCCGTTCCTCCGCAGCCCGCGGTGGATCCACGAGCTTCTGGCGAGCCCTCGTCAGCAGGAAGAAGAAATAACCCCTACACAGATCAACACCCCCCGCACCATCCCAGTAGTCCAGCAGTTCAAGAGAAACGGGAAATCACAATGAAGTGGAAGAAGTCAGTTCTCGGAGTCCTCGCGCTCGGCGCGTCGGCAGGCCTCATGCTCACCGGGTGTTCCGGTGGCGCGAGCTCGGGCGGCAGCAGCGCAGGCGCAGGTTCCGACGGCTACAAGATCGCGTTCATCCAGGGCGTCGCAGGCGACGAGTTCTACATCTCGATGCAGTGCGGTATCGAATCGGCGGCGAAGGATGCCGGCGCGACGGTCACGACCCAGGGTCCGGAGAAGTTCGACCCGACGCTGCAGAAGCCGCTCGTCGACTCGGTCGTCGCCTCGAAGCCGGACGCGATCCTGGTCGCCCCGACCGACGTGAAGGCCATGGAGGCCCCGCTGAAGGCTGCGGCCGACGCGGGCATCAAGGTCGTCCTCGTCGACACCACCGTCGACGACCCGTCGTTCGCGGTCTCGCAGATCTCGAGCGACAACAAGGGCGGCGGCGCTGCGGCGTTCGACGCGATCAAGGAAGCGCACCCTGAGGGCGGCAAGGTCCTCGTGGTCTCGGTCGACCCCGGCATCTCGACCACGGACGCCCGTGCCGAGGGCTTCCAGGAAGCGGTCAAGGGCGATGACAAGTTCACCGACCTCGGCGTGCAGTACAGCCACAACGAGCCGTCCACGGCTGCCGAGATCGTGACCGCGGCGCTCCAGAAGGACCCCGACATCGTGGGCATCTTCGCAGCGAACCTGTTCGCGGCCGAAGGTTCCGCGACCGGTGTCAAGCAGGCCGGCAAGGAGGACTCGGTCACCATCGTCGGGTTCGACGCGGGTCCCGCCCAGGTCAAGCAGCTGAAGGAGGGCACCGTCCAGGCGCTCGTCGCTCAGGAGCCGGCCACCATCGGTTCCGATGGTGTCGCCCAGGCGATCGCTGCGCTGAACGGCGACAAGGTCGAGGCCAAGATCCAGACCGGCTTCACCATCATCACCAAGGACAACGTCGACGGCGACGCGAAGGATGCCGTCTACCAGTCCAAGTGCGGCTAGGCCTTCCGGCCACTCCGCATCACCAGACCGCGACGGCGTCGGAGCATCGAGCTCCGGCGCCGTCGCGCTGTGTCCGGTCCGCCCTGCCTCGACGCCACCCTCCACGGGGTGCGAGAATCGCGACATGACCCAGGTGATCGTCGCGGCGACCGCGGTGCGCCGGCTGTCCGACGATGCTCCGGGACGGATCGAGGCGGAGGTCGTCGATGCGGCGGGGCGAGCCCACCGCCTGGTCATCACGGTCCCCGAACGCGCGAGCCATGCGGTCAGCGCGTCGACCGACGTCCCGTTCCGAATCGGGCTCCGGGCCGAGTACGTGCGGATGGAGGGACCGGCCGTGGTGATCCGGTTCGCGGACGGCGTCACCACCACCGAGGGCCTCGGCGGGATCCGCCTGGACCCGGACATCGTCCACTGGCTGTGAACGACTCGATCGACTGACGGTCGGGTCGGCGACGAGTCCTAGGCGACGAGGGTGAGGAGGCGCGCGACCTCGGCGGCGACGGCGTCGCGCGCGGGCCCCAGGTACTTCCGCGGATCGACGAGCGAGGGGGTCGCGTCGAGGTGCTCACGGACGGCTCGGGTGAAGACGCCGTTGATGTGGGTCGAGATGTTGATCTTGCGCATGCCCGCGTCCACCGCCCGCACGAGGTCCTCGTCGCTCACGCCGCTCGAACCGTGCAGGACGAGCGGGACGGGGACGGCCGACGCGAGTTCGCGGATGAGGCCGAAGTCCAGGGTCGCGCTCCGCGACGTCATCGCGTGCGAGCTGCCGACCGCGACCGCGAGGCCGTCGACGCCGGTGCCCGCGACGAACGCCGCAGCCTCACCGGGGTCGGTCCGGACGCCGGGCGTGTGTGCGCCCCCCTTCCCGCCGATCGCCCCGAGTTCCGCCTCGACCCACACGCCCTGCGCCTGAGCCGCGCGGGCGACCACTGCGGTGCGCTCGCGGTTCTCCTCGTCGGGGAGGGTGGCCGCATCGAACATGACCGAGGTGAAACCGAGACGCACCGCCTCGTCGACGAGCGTCTCGTCCTCGGCGTGGTCGAGGTGCACGGCGGTCGCGGTGCCGGCCTCGCGGGCGAGCTCCAGACTCGCGAGCCCGATCGGCGCGAGGCCGCCGTGGTACCTCGCCGCGTTCTCGGACACCTGCAGGATCACACCCCGGCCCGCGAGCTCGGCGCCGCGGAGGATGGCCTCGCCGTGTTCGAGCTGGATGACGTTGAAGGCGAGGACGGCGCGCTGCGCGTCGAGGAGCACGGCGGTGGAGACGAGCGTCATGATGGTTCCTCTCGGGGTGCACGCGGGACGATCGACCCGGTGCCGGTGGGGATGGTCAGGTGGTGGCCAGCAGCAGCTCGGGTCCGCTCTCGGCGAGTGCGTCGACGGTGTCCGGGTCGAGCCCGTCGTCGGTCACGATCTGGTCGAACTCGTCGAGTCCCGCGGCCCGGTGGAACGAGGTGGTGCCGAACTTCGCGGCGGTGACGGCGAGGATGCGTCGTCTGGAGATGTCGAGCATCGCCCGCTTCACCTCGGCCTCCTCGGGCAGGGTCGTCGTGGCGCCCGAGGTGAGCCCCACCCCGTTGGCGCCCAGGACGGCGACGTCGGCGTGGAGCCCCGACAGCCGTTCGACGGTCCACGCGCCGACGGTCGCCTGGGTGACGGCGCGGACCCGCCCCGGCAGGGCGAGCACGGTGAGTCGCGGCCGGCCACCGAGCAGGGCGACGATCGGCAGGCTGTTCGTCACCACGAGGAGTCGGCTGGCGTGGGGGAGGAGTGCGGCGACCTCCAGGGTCATCGCACCGGAGTCGAGGAGGACCACTCCCTCCTCGGGGAGCTGCTCGACGACGAGCCGCGCGACGGCAGCGCGCTCGATGCGCTCGCCTTCGCGGCGTCGTTGGAGGCTGGGCTCGAACGCGGGTCGCCGGGCGAGGACCGCGCCACCATGGTGGCGGCGGATGAGCCCCTGTCGCTCGAGTACCGCGAGGTCGCGACGGATGGTCTCCGGCGTGACGCCGAGTCGGCTGCTCAGCTCGGCGACCGACAGGGCGCCGTCGCCGTCGCGGGCACCCGCGAGGATCGCGGCGTGACGCTCTGCTGGGTACATGACTGCTCCGTCCCGTCTGGCCAGCGTATCCGAATCTGTCCGATATCCCTTCCGATTCGGTGGGATCGGTGCGAAGATCAACATGATCGGGCGCACCCGACGACGACGATGACGACGAACGGAAGGCCGCCGATGGCTGAGCACGGGCCGCACAGCGCACCCCACGAGTCGAGGTCGCGGTTCCTCCTCGGGATCGACGTCGGGCAGACCGCCGTCAAGGCCGTCCTGCACGACGAGCGGTTGCACCCGGTCGCCGTCGCTCGGCGCGCGAGCCCCGTCGACCGCCCGGTCGCCCGGCACGCCGAGCGGTCGCAGGACGACCTGTGGGCCGCGGTCGCCGACGCGGTGTCGGAGGTGATGGCGACGTCGGGTGTCGACCCGAGCCTGGTCGCCGCCGTCGGGATCACCGGCCACGGCGACGGCCTGCACCTCGTGACCGCCGCCGGAGCGCCGGTCGGCCCGGCCATCACGGCGATGGACTCCCGGGCGCACGTCGAGGCCGCCGAACTCGCCTCCGATCCCGACCGGCTGCGCGTGGTGCTCGAACGCTCCGGACAGCTGCCGACGCCGGGTGCCGCCGGCAACCTCCTCCGCTGGCTGCTCCGCCACGACCCGGAGCGTGTCCAGCAGGCAGACGCGATGCTCTTCTGCAAGGACGTGGTCCGCCTGCGGCTCACCGGCGAGATCTCCACCGACTACTCCGACGCCTGCGCCTCCTTCCTCGACGTCGGGACCGCCACCTGGAGCGCCGAGGTCCTCGACGCCTACGGCCTGCCCGCCGAACTGCTCCGTCTGCTGCCGCCGATCAACCCGAGCGGCACGATCGTCGGGTCGGTGCTGCCGGCGGCCGCCGCGGTCACGGGCCTCGTCGCCGGGACGCCGGTCGTGTCGGGACTCCACGACGTGCAGGCCTCGTCGATCGGCATGGGAGCGCTCGTCCCCGGGCGGCTCGCCCTCGTGGCCGGCTCGTTCAGCACGAACGGCGTGACGACGACCCAGCCCGACGTGGACCCGCGGTGGCAGTCCCGCCTCTCGATCACCCCGGACCTGCGGATCGCGATGTCCACCTCGGCGACGGCATCGCCCTCCTTCGACTGGACGCTCCGGCTCCTGGGCGTGACCGACGCCACCGGCCGCGACGCGCTGATCGCCGAGGCAGCAGCACTCCTTCCGGAGGAGCAGGTGCCGCTCGTCCTGCCCTTCCAATCGGACTCGCCGCTCGGCGCCGAGGCGTCGGCCACCCTCGTCGGCGTCCGAGACTGGCACACCCGGGCACACGTCCTGCGCGGAGCCCTCGAGGGCATCGTGCTCATGCACCGTTGGCACACCCGGGCGCTCGGCGAACGGTTCCGGTGGGACGAGCCGATCGTCCTCGGCGGCGGCCTCGCGCGGTCGCCGCTGTACGTGCAACTCGTGGCCAACGCCCTCCGGGCGCCCGTGACGGTCGTCGACTCCGAGGAGGCCGGAGCCCTCGGCGCCGCGATCGTCGCCGGGGTCGCCATCGGACTCCTGCCGTCGGTGGAACAGGCCCAGCACGACGTCGTCCGACACGCACCCGCCGTCCTGCCGACGGACGCCTCGGCGGCGTACTGGGCGGGGGTCGGAACCGCGTTCGACGAGCTCGTCGATGCCCTCGTCCCCTGGTGGCGACGACGGGCTGAGGAGTCGAGCCCGGACGGTCCGGCGTGGGAACGCGACGACCGTGCCGGGGTGGAACGATGAGCGCGTCCGTCGGCGGCCGCGGGACGGCCACGTCCAGTCCGGTGGACGACCGGCGTCGGGAGATCCTCACCCGACTCGACCAGGACGGGCGGGTCGAAGTCGGCGTGCTCGCAGTGGACCTCGGTGTGACCGAGGAGACGATCCGGCGCGACCTCCGCGTGCTCGAACTCGACGGACGCCTCCGACGCGCGCACGGCGGGGCGGTGCGCACCGACCTCGACCCGGGCCAGGACTCCGGAGTGTCCGGTACGCTCGCCGCGCGGGCGCTGACCCTGGTCGACCCGGGCTCAGCGGTCTTCCTCGGCGCGGGCTCAGCCTGCGAAGCGCTCGCCGGGGGCCTCGCGACGACCGCCGGGACCGTCATCGTGACCGCTTCGGTGCCGGTCGCCCTGGCCGCGGCCGCTGCCGAGGGAGCGGCCGTCGTCCACCTCGTCGGCGGAACGGCGGACGGGCGCGGCGTCCTCATCGGTGCCTGGGCGCGCGAGCAGCTCGCCGGCCTCCGCCTCGACGTCGCGGTCGTCGAGGCGCTCGGTGTCTCCGCGGACGGCCGACTGCTCCACGCCTCGCCGGAGGAGGCGGCGGTCGTCGCGGCCGCGGTCGAACTCGCCTCCGCGGCGATCCTCCTGGCCGACCCGGCGACGTTCGGCGCCGACGGCCTCGCGGCCTCCGTCCCGGCCGCCCGCCTCGACGTGGCGGTGGTGCACCACGGCGTCGACGAACCGACCCTCGACGCCCTCCTCACGACCGGCGTCCGCGTCGAGACGGTCGGGGTGGACGCATGAGCGGCATCGTGACGGTCACGCCGGCGGCCGCGATCGACCAGACCTACCGCGTCGACGGGCTCCGACTCGGCGACGTCAACCGGGCGGTGGGCGTGTCCACCGAGCTGAGCGGCAAGGGCGTCAACGTCGCGCGGGCGGTCACCCTCTCGCCGCTCCCGGTCCGTGCGGTGGTGCCGATGGGTGCGGACGGACGGATCCTCGCCGACGACCCGGCGCTCCGGACGTTGCTCGCCGTCGTTCCGACCGACGGTCGGACGCGGGTGAACACGACCATCCTCGACGCCGCGACCGGGACGACCAAGGTCAACGAACCGGCGATCCCGCTGCGTGCCGAGGACTGGGCCGCCGTCGTCGCCACCTCCGGCGCGGAGATCGACCGGATCGGCGCGGACTGGCTCGTCCTCTCCGGCACGATCCCGACGGTCCAGGGAAGCACCGGCCCCGTCGACATCCTCCAGTTGCTCCGTCAGGCGGGTGACCGGGGAGCGCGCGTGGCCGTCGACACCGCGGGTGCGGCGCTCGAGACCGCCGTCGCGAACCTCGACCTCGTCCACCTGCTCAAGCCGAACGCGCACGAGCTGGCCGAGCTCACCGGCCGTGAGCTGCTGACGATCGGTGACGTCGCGTCCGCCGCCGACGAACTGCACCGTGCCGGCTGCGACCTCGTCTACGTGAGCATGGGGGCAGACGGGGCGCTCCTCCGCACCGCGGCGGGGCTGTGGCACGCGCACGTCGCAGCCACGGTCGTGAACACCGCCGGTGCCGGCGACGCCTCGTTGGCCGGATTCCTCGTCGGACTCCACGGCGAGGACGGCCGGGACGACCCGGCGGCCGCGGTCGCGTCGGCCGCCGCCTGGGGTGCGCTCGCCGTGTCGAGCGCGACGACCATCCTCACCTCCCTCGAGGCGCTGACCACACCGGTCGCCGTCCAGGACCCCGACCCGACGACACCGCTGAGCGAGCCGGCCACGCCGCCACGCGACGAGACGGCGACGCCATGATCGATCAGGCCGTTCCACGCTTCCACGCCGCCGTGGACCTCGGTGCGTCGAGCGGTCGCGTCATGCTCGGCCGCTGGGCCGACGGCCGCTTGGCGCTCACCGAGGTGCACCGGTTCCCCAACGGCCCGATCACGCAGGACGGTCGACTCCGGTGGGATGCGGAGCGCCTGTTCGAGGAGACCCTCGTCGGGCTCGCGGAGGCCGTCCGGATCGCAGCGGCCGCGGGCGGTGTGCTCGACGGGATCGGGGTCGACAGCTGGGGCGTCGATGTCGCCCTCGTGGGCGTCGGCAGCGGTACCGCGTTCCCGACCGTGCCGCACCACCGCGGCGCCGACGCCGACGGTCCGGCACGTGCCGCCGTGCTCGTCGACGCCGCGACGGCCTACGCGGTGACCGGCGTGCTGGAGCAGACCATCAACACCTCCTACCAGCTGCGGTCCCGTGCCGAGGAGCTCGACGTCCGCCGAGCCGACGGCGATCGCCCGACCGTGTTGCTCGTCCCGGACCTCTGGGTGTGGCTGCTCACAGGCGTCGTCGGAGCGGAGCGCACGATCGCCTCGACGACGCAGCTGCTCGATCAGGGCACCGGCGACTGGGCGGCGGAGCTCATCCGTCGCTGGGGTCTCGACGGCTTCGACTTCCCGCCGGTGGTCGCACCGGGGACGGTCGCCGGCCCGACGACGCCGGAGGTCACCGCGCGTCTCGGGTCGAGCGTGCCGATCCCCGTCCACCGCGTCGCGGAGCACGACACCGCGTCCGCACTCGCCTTCGCCCGCCCGGACGGCGCGGAGCTCCTCGTCTCGAGCGGCAGCTGGTCCCTCGTCGGGGTGTGCCTGCCGGCGCCGGTGCTCACGGAGCACTCGCGGGACGCCGGCTTCACGAACGAGGCCGGTGCCGCCGGATCCTCCCTGCTCCTCCGCAACCTGGCGGGGATGTGGCTGCTCACGGAGTGCGCCCGCGCCTGGTCCGCAGAGGACGGGAGCGCGGTCGACCTCGTCGAACTCGTGGCGGCCGTGTCGGAGGCAGAAACAGACGCGGCCACGGACGTCACGCCCGCCGTGTTCGACGTCGCCGACCCACGCCTGCTCGTGCCGGGGGACATGCCGGAACGCATCGCGACGCTTTGCCGGGAGACCGGACAGCGTCCACCGGGCGGACGGAGCGACACCGTGCGCAGCGTGGTCGAGAGCCTCGCGGTCGCCTACGCCGAGACGGTCCGGGCCTGCGAGGCGATCACCGGGGTGACGATCCGTTCGGTCCGCATCGTCGGCGGCGGATCGCGCAACCGGCTCCTGTGTGCCCGCACAGCGGCACGGACCGGTCTTCCGGTCACCGTCGGCCCGGCGGAGGCTTCGGCGCTCGGCAACCTGGCCGTGCAACTCGTCGCGGCCCGTCACGCGCCGTCGCTCGACGCGGTCTACCGGCACGGCCAGGACGATCACGACCATGACCATGACCATGAGCGGACACCGACATGACCGACCGCATAGACCAGCCGGAGACCGAGACGGACCTCCTCGACCGCTTCGTCGCCTTTTCGCGCGACCTCGGCCGCCCCGATCGGGCGTGGGCGCTCCTGGCGGAGGGAAACACCTCCCTGCTCCTGCCAGAGGACGGTGTTCGGGCGATGCTCGTGAAGGCGAGCGGCGCGTCCATGGCCGTGGCGACCGCCGACGACGCGGTCCGTCTCGCGATCGGACCCGTGCTCGACCTCGTCGACTCGCACGCGGGCGGGGACGCCGAGGTGGCCGCGCTGTTCGATGCCGCGGCGCTCGCGGGGAACGGTCGGCGCCCCTCGGTGGAGGCGATCCTCCACGCCGTCTGCCTCGACCTGCCCGGCGTCGTCGCGGTCGGCCACACCCACCCCGTGCCGGTCAACGCCCTGCTCTGCTCGCCGTCGGCCGACACACTGACCCGCGGTTCGCTCTTCCCCGACCAGATCGTGGTCCTCGGCACCGATCCGCTGCTCGTGCCCTACGTCGACCCCGGGCTCGAACTCGCCCGCACGGTCCGCCGGATGCTCCGTGGGCAGCTCGCCACGACCGGCCGGGTGCCGAAGGTCGTGTACCTGCAGAACCACGGGATGTTCGCCCTCGGTTCGAGTGCGGCCGAGGTCCTCCGGATCACCGAGATGGCCGTGAAGGTCGCCCAGGTGCTCCTCGGAACGCTCGCCGCGGGCGGGCCGGTGTACCTGAGCGACGAGGCCGTCGCACGCATCGACACGAGACCCGACGAACTGCTGCGTCGAGCCGCGCTCGCCGCACAGGAATCCACGACCCACCGCGCCGGGACGGCGCACGGAAGGACCACGACATGAGCCAGCCGACCAGCGCCACCGACCTCACCGGGCAGGTCGCGATCATCACCGGAGCGTCCTCGGGCATCGGCCGCTCGTACGCCCAGGCGCTCGCCGCCGCCGGGGTGCGCACGGTCCTCGTGGGACGCTCCACCGAGCGACTCTCGGCCGTCGCCGACGCCCTGCCGACACCGAGCGTGTTCCTGGCGGGCGACCTCGCCGACCCCGCCGTGTCCGAGCAGGCCGTCGCCCTGGCGCTCGCCGCCTTCGGACGCCTCGACATCGTCCTCGCCAACGCGGGCCTCTACGTCGGTGGTGACGTCGTCGACACCCCGATGACCGCGATCGAGGAGCTCGTCGGCGTCAACGTCCTCGGAGCGATGGCGACGGTTCGCGCAGCGCTGCCGCACCTCGTCGAGCAGGGTGCGGGCGACGTCCTGGTGACGAGCTCGGTGTCCGGGCACCAGGACATCCACTGGGAGCCCGTCTACTCCGCGACGAAACACGCCATGCAGTCGTTCGTCCACACCACCCGGCGGAACCTCGTCGGATCCGGGGTGCGGATGGGCGCGGTCGCCCCCGGCGTCGTGCTCAACGAGCTGTGGGGGATCGCGGAGGGGGCCTCAGGCGTGGAGGACCAGATCGCCGCACGCACCGGCATCCGCTCCGAGGACGTCGCCGACGCCGTGCTCTTCATGCTCACCAGACCCCGACACGTCACCATCCGCGACCTCGTCATCCTGCCCACCGACCAGGAGATCTGAGCGACTCGCGTCGCCCGACGACACCTCCATCAGCCCGCCCCGATCGAAGGACCACACATGTTCTCTGACCTCCACGGCCGTACGGCCGTCATCACCGGCGGGGCCCGCGGGCTCGGCTACTCGATCGCCACGGCGCTCGCCGCGCAGGGCGTCCAGGTGGCGTTGCTCGACCTCTTGCCGACCGTCCACGAGTCGGCCGAGCGGTTGGCGTCCGAGTACGGCGTCCGCACCTCGGCGCATGCGGTCGACGTCACCGACGCCACCGCCGTCGAGGCCGCCTTCGCCGCTGCCGAGGCCGAGCTCGGCGCGCCGTCGCTGCTCGTGACCGCGGCGGGCATCACCATCTGGGGCGACAGCGTCGACGTGCCGGCGGACACCTGGCGGAAGGTGCTCGCCGTGAACCTCGACGGCACCTTCTTCGCCGCGCAGTCCTTCGCCCGTCGAGCCATCGCCGCGGGCCGGCCCGCCTCGGCGGTCTTCATCTCGTCGATGTCGGCGTTCATCGTGAACCAGCCGCAGTTCCAGGCCTCCTACAACGCGTCGAAGGCGGCGGTCAGTCACCTCGCGTCGTCGCTCGCGGTCGAGTGGGCACCCTCCGGTGTCCGCGTCAACGCGATCGCCCCCGGGTACTTCCTCTCGGACATGACCCGTGAGTTCACCGAGGCGAACCCCGACCTGGCCGCCGAGTGGACCGCGGCCATCCCGGCGGGCCGGATGGGTCAGCCCGAGGACCTCCACGGGCTCGTCCTGCTGCTCGCATCCGACGCCTCCTCGTACCTCACGGGCCAGAGCCTCGTCATCGACGGCGGCTACACCGCCCTCTGAGCCGGCCCCACCCGCCGAACCGTTCGACCCGACCACACCGACCCGAGGACCCGCAATGACGACGACGCCGCCCGAACAGACGCCTGACGACCAGGCCGACCGCGACGCCGTGTGGGGCGCCAGGCGTCGACGCTTCGTCGAGGCCCGATCCGGTGCCGTCGAGCGTGCGTGGGCTCCGCGTGCAGTCCGCGTCGACGACGGGCCGTCGACGGGCCGGCGCCAGGTCGAACTGCGCCACCTCGGCGGACTCGAGGTGACGGTCGAGGTCGACCAGTTCCTCGACCTCGGCGAGGCCTCCTGGAACGGCGAGGTCGTGTCCTTCGTCGCGCCGACGACCGCTCCGCAGGCCGAGAGCTGGGCCCGTCGCTGGCAGGGCGGTCTGCTGACGACCTGCGGGCTCGCCGCGGTCGGCGTGGCCGCGGAGGCGGACGGCGGGATGCACGGTCGGGCGCATCGCATCCCGGCGACCGTGACCCGCCGCGAGGGGCGATGGACTGCGGCGGGCCGGTACGAGCTCCTCGTCGGCGGCCTGCTCCGCGAGGGCGCCGTCTTCCAACAGAACCTCACGGTGTCCCGCAACATCCGAGCGGAGGTCGGCGTCGCGCGGATCCGTCTGCACGACGTCGTCCGGAACGAGGGGTTCGTCGCCGAGCCGGTGCGCCTGCTCTACCACGTGAACCTCGGCTGGCCGCTGCTGCACGGCGGTGCCGTCGTGGCGGCCGAGGCCGACGTCCCTGGCGGGGCGGGGTCCGAACGCACGGACCCCGGTGGCTGGCGGCGGGTGATCGGCGAGCCCGAGCCGGCGGCCGACGAGCAGGTCGATGCCCTCGACGCGGTCGCCGGGCCCGACGGCTGGTCCATCGCGACCCTGTCGGGCGAGGCCGGCACGGTCACGGTCCGGTTCCGACCGGAGCAGTTGCCGTTCCTCACGGTGTGGCGGAGCACGGCCGCGGGGTCGTACGCCCTCGGCATCGAACCCGGCACCTGCTGGCCGAGTCACGCGGCCGGTCCGGATCGCGGGAAGGCGGGCTGGATCGTGGAGCCCGGGGAGTCGTTCGAGGTCGACCTCGAGATCGTGTTCGAGCCGGCGGCCGACGACTTCGGCGACTGAGCCCACCGGCCTCCGTCACCATCCGGTTCCCGGTTTCCGAAGAATTCGCGCTCGGGTATGTCATCGATGACATGAACGAGGTATGCTCGCCATGACATCGATGACATGGAGTCATCGTCGGAAGCCGACACGGACGTCGGAACCTGAACGGACACCGCCGTGCACCCTGCTGCGAACCTCGACTCGACCGCCGTCACCTCCGTGGCCTCGGATCGATTCGTCGCCGGCCTCGACCTCGGCAGCACCGGCGTCAAGATCCTCGTGACCGACGCCGACGGTGCCGAGGTCCTCATCCACCAGCTGCCCACCCCGTGGCTCGCCGGTCCAGGCGGCACGACCGTGATGGAGGCAGCGTCCCTCATCGCCACCGTCCGGGAGCTCCTCGACCACGTCGGTGCGGAACTCGTGGACCGGTTCGGGCCAGCCGCACGGGTTCGGGCGCTCGCCGTCTCCGGCATGGGGGAGTCCGGGATCGTCCTCGACGCCGTCGGCCGGCCCGTCGCGCCCGCCATCGCCTGGTTCGATCCGCGCGGCGCCGAACAGCTCGCGGCCCTCCCCGCCGAGATCGCGGAGCAGTTCGCCGGTCGGACCGGCCTGCCGCTCGGCGTGCAGGTCTCGGTCGTCAAGCTCCTCCACCTCCGTGACGCCGGACTCGACCTCGCCGGGACGCGCTGGCTCAACCTGCCGGAGTACCTCGTCGCGGCCCTCGGCGGCGAGGAGGCCGCCGAGTACTCGCTCTCGTCGCGCACCGGCCTGCTCGATCAGGACACGGGTGAGCCGTGGCCCGAGCTGCTCGACCACCTCGGCGTCGACGCCTCGTTCCTCCCGCCGTTCACCGACGCCGGTGCCCCGCTCGGCACCGCGAGCAGTCCGTGGGTGCCGGCGGTCTTCTCCGGTGCGGCACTGACCGTCGCCGGCCACGACCACCTCGTGTCGGCCGTCTCCACCGGCTCGTTCCCCGCCGAGCGGTACCACGTGTCGATGGGCACGGCCGAGGTCCTGCTGCGACGCCTCGACGAACCACTCCCGTTCGCCGCCCGCGAGCGGCTCGCCGAGGTGTTCATCAACTGCGTCCGTCACGTCGTGCCGGGCACCTGGGTGCTCGTCGCCGGCGTCAAGACCGGTCTGCTCATGCGTCGCACCCTCCAGCTCGTCGGGGTGACCGACCGCGCAGGGCGCGACCGCCTGGACGACGAGGTCATGGCGCTCCCGGCGCGCGGGCTGCTCGGCGACGGCGACGTCTCGGTCGCGGGCGCCCGGAACGACGACGGCGTCCTCAAGCTCACGGTCCGTGCCGACGGTGCGGGACCGGCCGAGATCTTCGAAGCGGTGCTCCGGCATGGCAACGACGAACTCGCCGTGCTCATCGCGGCGATGGACCGCGAGGTCGCCCCGGCCACCTCGGCGCTGCTCACTGGCGGCTGGGCCGGCATGCGGTCCGTGCAACGCGCCCGAGCGGCCGTCCTGCCCGGCGTGCAGGTGTCGCACCGGTCTCAGGACACGGCATACGGCGCAGCCGTCTTCGCCGGGGCCCTCCTCGAACCCGCCACCTCCCGATCACATCCCTGACCGACCACCCGACCACGCAGACCGATCCTCCCCGGCGCGACCGCTGCCGGGACCAGACCCCATCCGAAGCACAAGGAGTACCTCATGAACGCAGTAGCCACCAGGACCAACGAGCTGACGACGCTCGAACGCCGCGCCATGGCCACGATCAGCACCCCGGGCGGTGGCATGCTCATCGTCGCCGGCGACCAGCGCAACGGCATGAAGGCCGTCATGACCGACGCCCCGAACGGCGCGGCCGGCATCAGCCGTGACGAACTCGCCGAGGCCAAGAGCGACCTCGTCCGGTTCCTCGGCAACCACGCACCCGCCATCCTCCTCGACCCGGAGGTCGCCCTCCCGCTCGTCGTCGACGAGCGCACCCTCTCCCGCACGACCGGTCTCGTCGTCGGCATGGACTCCTCGGGATTCGACACCGAGAACGGTCTGCGCCGGACGAAGTACGTCCCCGGCATGGACGCCCGCCGGGTCCGCGAACTCGGTGGCGACGCCGCCAAGATGCTCTTCTACCTGCGCTCCGACCAGCGGGAGGCCGAGCAGGTCGTCATCGACGAGATCGCCCGCCTCGTGGAGGAGTGCACCGCCGAGGGCGTGCTGCTCATCGTCGAGATCCTCGTGTACCAGCTCGACGGCGAGAGCGACGAGGCCTACGCCGAGATCTTCCCCGAGCTCGTGCGCGGCGCCGCGGAGATCTCCGTCGCCGCCGGTTCCAAGGTCCTGAAGCTCCAGTACCCGGGCTCCGCCGAGGCCGCCGCAGCCGTGACCGAGGCCGCTGCCGGCGTGCCGTGGGCCGTGCTGTCCGCCGGCGTCGACCACGAGACCTTCGTCGGTCAGGTCCGCACCGCGGTCGAGAACGGTGCCGGCGGCGCGATGGCCGGTCGCTCGCTGTGGAAGGATAGCCTTTCGATCTCGTCGGCGAAGCGCGAGGAACTGCTCACGAACCGGGCGCTGCCCCGCCTCCGTGAGCTCGAGCAGGTCATCGAGACCGCGCTCGCCGGTCGCTGACGGATCGTGGGCGGCGTCCTCGGTCGCCGCCCGCGAACCAGCCCGATCCGACCACGCCACGCAGGTGGAACCACCCGAGGAGCAGCCATGGCCACGATGCAGGACGTGGCGTCCCTCGCCGGGGTGAGCTCGAAGACGGTCTCCCGCGTCTTCAACGACGACCCGCACGTGCTCCCCGAGACGCGGTCGCGGGTCGAATCGGCCATGCGGGAGCTGAACTACGTCCCGAACGTCCTGGCGCGCACCTTCCGCGCCGGGCGGTCCTCCTCCGTCGGCGTCGCGGTCCCGGACGTCGTCGACCCCTTCTTCGCCGCGGTCGTCCGCGCCGTCGAGGAGGTCTGTTCCGTCTCGGGCATCACCACCCTCGTCACGAGCATCGGCGACGACCCGGCGCGCGAGCGTGCCGTGCTCGACTCGCTGCTCCGGTCACAGCTCATGGGGCTCGTCCTCGCGCCCGTCGCGGAGGACCAGTCGTGGCTCGCGCCGTGGGCCGAGCACACGCCCATCGTGTTCGTCGACCGCGCCCCCGGTGGACTCGACGCCGACAGCTTCGTCGAGGACGACCACCGCGGCGCCTACCTCGCGACGAGGCACCTGCTCGAGCACGGGCACACCCGGGTCGCCTTCATCGCCGACTCGGCACACCCGCCGAGCACCCGTCGCCGGCTCGAGGGCTACCGTTCGGCGCTCGCCGAGAGTGGGATCGACCTCGACGACGCCCTCGTCAGCCTCGACGCGACGGACCGCGAGCCGGCCGCCGCCGTGGTCGACGCTCTCCTCGCCCTCGCTTCCCCACCGACGGCCCTGTTCTCGGCGAACGCGCGCGTGACGATGGCGCTCGTCCCCGCGCTGCGCTCACGGGGGATCGCCTCGCTCGGCTTCGGTGACTTCCCGATGGCCGACCAGCTCGATCCGGCGGTCAGCGTCATCGAACAGGACCCGGCACGCCTGGGCCGCCTGGCCGCCACCCGGGCGCTCGCCCGGTTCGGTGACGCGGACGGCGAGCACGAGCGCAGCACCGTCGTCCCCGTCGGGCTCCTCCTGCGGGAGTCCTGCGGCTGTCACCTCACCGCGTGATCCCCCGGGCGGCGGATGCGCCCCGCGCCGTCGCTCCGTAGCGTGGGAAGCTGTTCGCGACCACGGGGGATCACATGCAGCGACCGGACGACACACCGAACGAGGGCGGCTGGGCGCCGATCGGACAGCCCGCGCCTGGACCGATCCGGACGACGCTCGCCGACGGATCGCCGGCACCAGCACCGGCACCGGCACCGGCCGCGGCTCCGGTGATCGGTGCCGCCGGGCGTGCCGTGCTCGCGCAGCAGCCGGAGTCGGCGGCGGACCGCGAGCGCCGGCGCAACCGCGAGCTGGCCCCGATCCTGCCCACCAGGGTCCCGTGGGTCGCCGTCACGGTCTTCACCGTGCTCGCCGTCGGCCTCGCCTGGCTCGTCGCCGCACCGCTGTGGCTGTCGGGTGAGGGACTCGCGAACCCCTGGTTCCAGCTCATCGCCCTCGGCATGATGTACACCCCGACCATCGCCGCGCTCGTCGTGGTGCTGTTCGTCGCCCGGCCGAGGAGCATCCCGCGGCTGCTCGGACTCGCGCCGCTGCGCCCCCTCGGCCGGACCCTCGGGCTCTGCGCGGCGGCGCTCGTCGGGTTCCCCGTCCTCGCGTTCTGCTCCATGCTGCTCGGGCAGGCCATGGGGCTCATCGAGCTCGACCTCGTCGGCCTGTCCGGTCTGGCCGCCATCATGACCGCCTCGGGCGCCGGCGAGCTCGGGCGGGACGACCTCACCACGGTCGCCCTGGTCCAGCTCCTCACCCTGCCCCTCGGCGTCCTGGTGGCATCGCTGTCCGCGTTCGGGGAGGAACTCGGCTGGCGCGGCTGGTTGCTGCCGAACCTCCTGCCGCTCGGCACCTGGCCCGCCCTCCTGCTGTCCGGGGCGGTCTGGGGCGTGTGGCACGCACCACTCGTCCTCCTCGGCTACAACTACCAGCGGACCGACGTGGTCGGCCTGCTCCTCATGGTGGGCTGGTGCATGCTGCTCGGCGTGCTCATCGGATGGTTGCGGCTCCGCTCGGCCTCGGTCTGGCCGGCGGTGATCGCCCACGGCGCGGTGAACGCCGCCGTCGGGGCGCTGCTGCTGTTCGCCAGCCCGACGTCGATGCAGGACACCGGCAGTGTGTTCGGCACCCTGCTCGGCTGGCCGGGCTGGATCCTCCTCGCAGCGACGGCGCTCATCCTGGTCGTCACCGGCCAGTTCGGGAAGCGTGCGGTGCCCGGACTGCGTGGCTCGGAGGTCGCCTCGCCCGTGAGCTGATCCTCCGACGCATGCGCGCCGCGTATGAGTCGCACCGGGCAGGCTGCTTGTCCGCCGCTTCGGCGCTTGGTGCACTGGGACGATGCGCAGACCCGATCTCCCCGAGGCACCCGTCCGCCCACGTGCCGCCCACGCTCGCCGTCACGGCGGTGGGGTGAGCGCACGGGTCCGCCGCCGGCGCCTCATCGTCGGCATCGCAGGCGGCCTCGTGCTCGCGCTCCTCGGAGGTGTCGGTGCGCTCGCGCTGCGGCTGCAGGGCAATCTCAGCTCCGAGGCCATCGCCGCCCCGACCGGACGTTCGACCGAGCCTGCGGAGCCAGGCGCACCGGACCCGGCGATCAACGTCCTCCTCCTCGGCTCCGACAGTCGTGACCTCGAGATCGGCGACTACGGCGAGGACACCGGTACCAAGCGCAGCGACGCGATGGTGCTCGTGCATGTGTCCGAGGGCAACACGCGGATCGACGCGATGCAGATCCCGCGTGACACGCTGACCGACCTGTCGATGTGCACGGACACCGGGCGGGGGACGCCCGACGACTACGGGATGGTGAACGCGGCGTTGAACTCGGGGGCCGCCTGTTCAGTCGCCGCGGTGCAAGCGATGACCGGTGTGCCGATCGACCATTTCATCGAGCTCGACTTCAGCGGCTTCCAGGCGATCGTCAACGGCATGGACGGGCTGGCCGTGTGTCTGCCGGCGGACATGGAGGACCCCTATTCGAACCTCGCGCTGCCCGCCGGAGCACAGGTCATCGACGGGACGCAGGCGCTCGCGCTCGCCCGCACCCGGCACGCGGTGGGTGACGGCAGTGACATCTCGCGCCTCGGCAACCAGCAGATGGTGATGTCCGCGATCGTGCAGCGGGCGCTGAGTGCCGAGGTGCTCACCCGGCCGGACCGCCTCATCCGCTTCCTGGACGCGGTCACCTCCTCGCTCACCGTCGACACCGCGCTCGGCGACCTCGCGAGCCTGACCTCGCTCGCGCACCGGGTCTCACAGGTGCCGGCGTCGGCCATCACCTTCCTGACGATGCCGTGGACCGAGGCACCGTCGGACGCCAACCGGGTCGTCCCGAGCGATGACGCGGCGATCGTCTTCTCGAGCCTCGCCACCGATGTCCCGGTGCCGATCGCGGGAGTCGCTGACGCGTCCCCGGCGGAGCCGGTCGCCCCGGTCGAACCGGTGCGGGTCGAGGCGGTCAGCGTCCTCAACGGCTCGCAGACGAACGGGGTCGCGACGGCGACGGCCGACCGACTGACCGCCCTCGGCTACACCGTCGCGTCGATCGGTGACGCGGAGACGGACACCCCGGTGACGGTCCTGCTCGCGCGCGATTCGGACGCGGCTCGGGCGACGGCCGCCTCCCTCGCCCAGGAGCTGGGGATCACGGTCGTCGTGAGCGGCGAACCGGGGCCGGACGAGGAGGACGTCGTGCTCGTCATCGGTGACGACTTCGGCTCGCTGACCCCGCCTGCCGCGCCGGCGCCCGTCGAGGTCGAGTCCCGCAACGCCGCCGCGGACCTCTGCGGCTGACGCGGGGCGTCGTCAGACCCCGGGTGGGACCCGCTCCGCCAAGCGGAGGAAGGCACTCACGGCCGGCGTCCCGAGGCTGTCGTGGCGGACGAGCAGGCCGATGTCCCTCGTGACTGGTGTCGGGAACCGGCGGACCCGGGCGCCGTTCGCCGCCGCCCAGTCGGCGAGCCGCTCGGGGACCACGGTCAGCCCGACACCGGCGGTCGCGAACCGCGTGAGCGCGTCGCGCTGGGTGGTCACGATCACCCGCGGTGGCTGCACGCCGAAGCGGGCGTAGGCCTCGTCGGTCACGGCGCGCATCGACGTCCCGCGCGGGAGGGTCACCAGGGTGTGCGCAGCCAGCTCGTCGCCGGTGATGGTCGGCGGCGTGTGGCCGGCCTCGCGCTCGGCGACGGTCATCAGGCCGGGGAGGACGATCGCGAACCGCTGTTCCTCCAGGAGGCGCACCTCGACACCGGGGCCGGCGGTGGCCACATCGGCGACACCGAGGTCGATGCGCCCGAGGTCGACGGCTTCGAGGAGTTCGGCGGAGTCGACGGAACCCGTGACCTCGATGCGGACGTCTGGGTGCGCGGCGTGGAACCGGGCGACGAGTTCCGGGACGTGGGTCGCGACGAGCGAGGGGAGCGCACCGATCCGGAGCGTGCCGGCGGTGAGCGCCTGCTGCGCGTCGGCGAGCGCGCGGAGCCCTTTCGCCTCCTGGAGCATCCGTCTCGCCGGACCGAGCACGGACCGGCCGGCATCGGTGACCTGCATGCGTCGACCCACCCGGGTGAAGAGCGCGAGCCCGAGGTCCGTCTCGCAGCGTTGGATGCGTCTGGTGAGCGACGGCTGCGAGATGCGGAGGACGTCGGCCGCTGCGGCGTACGAGCCGTAGTCGACGACGGCGACGACCGCCTCCAGCTGCTCCAGGTTCATGCGTCGTGGATCCGGATCATGCCTCCACGGTACCGACACCTGCTGGATATGCCTGAGCGCCGAGGATCCCCACAGCAGGATGCCCCGCTGCGGGGGCTCCTGCTCCGGAGCGGATGCCCGGTCGGTGCCTACGGTGCGCAGGCCTCGAACACGTGGTCGGGGTCGTCCGACGGCGTGAGGTCGCGGTCCCGCAGGATCGTCGAGAACGGGACCTGCGGATCGGCGCACACCTCGTCGAAGGTGCCGCGCAGGTCGTCGGTGTACTCGATGTCCAGCACGGCGCCTCCGTACACCTCGGTGTAGGTGGCGCACTCGTCGAAGCGGTGGCACTCCTCCGTGACGGCGAAGTCGAACCCGACGTCGTCCCGACCACGTGTGCCGAGCTCGGCGGCGTTCTTCTGCCCGATGAGGAGGCCGGCATCGTGGGCGAGGTCGGCGTACCGGGTGGCGAGGGCGATCGCGTCCTCCACGGTGAGTCGACCGTCGGACCGGGTGTACGAGTCGAGGTTGTCGATCTCGACGGCGTCGAAGCCTGCCTCAGCGCAGCGGGTGATGCTCGCACCGACCCGCTCGGCGATGCGCGCACGACGGTCGTCGGTCGAGAGGTCGAAGATGAGTTCGTCGGGCCAGTTCTCGTCGATGATCGGTTCACCGGTGTCGTCGGTGAGGACCAGGTCGGGCTCGGCCAGCCAGGCCTCGCGATCGGCCGGCTGGCTCTGGAACCCGTTGACGTAGCAGATGGAGTACCGGTCGGGGTCGGGGGAGTCGGTGCTGTCGCGCGCGACGCCGCCCACCCCTGCCGCCGGTTCGTAGCCGCCACCGAGCTGGTAGTCGAAGACGACGTCCGTGGGGAACCCGCCCGCTGAATGGGTCGGTCCGGTGTCGGAGCTCGCACCACTCGGGAAGGTGGAGCAGCCGGCGGCGGTGACCGCGAGCAGGACGGCGGCGCCCGCCGCGATGAGCAGCTGCGCGCGACGACGGAGACGGTTCATGTCTCCACCCTAGGTCGCGGTCCCGTCCGGGGGTCGTCGCTCAGCCGGTACCGTTGGGGCATGAAGTATCTGGTGTTGTTCTCCGCGGGTGCCGCGCTCATCGTGCTCGGGATCGTCTTCGCGCTGCTCCTGGAGCTGCCCGTCGGGTTCCGCATCGCCGGGCTCGTGTCCATGCTGCTCGGCACCGTCCTGATGGGTGTCAACATCGGTCTGCAGTTCTTCGATCGCCGCAAGGAACGCGCACGTCGCCTCTGAGTCACCGCGGCGCAACCACCTCACCCGGTCGGTTCCCCGGCGTTACCCTCGATGGAACCCACTTCCACCGAGGCGGGACGACGACAACCCGGAGGCATCGTGGCGCGCGCGCTCTTCATCATCGACGTACAGAACGACTTCACCGAGGGCGGTGCGCTCGGTGTGGACGGCGGCGAGGCCGTCGCCGCGGGGGTCACGCGGCTGCTGGCCGAGCACGGGGACGAATACGCGCACGTGTTCGCCTCACGCGACTGGCACGACGCCGAGGGCGACAACGACGGTCACTTCGCGACGGGTGAGCCCGACTACGTGACGAACTGGCCGGTGCACTGCGTCGCGGGGAGTGCCGGCGCCGAGTACCACCACGCGCTCGACACCAAGAGCGTCGACACCCACATCCGCAAGGGCCAGGGCGCCCACGGATACTCGATCTTCGAGGGCGTGACGCCGGAGGGTCGGAGCCTGGGGGATGTCCTCGCCGAGGCGGGCATCACCGACGTCGACGTCGTCGGCCTCGCGACGGACTACTGCGTCCGGGTCAGTGCCCTCGACGCCATCGAGCATGGCCTGCAGGTCCGCGTCCTCGCCGGTCTCGTCGCGCCCGTCGACCAGGCCGCCGGGGATGCGGCGCTCGCCGAGATCGCCGAGGCCGGGGGTGTGGTCGTCCCCGTGTGACCTCCGTCCCCGGGTGCCCGACGCAGATAGTAAGCTAGCTGCGTATTCTTCGGAGCAGGGCGAGAACGGGGCGCGCGCATGACGCACGGACGACACGGCGGAACGCGGACGGACGCGGAACCCCGGACGCAGCAGCGGGACCGTGCGGGTGCGCCGCGGTGGCTGCGGGTCGTGCTCCCCGCGGTCCTCATCCTCCTCTGGCTCACGGCCGCCGGCGTCGGCGGTCCGTACTTCGGGAAGGTGAGCGAGGTCGCAACCAACGACCAGACGAGCTTCCTCCCCGCGAGCGCGGACGCGACCGAGGTGCAGACAGCACTCGACGGGTTCCGAGAGGGCGACGACATCCCGGCCCTCGTGCTGTTCGTCCGCGACGGCGGGATCACCGACGAGGACCGGGGCGCAATCGACGACGAGCTGTCAGCGCTGTCCTCGACGGAGGGCGTCGCCGACGGCGTCTCGCCGGCCATCCCCTCCGAGGACGGAGCCGCGGTCGAGGTCTTCGTCCCGATCAGCGGTCACGCGGAGGTCGGCGACGTCGTCGAGGCCATCCGTGCACAGCTCGCCGAAGCGGCCCCGGCCGGCCTCGACGTCTTCGTCACCGGACCGGCGGGGTTCACCGCCGACCTCACCGACGCCTTCGCCGGCATCGACGGCATCCTCCTCCTGACCGCGCTCGGCGCCGTCTTCCTCATCCTCATCGTCGTGTACCGCTCGCCGGTCCTCCCGTTCCTCGTACTCGGCACCTCGTTGTTCGCCCTCTGCACCGCACTCCTGACCGTGTGGTGGCTCGCGAAGGCCGGCGTCGTCCTGCTGAACGGCCAGGTGCAGGGCATCCTCTTCATCCTCGTGATCGGTGCGGCGACCGACTACTCGCTGCTCTACGTCTCGCGGTACCGGGAGGCCCTCCGCGACCACGAGCGGCGGTGGGATGCGACGTGGGCTGCGCTCCGTGGATCGTTCGAGCCGATCGTCGCGTCGGGCGGCACGGTCATCGCCGGACTGCTCTGCCTGCTGCTCAGCGACCTGAACTCGAACAAGGCGCTCGGGCCGGTCGCCTCGATCGGGATCGTCTTCTCGGTCCTCGCGGCGCTCACCTTCCTCCCCGCGCTCCTGCTGGCCTGCGGTCGCACCTCGTTCTGGCCGCTGCGCCCGAAATACGGGAGCGAGCACCGGGTGCGCGCCTCATCGACCGACGACACCGCTGTGCCGACCACCGGTCTGTGGGGTGGGATCGCCCGTCTGATCTCCCGTCACGCCCGCGTCGTCTGGATCGGGAGCACCCTGCTCCTCCTGGTCGCGAGCCTCGGGGTCTTCCAGCTCAAGGCGGACGGCGTCGCCCAGAGCGACCTCATCCTCGGCACCTCCGAGGCCCGTGACGGTCAGGCCGCCCTCGGTGAGCACTTCCCGGCCGGCTCGGCGAGCCCCGTGTACGTCCTCACGCAAGAGGGCGATGCCGCGCAGGTCATCGGGATCCTCGAGGATGCTGACGGTCTCGACAGCGTCCAGGTGCTGTCGAGCGACGCCGCGACGGGCACCGCGGATGCGACGGTGAGCGACGGGGAGGCGGTGTTCACGGCTCCCGCCGCGGGGCCGCCGGGGACCCCGGTGGCGTCCGCCGAACCGACGGTCGACGACGGCCGCATCCTCCTCCAGGCGACCCTCGACGCGGCACCGGACTCCGTGACGGCGGAGGAGAGCGTGCGACAGCTGCGCTCGACCCTCGACGCCGAGGTCGGCACCCACACGCCGGTCGGCGGCGTCACGGCGACCGCCATCGACTCGAACGACGCGTCCATCCACGACCGGAACCTCATCATCCCCGTGGTGCTCGCCGTCATCCTCCTCATCCTCATGCTGCTGCTCCGCTCGGTGCTCGCCCCGGTCCTGCTGATCCTCAGCGTGGTGGTGTCCTTCGGTGCGGCCCTCGGGGTCTCCGCGCTCGTGTTCGACCACGTGCTCGGGTTCCCGGGCGCGGACCCGAGTGTGCCGCTCTACGGCTTCGTCTTCCTCGTGGCGCTCGGGATCGACTACAACATCTTCCTCATGACGAGGGTCCGCGAGGAGTCGCTGCGGGTCGGGACGAGGGCCGGCGTGCTGCGGGGGCTGGCGATCACGGGCGGCGTGATCACCTCGGCCGGCCTCGTGCTCGCGGCCACGTTCGCGGCGCTGGGCGTCATCCCGATCCTCTTCCTCGCGCAGATCGCGTTCATCGTGGCGTTCGGGGTCCTCCTCGACACGATCATCGTCCGGACGCTGCTCGTCCCGGCCCTCAGCCACGACATCGGGAGCGCCATCTGGTGGCCGTCGAAGCTCGCGAAGGATCGGGTCGAGCACCGGCACGCGGCCTGACCGAAGCGGTCGCGACCGACTACCCCTGCTCAATGAGGAACGCCAGCACGGCGTCCTTGAACGCTCGCGACGAGACCGCGTTGAAGTGCTCGCGGCCGGGCAGCCCCACATAGCGGGCACCGGCGGCTTCGGCGAGCCGCCGACTGCCGGCGGCGACCGCGTCGTCGTCTCCGGTCACGAGCAGCATCGGCAGCGGCGGCACCTCGGCCGTGCTCGGCTGGGGTCCTCCGCGGAGGCCTTCCACCAGGGCGATGAGGGCCTCCACGTCGTTGCCCGGGACGCCCTCTGCCATCGTCACGTAGGTGTCGGTCAGGGCGTGCGCGATCGTCGTCCCGGTCCTGACATGGTGACGGGCCGACTCCAGGTCGAAGTCGCGGAGCGAGTCGCCCTCGGGAAGACCGCCGAGGCTGAGGGAACGCACGCGGTCCGGGTGTCGGACGCCCAACCGCCAACCCACCCGGGAGCCCAGCGAGTACCCGAGGTAGTGCGGCTCGTCGACGCCGTAGCCGTCGAGGACGGACAGGACGTCGTCGACGAGGATGTCGAGTCGGTATGCGGCGGGATCCGTCGGTTTGTCGGAGGCTCCGTGACCGCGTTGGTCGAGGCTCAGCAGGCGGTACCCGGCACGCGTCAGTGTGCGCGTCCACCCGGCGAGGTCCCAGTTGAGGCCGGCGCTCGAGGCGAAGCCGTGCACCGCGACGATCGTGCCGAGGTCGCCTGTGCCGGGAGCCGGTTCGTGGAGGTACGTCGCGATCCGGATGCCGTCCGTCGACATGACGTAGGTGGGTTTGGTCGGGGCAGGCTGAGGAAGCACCCGTCAACGATACCCGCGGTGGCGCGGCGCAGGCTCAGTCGACGGCCACCGGTCGTGGTCCCTGGTGCATCATCTCGGAGAGGTACGGGGCGACGACGCTCGTGGAGATGCGGCAGTCGAGCAGCAGGACGCCCTGCGCCCCGGCGTGGACCCAGTCGGTGAGTCCGTCGAGGTCCGCGAGCGTGTCGATCGTCACGCCCTGGCCACCCAACGCCCGCGCGAGGGCGGCGAAGTCGACCTCGTCGATGAGCATCGGGGTCTGGTCGAGTCCACGTGAGCCGTACTGGTGGACCTCGGCTCCGTAGGCGGCGTCGTTGAAGACCACGATCACGCCGCTCGGTACCGTGCGGATGACGGTGTCGAGGTCGGGGAGCGCCATCAGGCCGCCGCCGTCGCCGGTGCAGAGGACGGTGGTGCCCCTGTGCCCGGCCGCCGCGGCACCGACCGCGCTCGGGAACCCGAGCCCGATCGACTGGTAGGCCGTCCCGACCATGACGAGGCGGTCGGGGGAGGGGATGTCGAAGTACATCGGCGCCCAGCCGATGAAGTGGCCGCCGTCCTGCACGACCGTGCGGTCGGCCGGGAGCAGCTCGTCCAGTCGATGCGCGAGGCTGCGCGGGTCGAGGCGCCCGTCGGCGCACAGTCCGTCGCCGGACGAGCCGTCACCCAGGTCGCGGTCGAGGTGCGGTGCTGGGCGGGCGTGACCGGCCGACGCGACCCATCCGGACCCCGCGCCGTCGGAGAGCCGTTCCAGGAGACCTGCGGCTGCGAGGGCCGCGTCACCGTGGACGAGCTCGTCGACCCTGGCGTTCGTCGGGGCGTCGGCGAGGTCGACCTGGATGACGTGGGCAGCGGGGGAGAAGGCCTCGCCGAACCGCATCGTGAACTGGTTGAGGCCGGCGCCGACGACGAGCACGACGTCCGCCTCGGCGATGCGACTCGCGGCGTGCTCCGTCGCGAAGCCGCCGGCCACCCCGAGATCGCGGGGGCTGGAACCGAAGAGCCCGCGTCCGAGCGCCGTGGTCGCGGTGTGGGCGTCGAGCCGCTCGGCGAGCTCGCCGAGGACCGGTCCGGCGTCGGCCAGCCAGGCTCCACGCCCGGCCAGGATGAGCGGACGGTGTGCGCCGCGCAGAGCGGCGGCGGCGGTGTCCAGGCGCCGCGCGACGGGCTCCACGCGGGACGGCCGGACGAGCGCCGGGTGGTGTGGTGTCCCGTCCGCTCGCAGCGGCTCGTCGGACGCCACGGCGGCGAGGTCGTAGGGGATCGCGAGTACGACCGCGGTCCGGCGGTGGACGGCGTGCTCGATGGCGCGGAGCGTGGTCGCGGTGGCGTCGTCACGACCGACGGTGAAGGTCGGCGCACCGAGCCCGGCGGCGATCTGGAACTGGTCGACGTCCCAGGGGCGGGCCCCGGTGGTCGGGGCGTCACCGACGACGAGGATCAGCGGGATCTGGGCCATCACCGCCTCCGCGAGGGGCGTCAGGGTGTTGCTGAATCCGGCTCCGTAGGTCGCGGTCGCGGCAGCGAGACCGCCGCCGGCGCGGGCGTAGGCGTCGGCTGCGGCGACGCCCCCGGCCTCGTGACGCATGGCGGTGAAGCGGGTTCTGGTCGTGGCGAGTGCGTCGAGGAGGTGCGCGTTGCCGTTGCCCATGACGCCGAACACCTCGGAGACATGGCGGGTGAGTGCCTGTGCCACCCGGGCGGAGACGGTGGAGGAGCGGGTCGACGTGGGAACGGTCGACGAAGCGTGTTCGGACATGGGAGACCTTCGAGAACGTGGACGGATGGGATTCCGTGTGTGTCTCGCCGGTGCTGGCCGCGCTATCGCCCTTTTTTCGAGCAACGACCCCCGTGCTGCGGAGTCTGACGAGCACACTCTACTCCGCGGCGACCGCGCTGCACAGTGCGGCAGCGACAGCATCCGCTCCACATCCGTGACGCCTGCCGGACAGTCGGACCCGGGTTCGACGGAGGCTGGCTCCATGAACCACATCGTGCAGGCCAACGCGGCCGAAGACCTCCTCGCCCTCATCCCCGGACTCGTCGGAAGCACTCCGAGATCGAGTCTCGTCGTCGTCCTGTTCGCGGGCCGTCACAGCCGCGGCGCACTCCAGGTGCACCTGCCTGCCGGAACGGACGTCGACCGGCAGGTGGCGGACGCCGCCGCGGAGCGAGCACTCGGGTTCGCCTGCCGGGCCCCGGGTGTCGACGCCATCGTGCCCGTGGTCTACACGGACGACGCGTTCGGAGCCGGGGCGGAGCCGCCGGGAAGGACGATCGCCGACGCCGTCCTCGAGCTGGCGACCGCGCAGGGGTTCACGGTCAAAGACGCCCTCTGCTCGGCCGCTGACGGCTGGGGCTCCTACCTCGACCCCGGACTCCCCGCCGGAGGGCGTCCGCCGGCGATCGTGGCCTCGGCGGCGGTCCCGCCGGTCCCACCGCTCCCCTGGGAGCTCGTCACGACCGAGGTCCCGTCGGTGGACGTGGCGACGTTCGCAGCCGTCGACCTCGAGTACCGGGTGCTCTGCGCTCGACTGGCCTCCATGCTCGACGAGGCCGCCGATCGCGCCCGCATGACCTGCCGGATCGACGTCGGAGACGCCGTGGAACGACTCGACGGCCTTCCTGCGATCTTCGAGGACGCGCTCGCCCGCGGCGTCGAGGGGATGACCGCCCGGGAAGTGGCCTTCCTGTTGCTGAGCCTCTCACGCCCTTGGGCGAGCGATCTCGCACTCATGCAGTGGGCGTTCGGGCGCGAGCTGGGCGAGGAACTCGACGACGCCGAACGCGCGTACGGGCATCTGCCGGTCGGGACGGACGACCCGGAGGTGTTCCATCGGGTCGCCCACCTGCTGGTCGGCGACGGACCGCATCCCGACGTCCAACGTATCCGTGCAGCGAGCAGCCTGCTCCTCGGCGTCGCGGCGCGAGCGTCGGAGCCCGCACGCGTCGCGCCGCTCGCCATGCTCGCCTGGCTGTCGTGGGCGCTCGGCCAGAGCACGCGCGCGACCGCCTTCCTCGCCGAGCTGGTCGACGAGGAGCTGGACCACCCGCTGGCGGCGACCGTCGGGTCGCTGATCCGCCAGGGGCACCTCCCGGCCTGGGCGTTCTGCAGCACCCCGGGAACACGCGACGGCGTAGCCGCCCCCAGCGATCAGCCCGCCGCGTGACGCTCCAGGAAGTCGTAGACCTCGGAGTCGTCGACGCCCGGGAAGGTGCCGCTCGGCAGCGGGGAGAGGATGTGGGTGTGCAACCGGGCGCTCGGCCAGGCCTGCTCCCGCCACTTGTCGGCGAGGTCCGACGGCGGTCGACGGCAGCAGGTCGGGTCCGGGCAGGTGGAGACCGCACGCGTCGTGGTCTCCCGTCCGCGGAACCACTTCGCCTCGCCCCAGGGCACGCCGACCGAGATCGAGAACTCCCCGGCCTCGGTCGTGCCGGTCTGCGTCGCGCACCAGAAGGTACCGGCCGGGGTGTCGGTGTACTGGTAGAGCTCCGTGGTGCGGTTCGTCCGCGCGAAGGCATTCCGTGCGCTCCACTTCCGGCACACGATCTGGCCCTCCACCGCGCCAGTCACGTCGACGGGCAGCGGCAGCGCATCGTTCTCATAGGCCTTCGAGATCGCCCCGTCCTCGGAGACCCGCAAGAAGTGCAGGCGCATGTCGAGCCGGGCGGTCGCCAGGTTCGTCAGGCGCAGCGCCGCGGCCTCATGGGTGACCCCGAAGGCGTCGCGGAAGTCCTCGACGGCCAGGTTGCGGTCGCGCTTGGCCTGTTGCAGGAACGACACCGCGGCCGTCTGCGGCATGAGCGCCGCCGCAGCGAAGTAGTTGATCTCGAGCCGTTGCCGGAGGAACTCGGCGTAACTCGTCGGACGCTGGTGCCCGAGCAGGCGGTGCGCCATCGCCTGCAGGGCCATGGACCGAAGGCCGTGTCCGCCGGGGATCGAGGCCGGTGGCAGGTAGATGCGCCCGTTCTCGAGATCGGTGACGCTGCGGGCGGAGTGCGGCAGGTCGTTGACGTAGATGAGGTCGAAGCCGAGCTGTTCCGCCATGATGCTCACCGTGCGGTGGGTGAGTGCGCCGGTGCTGTGCCCGGCGCGCAGCACGCGCGACTCCGCGAGTTCCTCGATCTCGGGCAGGTGGTTGTCGCGCTCCCGCATCCACTCCCGCAACTCGGTGTTGGCACGCCGCGCCTCCTCCGGGGTCGCGATCGCCTCGCTCGCGTGCCGCTGCAGTTCGCGGTGCAGGCCCACGAGTGCGCGGAGGGCCTCGTCGGGGATGCCTTTCGACGGCTTGACGATCGGCAGGGTCAACTCGCCGTAGAGGGCACTGCGCTGGAGGCGGTCCAGCTCGATCTCCAGTGCCGCGCGGGGGTTCGGTGCCTCCTTCGACAGCAGGTCGGTCAGGTCGACCCCGAGCGCGGTCGTCAGCTCCTGCAGGACCGACAGCTTCGGCTCGCGTTTCCCGTTCTCGATGAGGGAGAGCTGGCTCGCCGCCAGCCCGACCCGTTCGCCGAGGTCGTCGAGGGTGAGGCCTCGCCGGGTCCGGAAGTGCCGGATCCGATGGCCGAGCGTGAGGAGTTCGGCAGCGGCGGTCGATGCGGGAGTCGGCGTCATTCCTTCACCGTATCGAAAGAACCGCGATTCTTGAAGGGTGAATACCCGTGAAGATCGACACAATCAGGCGCATGGTGGCTCTATGACCACTTCTTGACCGTCCCACCAACGCCGGAGGAACGCATGTCCATCGCCGAACTGATTCCCGATACCGCACCCGCCCTCGCCGCCCGCGCGGAGCTCCGAGCGGTGCCGCGCCCGAAGCGGACCGGCCTCGACGAGCTGCACGCCTGGGTCGACGACCTCGCGGCCCTCCTGGAGCCGTCCGCGATCCACTGGGTCGACGGCTCCGCGAGCGAGTCGCACCGGCTCACCCACCAGCTCGTCGAGGAGGGGAAGCTGATCAAGCTCAACCCCGAGTGGCGGCCGAACAGTTTCCTCGCCCGCAGCGATCCGCGCGACGTCGCGCGCGTCGAGGACCGCACCTTCATCTGCTCCGAGCAGGAGGAGGACGCCGGCCCGACCAACAACTGGCGGGATCCCGCGGTGATGCGTGACGAACTGCACGGGGTCTTCGCCGGCAGCATGCGCGGTCGCACGATGTACGTCGTGCCGTTCTCGATGGGCGCGGTCGGCGGGCCGCTCTCGCAGCTCGGCGTGCAGATCACCGACTCGGCGTACGCGGTGCTCAGCATGGGGATCATGACGCGGATGGGCGACCGCGTGCTGGAGCTCATCGCCGACGGACAACCGTGGGTCAGGACCGTCCACTCGGTCGGCGCCCCGCTCGACGCGGGGCAGGCCGACGTGGTCTGGCCGTGCAACGACACCAAGTACATCGTCCAGTTCCCGGAGACGCGCGAAGTGTGGTCCTTCGGCTCCGGCTACGGCGGTAACGCACTCCTCGCGAAGAAGTGCTTCGCACTGCGGATCGCCTCGGTCATCGGACGCGACGAGGGTTGGTTGGCCGAGCACATGCTGCTGGTCCGGGTCGTCTCGCCGGAGGGCCGGGCGTTCCACATCGCCGCCGCGTTCCCCTCGGCCTGTGGCAAGACCAACCTGGCGATGCTGCGTCCGACGATCCCCGGGTGGACGGTCGAGACCCTCGGCGACGACATCGCGTGGATCCGACCCGGCGACGACGGCCGTCTGTACGCCATCAACCCGGAGGCCGGCTTCTTCGGGGTCGCACCCGGCACGGGCGTCGGCACGAACGCGACAGCCGTCGACACCCTGTGGGGCAACACGATCTTCACGAACGTCGCGCTCCGCGACGACGGAGACGTCTGGTGGGAGGGACTGACCCCCGAGCCGCCCGCTCACCTCGTCGACTGGCAGGGGCAGGACTGGACGCCCGAGTCGGGGCGCCCGGCGGCCCACCCGAACTCGCGATTCACCGTCGCGGCGGCGCAGTGCCCGTCGATCGCCGACGACTGGGACGCGGCCGACGGCGTCCCACTCGACGCGATCCTCTTCGGCGGGCGTCGCGCCACGAACGTCCCGCTCGTGGTCGAGGCCAGCAGCTGGGAGCACGGCGTGTTCATGGGGGCGACGATCTCCTCCGAGCAGACCGCCGCCGCAGAGGGCACGGTCGGCGAGCTCCGTCGCGACCCCTTCGCGATGCTCCCGTTCTGCGGCTACAACATGGCGGACTACTGGAGTCACTGGCTCCGAGTGGGCGGTGCACTCGAGCACGGCAAAGCGCCGCGGATCTTCCAGGTCAACTGGTTCCGGAAGGACGCCGACGGCTCCTTCCTCTGGCCGGGCTTCGGCGAGAATTCCCGGGTCGTCGAGTGGATCGTGCGGCGGCTCGAGCACGAGGTCGACGCACGGGAGTCGGCGATCGGCCGGTTGCCGGTCCTCGACGAGCTGAACCTCGACGGCATCGACGTGCCCGAGGCCGACCTCGACGCCCTGTTCGCCGTCGATCGCGAGTCCTGGCTCGTCGAGTGCGACCTCACCGAGTCCTTCTTCGACACCTTCGGCAGCCGCGTCCCGGCCGCCCTCCGTGCGGAACTCGCCGCCCTGCGCTACCGCCTCCGATCCTGATGCGTCCGCTCGCCCCCCCGACGACGGTCGGGCGAGCGGAGCGTCACACGAGGAGCTGGTGCTTGGCGAGTTCGCGGTAGAGCGGGACTTCGGTCACGAGGTCGCTGTGGGTGCCGACGCCGACCACCCGACCCTCCTCGAGGACGACGATCTGATCGCTGTCGACGACGGTCGAGAGCCGGTGCGCGATGACGATGAGTGTGCGCCCCGTCGCGACCGCGTCGATGGCCTCGCGCATCATCTGCTCGTTGACACCGTCGAGGCTCGAGGTCGACTCGTCCAACAACAGGATCGGGGGAGCCGCGAGGATGGCGCGAGCGATGGCGAGGCGTTGCCGCTCGCCACCCGACAGCATGATGCCGTCCTCGCCGACCGGAGCGGCGAGACCGAGCGGGTTGCGGTCGAGGACCCCGCCGAGGTTGACCGCATGCAGCACACGCTCGCAGTCGGCGTCGCTCGCATCAGGTGACGACAACAGCAGGTTGTCACGCAGCGTGCCGGCGAGGACCGGGGCGTCCTGTTCCACGTACCCGATCTGGTCCCGGAGGTCGGCGCGGGGGATCGTGCGGATGTCGACGCCGCCCAGCCGGATGGCACCGGCTGTCGGGTCGTAGAAGCGTTCGATGAGCCCGAGGATGGTGCTCTTGCCGGCGCCGGACGGTCCGACGAGCGCCGTGCGTCTGCCCTGCATCGCGGCGAAGGACACCCCACGGAGCACCTGACGACCGAGCGCCGACTGCGCCTCGGTGAGCCGGGCGGCGTCGGCGGCGACGACCTCCGGTGCGCTGGTGCCCTCGCTCAGCGCCTCGGTCGCGAGCGCCTCCGCTGCGGCCCGTTCGCGCTCGATGACCGCCGCGTCCGGGTAGGCGAACTCGACCCCGTCGAACTCGATCGCCGGAGCGGACGCTGAGGCGGCCCCGGGACGTCCGACCCGCGCGGCGATGGCCGCGTCGTCGTCGCCCTCGTCGGGCAGGTCGAGGATCTCCTGGATCCGGCCGAGCGCTCCGAGCGCCTGGTTGACGCTCGTGATCGCACCGAAGGCCTGACCGAGCGGCATGATCATCATGAACAGGAAGAGGATGAACGCGACGAGACTCGCGATGGTGATGGCCCCGGACGCGACGCGGAACCCACCGACGCCGAGGACGACCAGGAACGAGGTCTGCATGGCGATGCCGGCGACCGGGACGACCAGCGAGGAGATCTTCGCGATCCGCACGCCCACGCCGTAGACCTCCTTGGCCACGCCGTCCACCGCGTCGATCTCGCGGTCGGTCGCGTTGGACGCGCGGATGGTGCGGATGGAGCTGATGGCCCGCTCGACCGCGGCGGCGAGCTCACCCACCTTGGTCTGCTGCTCGCGGCTGGCGACGCGGATGCGTCCGCTCAGCGCGACGACCACGACGACCGAGACGATGACGACGAGGAGGGTGAGACCCAGCAGGACGGGGTCGATGATCGCCATGGCGATGAGTGCGCCGAGGAAGGTGATGGCACCGCCGACAGCGTCCACGAAGCCCTGCGTCAGGACGGCGTAGAGCATGGTCGTGTCGCTGCCGACCCGCGAGACGAGGTCGCCGGTGCGGCGCGTGTCGAACTGGCTGATCGGCAGCCGGAAGATGCGCGCGATGAGCTGGCGCCGTGAGGAGTAGACGACCCCGGTGCCTGCGCGCTGCAGCAGGTAGTGCTGATACCCGCTGATGACGCCGGAGACCACGACGAGCCCGACGAGGAGCCACGCCAGGTTGCCGAGCGACCGGCCCGCCTCGACGACCCCGATCACCTGGCTGACGATGAGCGGCTGGGCGAGTGACGCGGCTGCTCCGATGACGCTCAGGATGATGACGACGATGAGGATCGAGCGGTGCTCGAAGATGTACGGCATGAGCTGCTTGAGGCTCGCGCGGGGACCGTCGTCCTTCGGTCGGCTGAACGGGTTGCGGCTGCGTGCCGGGCGCGCTGGGGTGCTCATGGTGCTCTTCCTCCGAGGTGCGGTGCGCGGCTCCGAGACGTCCATGGCGACGGCGCACCGTGGTTCAACTCTAGGCGACGGTCGCACGCGCCGAGCCCGAAGCCGACGCGCCGAGCGCCGACGCAGCAAGGGCCGGTGCGCGGAGGTGTCCTCCACGCACCGGCCCTCGGTGATCGCCTCGATCAGGCGTCGATGTCGACGTCCTTGGTCTCCTTGGAGACGATGAGGGCGACGAGCGTGATCAGGGCCATCACCGAGAGGTAGACGCCGACCCAGAACGGGCTGCCGCCGCCGGCACTCCACAGTGCGACGGCGATGAACGGTGCGACCGCTGCGCCGAGGATCGACGACACGTTGTACGAGATCCCCGACCCGGTGTACCGCACGTTCGTCGGGAACAGCTCGGGCAGCAGGGCGCCCATCGGTCCGAAGGTGAACCCCATGAGGCTGAACCCGATGATGAGCCAGATCATGACCCCGGTGAACCCGGCGCCGAGCAGCGGAACCCAGACGAGCCCGAACACGAGGATCGCGCTCGTCACGACGATGAGCGTCCTCCGGCGTCCGTACTTGTCGGCGAAGGGGCCGGACACGAGCGTGAAGATCCCGAAGAAGACCACGCCGGCGATGAGCATGAGGACGAAGGTCGTGTAGCTGTAGCCGAGGCCGGCGACCGGTGCGTCGAGCGGCGCACGGCCGTAGCTCAGCGAGAACGTCGTCATCAGGTAGAAGAGGACGTAGGTGGCGAGCATGAAGAAGGTGCCGAGGAGCAGCTTGCGCCAGTGCAGCTTGACGACGCTCGCGAGCGGCGACCGCTGCACCTTGCCCTGCTCCTTCGCGTTCGTGAACGCGTTGCTCTCGACGAGGCGGAGTCGGACCCAGAGGCCGACGATCACCATGACGACGGAGAACAGGAACGGGATGCGCCAACCCCACTCGAGGAACGCCTCGGACGGCATGGACGGGTCGTCGCTCGGCAGGATCGCCGCGATGATCAGGAAGAGTCCGTTGGCGATGATGAAGCCGATCGGCGCACCGAGCTGCGGGAACGTGCCGAACAGGGCACGCTTGCCGGTCGGCGCGTTCTCGGTCGCCACGAGGGCGGCACCCGACCATTCGCCGCCGAGCGCGAAGCCCTGTCCGATGCGGAGGATCACGAGCAGCAGCGGGGCGACCCAGCCGACGAGCTGGTAGGTGGGCAGGAGGCCGATGAGGAAGGTCGCGATCCCCATGGTGAGGAGGGCACCGACGAGCGTCGCCTTCCGACCGCGCTTGTCGCCGAGGTGCCCGAAGATGACGGCACCGACGGGGCGTGCCACCATCGCGGCGCCGAACACGGCGAAGGAGGCGAGGAGACCCGCGGTCGGGTCCTCACTCGGGAAGAAGAGGTGCGGGAAGACGAGGACGGCGGCCGTCGCGTAGACGTAGAAGTCGTAGAACTCGATCGTCGTGCCGATGAGGCTGGCGAGGACGACACGAGAGCGCGGATTGACCGGGGCCTTGGTGACTGGGGTTGCTTCGAGAGACATGCGTGCGCGTTTCGGTTCGGGAATGGACGCCGTCGAAGCATCAGCACCGGTCGCGCACGCCCGCCGACGACGGCAGGATCAGAGGTTCGCCCGCTTGTGGCAGGACCATGACACTGTACGCCGAAGTGCGGCATTCCGGTATTCGGTTGCCCAGCAGGGCGGATGCCGATACCGGAATGCCGCGTGATGCGACGCGCTCGAGTCAGCCGCGCAGCTCGCGGAGGACGACCGCGGTGGCCACGGCGGCATCGGCGGCCTCCGCCCCCTTGTCCTCCTTCGACCCGGGAAGCCCCGCGCGGTCGAGCCCCTGCTTCTCGTCGTCGAGGGTGAGGACGCCGAAGCCGACGGGCTTGCCCGTCTGGATGCTGACTTGGGTGAGGCCGCTCGTTGCGGCGTCGGAGACGTACTCGAAGTGCGGCGTGCCGCCGCGGATGATCACCCCGAGGGCGACGACCGCATCGGCCCCGGCCTCGAGGGCGGCTTTGGCGACGACCGGGAGCTCGAAGCTCCCGGGGACCCGCACGAGGCGATGGTTGGCACCGCTCGCATCGAGGGCCTTGACGGCTCCGGCGATGAGACCGTCGGTGATGGTCTCATGCCAGGTGCCGGCGATGACGACGATGTCGAGGCCGGTGCCGTCGACGCTGATGGTTGGGGATCCTTCGCCGCTCATGCGGTCTCCTGTCTTCGTCCCCGAGCGCATCGGGGGTTGGTGGTGTTCCCGCTCCTCGAAGGAATCGAGGGGCGGTGGTGAACTACTGGTGCGGGTGCGGTTCCGGTGCGAGCTCGAAGCCGATGCTGTGGCCCATGCGGTCGCGCTTCGTCTCGAGGTAGCCCTCGTTGAACAGGCCGACGCCGACCACCAGCGGGACGCGCTCGCTCACGGCGATGCCGTGGTTCGTGAGCTGTCGCTCCTTCTCAGGGTTGTTCGAGAGCAGGCGCACGGAGGTGATGCCGAGGTCCGTCAGGATCGCGCTCGCCGCCGTGTAGTCGCGGGCGTCGGCCGGCAGCCCGAGCGCGAGGTTGGCGTCGAGGGTGTCGAGACCGTCCTCCTGCAACCGGTACGCACGCAGCTTGTTGACGAGACCGATGCCGCGCCCCTCGTGCCCACGCAGGTAGACGACGACACCGCCGTGGCGCTGGATGGTGTCGAGGGCGCTGTCGAGCTGCGGACCGCACTCGCACTTGAGCGAGCCGAACGCCTCGCCGGTCAGGCACTCCGAGTGGACGCGCACGAGCGCACCGGTGGCCTGCGGGTCGCCGGCGATGATGGCGACGTGGTCGGCACCGGTCCTGCGGTCGCGGTAGGCGCGCAACCGGAACGAGCCGTGCGTCGTCGGGACGGTCGTCTCCACCTCGAAGGACACGTTCGACGACTCGGGGATGGCCGCCTGGGCGGCGCGTTCCTCGGCGCAGACCGCGGCCGCGTCGGGGTTCTCCTCGAGGAACGCGACGAGCGCGGCGATCGTCGTGACGAGCACGCCCTCCCGCTCGCCGAGCGCGATGAGGCCGGGCAGACGCATCATCTCGCCGTCGTCGGCGACGATCTCGGAGATCGCCCCGACCGGGACGAGCCCCGCGAGCTTCATGAGGTCGACGGCCGCCTCCGTGTGCCCGTCGCGCTCGCGCACCCCGCCGTCGACGGCGCGCAACGGGACGATGTGTCCGGGGCGCGAGAGACTGGCAGGCACGGACGCCGGGTCGGCGAGCACGCGCAGGGTGTGGGCGCGGTCGGCGGCGCTGATGCCGGTGCTGAGCCGGTCGGCCGCGTCGACCGTGACGGTGTACGCGGTGCCTCTGGGGTCCTCGTTGAGCGCGACCATCGGCGGGAGGGCCAGCCGGTCGGCGATCTCGTTCGTCATCGGTGCGCAGATGAATCCGGAGGAGTGCCGGACCGTCCACGCGATCCACTCCTGGGTGGCGGACTCCGCAGCGAGGATCACGTCGCCCTCGTTCTCGCGGCCTTCGTCGTCGGCCACGATGACCGGACGGCCCTGACGGAGTGCCTCGAGGGCCTCCGGGATGCTGGCGATGCTCATACGTTGCCCCTTCCGGTGGCGGTGGTGCCGACCGGGGCCGCGGACTGCGGATCCTGGTCGATGCTGCTGGGGAGTGCCGACTCGAGACGGCTGAAGGCGAGCATGCGCTCGACGTGCCGGGCGAGGATGTCGGTCTCGAGGTTCACACGGTCGCCGGGGACCCGATCGCCGAGCGTCGTCGCGGCCAGCGTCTCGGGGATGAGGGACACCTCGAACCAGGCCTCCGGTGCGGCCGGTGCGCTGATGGCGCTGACGGTGAGCGAGACGCCGTCGACGGTGATCGACCCCTTGTCGACGACGAGCGGCGCGAGTGCCGCGGGGAGCGAGACGCGCACGATGCGCCAGGCCTCGCCGGGCACCGTGGCCAGGACGCTGCCGGTGCCGTCGACGTGCCCTTGGACGATGTGTCCACCGAGGCGGTCACCGACGCGGGCCGCACGTTCGAGGTTGACCGGAGATCCGACCGTGACGCCGTCGAGCGAGCTCATCGCGAGGGTCTGGGCCATGACGTCGGCCGTGAACGTCTCACCGGTCTGCTCGACGACGGTGAGGCAGACACCGCTCACGGCGATGGAGTCCCCGTGCCGGGTGCCCTCGAGGGCGAGCGGGCCACGGACGGTGAAACGTGCCGAGTCGTCGCCGTGGTCGATGGCGACGATGGTGCCGAGTTCTTCGATGATGCCCGTGAACATGGGTGGTCCGTTCTCTGGGGGTCAGGCGGTGAGGTGGTGGGCGGCCGAGGCGGAGGCGCTGCGGTCGGGTGTCGTGATGACGAGGAGGTCGTCGCCGAGTGGTTCGACGCCGACGGTGGTGAGTCGGATCGCTTCGCCGATGCTGTCGACACCGAGGTCGCCGATCGCGAGGCGAGGGCCGCCGAGGAGCACGGGGGCGAGGTAGGTGAGGACCGTGTCGGCGAGTCCTGCGCGGAGGAACGCCGTGGCGATGGTCGGGCCGCCCTCGATGAACACGCTCCGGACGCCCGCGGCGCGGAGCTCGGCGAGCAGCGCGGCCGGATCATGCCCGTGGTGGAGGACGACCGGCCGGGGGTGGCGGTGGACGGCGGCGTCCCGGGGGATCGGGCGATCGCCCATGACGACGGGCAGGGGCTGCTCGGGCAGGAGGTCGCCGCGGTCGTCGCGAGCGGTGAGGCTCGGGTCGTCGGCGAGGACCGTCCCCGTGCCGACGAGGATCGCGTCGTGGGCGGCCCGCCGACGGTGGACGTCGTCGCGTGCGGCATCGCCGGTGATCCAGCGGCTCGTGCCGTCGCTCGCGGCGATCCGCCCGTCGAGACTCGAGGCCCACTTCACGGTGACGAGCGGACGCCCGAGGCGGGCGGTGGTGAGCCAGTCACCGAGGAGGTCCTCCGCCGGTCCGGCGAGCACGCCGCCGATGACGGTCACGCCGCCGTCGCGGAGCCGTTCCGCTCCACCCCCGGAGTGGTGGCCGGGGTCGTCCACGGCGAACACGACGCGCTCGACGCCGGCCTCGAGGAGGGCGACGGCACACGGACCGGTCCGGCCCGTGTGGTTGCACGGTTCCAGGGTGACGACGGCGGTCGCGCCACGGGCCGCCCCGGGCGCGAGGTGGGACAGGGCGTCGACCTCCGCGTGCGGGGTGCCGGCTCCGCGGTGCCAGCCCTCGGCGAGCACGGTGCCGTCGGCGTCGAGGATGACGCAGCCGACGCGGGGGTTGACGCCGCGGGCGGGGCCGTTGGCGGCGAGTTCGAGCGCACGCAGCATGGCCTGCTCCTCGCGGACACTCGCCCGCGGTGCTTCGGTTCCTGCGCTCATCTGTCCGTCATCTCGGTCGGTACTGACACGAGTTCCGGGGTCGCGGGCAGGTGCTCGCCGGCGTCGACCATCGGCCGACGCCCGTGCTTCCTTCCATCCGGACTCGAACGCCGTCTGCGAGCAGACGCGTTCATAACCGTCGGTCCTGGAGTTCCACCAGGTCAACCGGGCCTCGCTTGCGCGAGACACGGGTCGCGGACTATCACCGCCGGTTCGGACTCTCACCGACCCCGGAGCACGTTACGTGTTGTCGATTCTAGGTCAACGGGCTGAGTGGGTGCCCTATTCCCGGTTCGGATGACGCCCGGTTGCAGCGCCTGAAGCGGCCGGGGTCAGCGCTGGGCGTCGTGCTGATCGATCGCCGCGCGGGCGGTTCCCTCGTCGACCACGAGGTCGGAGATGAGCCCTCCCGCCAACGCCCCGAGAAGCGGCGGCACCTTGGCGGCACCGGCGACCACGCAGATCCGACGGGAGACCCCGCGCAGCACGTCGAGGTCGGGTCCGGATGCGCGGTTGTTGAAGGGGATGTCCCGCCACGAACCGTCGGCGCGGAAGAAGACGGTCGCGACGTCCCCGACCGCCCCGGCGCTCGCGAGCGCCTCGAAGTCGCTGTCGTCGAGGTAGCCGCCGACGTACACGTGGCTGGGTACGCCCGAGAGCTGCGAACCGAGACCGAACAGCGCGACGTCCATGCGCCGTTGGATCTCGAGCACGCGTCGGATGCTGCGCTCCCGCCACAGGGCGAGCTTGGTCGACGGGTCGTCGAAGAAGGCCGGCACCGCGAACTGCTGCGCGTAGGCCCCGTAGGCGTCCGCGTACCGATGCAGGATCTCACTCGCGTAGAGGATGCCCGAGGTACGCGTGTTGGCCGCACCGTTCAGCTGGACGATCTGCGAGTTGTGGGTCCGCTTGGGGGTGAGGTGCCTCGCCACCGCACTCACGGTCGAGCCCCATGCCAGGCCGAGCGTCATGTTCGAGTCGAACACGGAGCCGAGAAAACGTGCAGCCGAGAGGGCGACCCGCTCCAGGCGGTCGATGTCGCTCGTGTGGTCGGGGACCGGGACGATGTGGGCGGTCACGCCGAACCGGTCGCGGAACTCCGCCTCGAGCCGCGACGGCATGTCGTGCGGGGAGCGCACCTGGATGTCGACGAGCCCGCTTTCCCGCGCATATCCGAGCAGGCGGGACACCGACGACCGGGAGGTGTGGAGCTCCTGGGCGATGGCCTCCATGGTGAGGTCCTGCACGTAATACAGCTGTGCGGCACGGAGCGCCTCGGCCGTCCGGTCCGGCTGGCTGAGCGCGTCTGCGAGCGACATCGGGTCTCCTTGCACGTTTGTTCACTAGGGCTGTTCAGAGTTGCAGCGGGTGTCACGATGTATTCAGTCACATCATTCAGCGGCGCGCAATCCCGGCAGCGTCGCGTTCCAACCGCGAAGAAGCGAGGCATCTCATGTCCCTCAAGTCGTCAGCTCCCCGTTCCACCGTGCAGTCCGTCATCGACCGCCCGCAGGCGTCGGTGCTCATCATCGGCGGCGGTATCAACGGCATCGCGACCTTCCGCGACCTGGCGCTCCAGGGCGTCGACGTCACGCTCGTGGAACGCAACGACTGGGCCTCCGGCGCCTCCGCCGCGTCGAGCCACATGATCCACGGCGGCATCCGGTACCTCGAGAACGGTGAGTTCCGCCTCGTCCAGGAGTCGGTGCAGGAGCGCAACGGGCTCATCAAGATCGCCCCGCACTACGTGAAGCCGCTCGAGACCACGGTCCCGATCTTCTCGACCTTCTCCGGCATCCTCTCCGCACCGTTGCGCTTCCTCACCCACAAGCAGGGCAAGCCGCAGGAGCGTGGCGCGCTGCTCATCAAGGTCGGCCTCACCGCGTACGACTCCTTCTCCCGTGACGGGGGCAGCGTGCCGCGTCACCGCTTCCACGGCCGCAAGAAGTCCCTCGCCGACCTGCCGAAGATGAACCCGGGCCTCAAGTACACGGCGACCTACTACGACGCCTCCATGCACGACCCGGAGCGCCTCGCGCTCGACGTCCTCATGGACGGCCTCGCCGCCGGCCCCCACGCCCGTGCCGTCAACTACGTCGAGGCGGTCGGCATGGGTGCCGACGGCGTCGAGCTCCGCGACACGGTCACCGGCCAGACCTTCACCGTGACGAGCGACGTCGTGGTCAACACCTCCGGCCCCTGGACCGACCTCACGAACGCCGGCCTCGGCGAGCCGACGACCTACATGGGCGGCACGAAGGGCTCGCACATCGTCCTCGACAACCCGGAGCTCTACGCGGCCACCAAGGGACGCGAGATCTTCTTCGAGCACGAGGACGGCCGCATCGTCCTCATCTACCCGCTCAAGGGCAAGGTCATGGTCGGCACGACCGACATCGACGCCGACCCGAGCACCCTGAGCGTCTGCACCGAGGAGGAGGTCGACTACTTCTTCGACCTCGTGAAGCACGTCTTCCCGACCATCGCGACCTCGCGTGAGCAGATCGTCTACCGGTTCTCCGGCATCCGTCCGCTGCCGAAGCACGACGACGAGGCCCCCGGCTTCGTGTCGCGCGACTACCGGATCGAGCGCCGGGCCGCCGCTGCACGTCCGTCCACCACCGTGTTCAGCCTCGTCGGTGGCAAGTGGACCACCTTCCGGGCCCTCGCCGAGCACCTCAGCACGGACGTGCTCAACACCATCGGAGCCCCGCGCCCCGTGGAGACCCTCGGACTCGCGATCGGTGGCGGCGCAGGCTTCCCGCGCACCGACGCCGCGACGCGCACCTGGGTCGCCGCGCACGAGGACGGCACCGGCGCCAAGCGCGCCGAGCAGCTGCTGGGCCGGTACGGCACGAAGGCCGCCGCACTCCTCGAGCACCTGTCCGAGCACGGCGATGACCGCTTGCAGGGCGCTGCCGACTACAGCGTGCAGGAGCTGGAGTACCTCGTCGAGCAGGAGCAGGTCGTGCACCTCTCCGACGTGCTGCACCGCCGCACGAGCCTCGCGTTCACCGGATCGCTGACCGCCGGCCTCGTCGACGAGATCGCCCGCGTCGTCGGCGGTGTACTCGGGTGGGACGACGCCGAACGGACCGCGCAGATCTCCGCAGCGCTCGACCGCCTGCGCGACGCCCACCAGGTCGACCTCCGGGTCGACGCCGCCAAGGAGGCCCCGGCGTTCTCATAATGCACGAATGTGCAGGCAAGGCCCTTGTCCTGTGCAACAGGAGCTGGCTACCTTACAAGCAACTGGTCAGTGCAACCTCGCCCAGCGGGGGCTCGCGCCTCGGCGTCGGCCCCCACGCGGCCACACCTATGAAAGGTCAATGAAGACATGAACCTCGGAACCATCTTCCTCTCCGAGACCGTGGGGACGGCGATGCTCGTCCTGCTCGGTACCGGTGTGGTCGCCACGGCGATCCTCACGAAATCCAAGGGCCTCGGTGGCGGCTGGCTGCTCATCAACTTCGGTTGGGGCCTCGCGGTCTTCGCCGGTGTCACGGTGTCCTACGCCTCCGGCGGTCACCTGAACCCGGCTGTCACGATCGGCTTCCTCACCACGGGCTCGATCGACTTCGGTACGGCGCTCGTCTACTGGGCGGCGCAGATGGTCGGTGCCTTCATCGGTGCCGTGCTGACGTACTTCGCCTTCAAGCAGCACTTCGACCAGGAGGAGGACCCGGGCAAGAAGCTCGGCGTCTTCTCGACCGGTCCGGAGATCCGCAGCTACGGCTGGAACCTTGTCACCGAGGTCATCGCGACCTTCGTCCTCGTCTTCGTCGTGATGTCCTTCGGCAAGACCGGCCCCGACGCGGTGGTCATCGAGGGCGTGCCCGGAGGACTCGCAGCCCTGGGCGCCCTCCCCGTCGCCCTGCTCGTCGTCGGTATCGGAGCCTCCCTCGGTGGCCCGACCGGCTACGCGATCAACCCGGCACGTGACCTCGGTCCGCGCATCGCCCACGCCCTCCTCCCCATCAAGGGCAAGGGCAAGAGCGACTGGTCCTACGCCTGGGTGCCGGTCGTCGGTCCTCTGCTCGGTGGTGTCCTCGCGGCCCTCGCCTCGATGGTGCTGCTCCCGGCCGTCTGACCTGACGCTGCGGCGGTGACCGGACACGATCATCGCCGCGGCACCCCGGGGCACCGGTTCCGGTGCCTCACCTCGCAACGCACGCAACGAAGGAGTATCCAATGGCGGACTACGTCATCGCAATCGACCAGGGGACGACGAGTTCCCGGGCCATCGTCTTCGACAAGAGCGGATCGATCGTCTCGACGGGCCAGCTCGAGCACGAGCAGATCTTTCCGAAGGCCGGCTGGGTCGAGCACAACCCGAACCAGATCTGGAACAACACCCGCGAGGTCATCGGCCAGGCGCTCAGCAAGGCCAACATCACCCGGCACGCCATCGCGGCCATCGGTATCACGAACCAGCGCGAGACCGCCGTCGTCTGGGACAAGACCACCGGTCAGCCCGTCTACAACGCGATCGTCTGGCAGGACACGCGCACGCAGGACATCGTGAACCGCCTCGCTGCGGACGGTGGCGTCGAGCGCTTCAAGAAGACCGTCGGCCTGCCGCTGGCGACCTACTTCTCCGGCACCAAGATCGTCTGGATCCTCGAGAACGTCGAGGGTGCTCGCGAGAAGGCCGAGGCGGGCGACCTCCTGTTCGGCACGACCGACAGCTGGGTCATCTGGAACCTCACCGGTGGTGTCAACGGTGGCGTGCACGTCACGGACGTCACCAACGCCTCGCGCACGCTCTTCATGGACCTCGAGACCCTGCAGTGGGACGACGAGATCCTCAAGGCGTTCGGTGTCCCGAAGTCGATGCTCCCGGAGATCAAGAGCTCCTCCGAGGTCTACGGCCACGCGTCCGACGACAGCCTCCTCCGCGAGACGCCGATCGCCGGCATCCTCGGCGACCAGCAGGCGGCGACCTTCGGTCAGGCCGCGTTCCAGCAGGGCGAGGCCAAGAACACCTACGGCACCGGTAACTTCATCATCTTCAACACCGGTGAGGAGATCGTCCACTCCGAGAACGGTCTGCTGACGACGCTCGGCTACAAGCTCGGTGACGCGAAGCCGCACTACGCGCTCGAGGGTTCGATCGCCGTGACCGGTTCGCTCGTCCAGTGGCTGCGCGACAACCTCGGCATGTTCTCCTCCGCTCCCGAGGTCGAGGCGCTCGCCAAGACCGTCGAGGACAACGGTGGCGCGTACTTCGTGCCGGCGTTCTCCGGGCTGTTCGCGCCGTACTGGCGCCCGGACGCCCGCGGTGCGCTCGTCGGGCTCACCCGGTACGTCAACAAGGGCCACATCGCCCGGGCCGCCCTCGAGTCGACGGCGTTCCAGACGGCAGAGGTCATCGACGCCGTCAACGCCGACTCCGGTGTCCCGCTGACGGAGCTCAAGGTCGACGGCGGCATGACCGCCAACGACACGCTCATGCAGTTCCAGGCCGACATCCTCGGTGTCCCGGTCATCCGTCCGGTCGTCGCGGAGACCACGGCGCTCGGCGCGGCCTACGCGGCCGGTCTCGCCGTCGGCTTCTGGTCCGACCTCGACGACCTCGCGAAGAACTGGCAGGAGGACAAGCGCTGGGAGCCCAACATGGACTCCGCAGAGCGCGACCGCCTCTACCGCAACTGGAAGAAGGCCGTCACGAAGACCTTCGACTGGGTCGACGACGACGTGCAGTAGTCACGACCGACCGGAACGGCCCGTCCTCCTCGCGGAGGGCGGGCCGTTCTGTCGTCCGTCCTCGCTCGGCCCCCGAAGGGTGCATTTGCGCAGAACTCCTGCAGTTTGAGGACCGGCATGGGAACAACCGCGCCATTCCGCCTGCCCGCGCCGACCGGTCCTGTCAGGCGCAGGAGTTCTGCGCAGACGAACTGCTCCCGCAAGACTCGCTCCGAGCCCCCATCTCGTCGAGATGGGGGTCCCATCTGCGCACAACTCCTGCTCGTCGCTGCTGTGGTGCCTCCCTGGGGCCGATCCTGAGCGTCGGCCAGTGGCCAGCAGGAGTTGTGAACCATGCGCGACGGTGAAGCCCCGGCCGTGACCCTCCTCCACAGGGTTCCGGCAGTCCTCGACCGACGGTGAAGCCATCGCTCGTGACCGCCCGCTCGACCGGTGCCCCAACCATCGATGGATGGACAGCGCATCTTCTGGTCACACGATCTTCGCCCGCTCGACGCTTCTCGAGGAGGGGATGCGACCGCGTGAGATCACCCAGGCTGTGCGCGACGGAACGATCGTTCGCGTGCGGCGCGATCGATACGCGCTCCCCGGAGTGCACGATGACATCCGTGCCGCAGTGCGCATCGGGGGGAGGCGAGCATGCCTGTCCACCCTGGCCGCCCGTGGTGTGTTCGTGTTCGACGCCACCCGGGTCCATGTGCATGTGGACCGCAGCGCCTCACGACTTCGCGGACCGCGGGCGGAGGACCGACGGCTGGCTACCAGCGATCGACGGGAGTTCAGCCTCCACTGGAGACCGCTTGACCAGCCGTGCGGCACGTTCGACTGCGACGTGTCGATCATCGACGCACTGGCCCAGTCCATCCGGTGCCAGGCGCCGCGTATGGCACTTGCGACGCTCGACAGCGCGGTCCATCTCGGGTTGGTCGATGAACCTGACCTCCGTCGAGTCTTCGCCCTGGTGCCCGAACGCTTTCGTGCGCTCATGGCGTTGATCGATGGACGCGCCGAGTCAGGTCCGGAGACACTCCTGCGCTTGATCGTCCGCAGCCTCGGTCTGTCGTACGAGGTGCAGCCCCGCCTGGCGGAGGGTGGACGCGGTGATCTCCTGGTGGCTGAGTCGTTGTTGATCGAGGTCGACAGTCGAGCCCATCATGAGGGGTGGTCGCACGCCGTCTCAGACCGCACCCGTGACCTCAGAGCCGCCTCGCGCGGGCTGACGACGTTGCGACCGCTCTACCAGCATGTGGTGTACGAGCCCGGCCTCGTTGCGGCGGCCATCACCGGTCTGATCGGGGAGGTGCGCACAACTCCTGCCCACCGCGCGGGCACTTCGCGGGCTGCGCGCTGAATGCGGCGGGCGCGGGCTTGCGGACAGCGACGAGCAGGAGTTGCGAACGGACGGCGGGATCAGGCGGGGCGGAGGAGTCCGACGCGGTCGTAGACCTCGGCGAGGGTCTGCTCGGCGACCTCGGTCGCGCGCGCGGCGTTGACCGCGAGCAGGCGGTCGAGCTCGGCGGGGTCGTCGAGGAGCTCGAGCGCGCGCGCACGGACCGGCTCGAGTTCGCCGACGACGACTTCGGCGAGGCCCTTCTTGAGGTCGCCGTAGCCACGACCCTCGAACTCGCCGACGACGGCCTCGATGGGGGAGCCGGTGATCGCGGAGTAGATGCTCAGCAGGTTCGAGACACCGGGCTTCTCCTGTGCGTCGAAGGCGATGACGCCGTCGTTGTCGGTGACCGCACGCATGATCTTCTTCTGCGTGACCTTCGGCTCGTCGAGCAACCAGATGATCCCCGCCGGGGTCTCGGCGGACTTCGACATCTTCGACGTCGGGTTCTGGAGGTCGTAGATGCGCGCGGAGTCCTTCTGGATCTGCGCCTTCGGGACGACGAAGGTGTCGCCGAAGCGGGCGTTGAACCGCTCGGCGAGGTCGCGCGTGAGCTCGATGTGCTGTCGCTGGTCGTCGCCGACCGGCACGATGTCGGTCTGGTAGAGCAGGATGTCGGCCGCCATGAGGATCGGGTAGGCGAAGAGACCGACCGACGAGGCGTCGCGCCCGTGCTTGGCCGACTTGTCCTTGAACTGCGTCATGCGCGCGGCCTCGCCCATGCCGGTGATCGTGTTCAGCACCCAGGCGAGCTGTGCGTGCGCCGGGACGTGCGACTGCACGTACAGGGTCGAGGCCGAGGGGTCGATGCCTGCGGCGATGTACTGGGCGGCCGTGCGGCGGGTCTTCTCGCGGAGCTCGGCGGGGTCCTGCGGCACCGTGATCGCGTGCAGGTCGACGATGCTGAAGAAGGCGTCGTGCTCCTGCTGCATCTGCTTCCACTGCAGGAGGGCGCCGATGTAGTTGCCGAGGTGGAGCGAATCGGCGGAGGGCTGCATGCCGGAGTACAGGCGTGGCTTGGTCATGTGGGTTCTCGCAGAGGGATGAGCGGCCGGAGCCGGGGCACGGGTGGTCTGGGTGGTGTGGTGCCGGTGGTCAGACGGCGTAGTCGACGACGACGGGGGCGTGATCGGACCATCGCTGGTCGTATGCCGCAGCCCGGTCGATCGTGTACCCGGACGCGAGGGCTGCGAGCTCGGGAGTGGCGAGCTGATAGTCGATGCGCCAGCCGGTGTCGGTGTCGAAGGCCTGGCCGCGCTGGGACCACCAGGTGTAGGGACCAGGGACCTGGCCGGCGGACTGACGCCCGATGTCGACCCAGCCGAGGCCGGTGCCGGTCACGCCGTCGACGCCCGTCACCGGCTCGCCCGCCGGGCCGAGGTAGCGGTCGAAGTAGGACCGTTCGGCGGGCAGGAAGCCGGCACGCTTGACGTTGCCCTTCCAGTTCTTGATGTCGAGCTCGGTGTGGCCCACGTTGAGGTCGCCGACGACGAGGGACAGCGGGTTGTGCTCGCGCAGTGCGGGCAGCCGCTCGAGCATCGCCTCGAGGAAGCGGAACTTCTCGACCTGCTTGGGGGTGTCGACCTCGCCGGAGTGGACGTAGGTGCTCACGACCGTGACGAGGGTGCCGTCGATGTCGAAGTCGGCCTCGATCCAACGACCCGCGCTGTCGAAGTCGTCGGCTCCGAGGGCGACGCGGTGGATGCCCGCCGATCGACGGCTGACGATCGCGACACCTGCGCGCCCCTTGGCGGTCGCGGCATCGTGCAGGATGTTCCACTCCGGTCCGAACAGTGTCTCGAGGTCGCTCGTCGCGGCGCGGACCTCCTGCAGGGCGAGGATGTCGACCCCGCGGTCTTCGAGCCAGTCGCCCATCCCTTTGCGGAAGGCCGCGCGGACTCCGTTGACGTTGACACTGGCGATGCGGAGGGGTGCAGACATGCCTCCAGCTTAGTCGCGGGGGCCGACAACGCCCTGGCCCCGGCGTCCGCCCGGGCGTCGGCGATGGGGTGGGTCCGACGCGTCCGCCGCGGGCGACTCGGGGGCTTCGCCGTGCTGTCGGATGAGCTCGGCGGAGGCCTCCTCGGCGTGCCGCACGCGTCGGCGGGCGAACCAGACCGCCGGGCCCTTGGCGCGCCGGAGGGACTCGCGAGCCTCCCGCAGTTCCGCCTCGGCGATCAGTCTCCTGGCCGCCAGCTCTTCGGCCGCCTGCTCCTCCGGTGTCGTCGTGCGCACACTGATGCCCTGGTCGTCGAGACCCACGGCGATCCACGCGGCGGAGGCGAGGATGACGCGGCTCACGAGGTTGAACCACAGCATGAGGCCGATGAACACCGCGAAGGTCGCGAGCAACGGGTTCCGAGAGGCCCCGGCGATCACCGCACTGCTCGCGACGCTCAGGAGCGAGAGCACCAGACTGCCGAGGAGCGCGCCGCCGAAGAGGTTGCGCCACGGGATCCGGATCCGGCTGAGCACACGGTACATGGCGCCGAGGGTGACGAGGTTCACGACGACCGCGACGACCAGTCCGACGACCCGGCTGCCGACGGTCACCCAGAACGTGCCCTCCAGTCCGACGAGCGACAGCAGCCAGCTGAGCGCCTGGGTGCTGGCGACCGACAGCGTCGCGGAGACGAGGAGGAGGACGCCGAAGGCGAGCGCCAGCACGAGGTCGACGACCTTCAGCAGGAAGAAGCTCGCGGCGACCTTCGGGAGCGCGAAGATCGACCGGACCGCCTGCCGGGTGTAATACAACCAACCGATCGCCGTCCAGATGAGACCGATGGCGGCGATGACCCCGGTCCACCCGAGGAGGGATGCGCTCGACAGCTGCTCCTCGGCGATGATGCCTTCGCCGTCGGTGCCGATGAGGCCGGGGACGGCGCGGTTGATGATCTCCACCAGTGCTTGGAAGACCTCGGCGTTGTTACCGAGCCAGATGCCGGTGATGGCGAATCCGACGTAGACCGCTGCGAACACGGCGAAGACGGCCTGGAAGCTGATCCCGGCGGCCAGGAGGTTGCCGTCCATGGCGAGATACCGATGGATGACGCGATAGGGCTTCAACCGCATGACCCACGTCGTGGCGCGCTCCGCTCTCGCCGCGCGGGGCGCGAGTCGTCGGATGAACGGGTTCTCGCTGTTCTGGATCCACTGGAACACCAGCGGTGGCGGCGTCTGCTGGAGCCGCACCCTGGGGGTGGTGCTGACGTCCGGCGCGTCGGCGGAGTCCTTCCTCGGCGCACGCGGATTGGTCACCGGACCAGCCTACAAGCGGGCCGGACCGGGGGAGAGGCGGTGCACTAGGGTCGAACCATGCGCGAGGCGGAGGGGCAACGCACGTTCACCGGCACCGGCGTCGGACGCGGCGTCGTGGCCGGTCCCGTGCTCCGCATGCCTGAGCCGCTGCCTGAACCGAGTGCCGACCCGTTCGGCGGGGACGTCACGCTCGAACAGGCCCGTGCCGTCGCGGCACTCAGCGCGACGCGGGCCGACCTGGAGGAGCGGGCTCGACGAGCCGGCGGACATGCGCAGGACGTGCTCGAAGCGCAGGCGGTCATGGCCGACGATCCGGCGCTCGCGGAGGACGTCGCGACGCGCATCGCAGCGGGGCGTTCCGCGGAGCGCGCCGTGTTCGAGGCCCTGGCGACGGTCCAGCAGGTCCTCTTCAACCTGGGGGAGCCGATGGCGGCGCGCGCGACCGACGTCGGCGACGTCTCGCAACGGGTCATCGCGCGGTTGCTCGGTCGGCCTGTCCCCGGCCCGCCCGAGTCGGACGAGCCGTTCGTCCTCGTCGCCGCGGACCTCGCTCCGGCGGACGCCGCGCTCCTCGATCTCGATCGGGTGCTGGCCCTCGTGACGAGTGGCGGCTCGGCGACCTCGCACACGGCCATCCTCGCGCGCGAGCAGTCGCTCATCGCCGTCGTGGGCGTCGCCGGAGCCGAGCAGTTCGAGGACGGTGAGATCGTCCTCGTCGACGCCGGGGCCGGGGTCGTCACGGGGTCGCCGACGAAGCGCGAGGTGCGGTCGGCCCGGTCCACCGCGGCCGAGCGCGTGCGGGTCTCGCCGCGCTCGCCGGGCGAACTCGCCGACGGCACTCCGGTGCCCCTGCTCGCGAACCTCGGGTCCGTCGCCGGCGCGCCCGGTGCCCTGGCCCTCGGCGCTGAAGGGGTCGGGCTGTTCCGCACCGAGCTCCTCTTCCTCGATCGCGCGGAGGCGCCTGGCGTCGCCGAACAGGCTGACCGCTACGGCGAGTTGCTCGCGGCGTTCCCGGGGAAGCGCGTCGTCGTCCGGGTGTTCGACGCCGGAGCCGACAAGCCGCTCGCCTTCCTCCGACCGGACGACGCCGAGCCCAATCCGGCGCTCGGGGTGCGGGGCATCCGGGCGCTCCGCGCTCATGACGAGGTGCTCCGAGACCAGCTCACGGCGCTCGCGCTCGCACAGGACGCCCACGAGGCGGACCTCTGGGTGATGGCCCCGATGATCGCCGACCTTCCCGAAGCCGCGGCGTTCGTGACCCTCGCCAAACGGCTCGGGCTGCGCACGGTCGGGGCGATGATCGAGGTGCCGTCGAGTGCACTGCTCGCCGCGCAGATCCTCGGGGTCGCGGACTTCGTGAGCATCGGGACCAACGATCTGTCGCAGTACACACTCGCGGCGGACCGTCTCCTCGGGCCCCTTGGCTCGTACCAGGATCCGTGGCACCCGGCCGTGCTGCGGCTCGTCAAGCTCGTCGGCGACGCCGGTCTCGCCTCAGGGCGCTCGATCGGCGTCTGTGGGGAGGCGGCAGCGGATCCGGCCCTCGCGGTCGTGCTCGTCGGCCTCGGGGCGACGAGTCTCTCGGTCACCCCGGCCGCGCTCGGCGACGTCCGGAGCGAGCTGCGCCGCTACACGCTCGAGGCGGCTCGCGCCATGGCGATGGACGCCCTGAGCGCCGCGTCGCCTGCTGAAGCGAGAGCTGCCGCGCTGGCCTGACGTCGCTCGACGCGCGGATCTTCTCGCACGAACACGTCCGGCCCAGCGCGGTGCGCTGGGCCGGACGGATGAACCGGGTGTGGGCTAGGAGACCTTGCCGGAGATCATGGCCTGCTTGACCTCGGCGATCGCCTGCGTGACCTGGATGCCGCGGGGGCACGCCTCGGTGCAGTTGAAGGTGGTGCGGCAGCGCCACACGCCCTCCTGGTCGTTGAGGATGTCCAGGCGGACCTGCGAGGCGTCGTCGCGGGAGTCGAAGATGAAGCGGTGCGCGTTCACGATCGCCGCCGGGCCGAAGTACTGGCCGTCGGTCCAGAAGACCGGGCACGACGAGGTGCACGCGGCGCACAGGATGCACTTCGTGGTGTCGTCGAAGCGGGCGCGCTCGGCGACCGACTGCACGCGCTCCTTGTTCTTCTCCGCGGGCTTGCCGGGCATGAGGAACGGCTGCACCTCGCGGAACGACGCGAAGAAGGGGTCCATGTCGACGACGAGGTCCTTTTCGAGCGGCAGACCCTTGATCGCCTCGACGTAGATCGGCTTCGAGATGTCGAGGTCCTTGATCAGCGTCTTGCAGGCGAGGCGGTTCCGGCCGTTGATCCGCATGGCGTCGGAGCCGCAGATGCCGTGTGCGCAGGAGCGACGGAAGGTGAGGGTCCCGTCCTGTTCCCACTTGATCTTGTGGAGCGCGTCCAGGATGCGGTCCGTCGGGAACATCTCGACGTCGAAGTCCTCCCAGCGCGGCTCGGCGTCCACGTCCGGGTCGAACCGACGGATGATCAGGGTGACCGTGAAGGACTGGATCTCCTCCGGTGCCGCGGCCGGCGGGTTCTCGAGCGTTGCAGTGCTCATCGCTAGTACTTCCTCTCCATCGGCTGGTACCGCGTGATGACCACGGGCTTCCAGTCGAGCCGGATGTGGTCGGCCGCGTCGGACGAGTGCGGGTCGCCGGACAGGTACGCCATCGTGTGCTTCATGTAGTTCTCGTCGTCGCGCTTCGGGTAGTCGTCGCGCATGTGACCGCCACGGCTCTCCTGACGGTTGCGAGCGGAGTAGACGACGACCTCGGCGAGGTCGAGCAGGAAGCCCAGCTCGATCGCCTCGAGGAGGTCGGTGTTGAAACGCTTGCCCTTGTCCTGGACGGCGATGTTCTGGTACCGGTCGCGCAGGTTGTGGATGGTGGCGGTGACGCCGGCGAGGGACTCGTCCGTCCGGAACACCTGGGCGTTGCGGTCCATCTCCTCCTGGAGCTCCTTGCGGATCGTGGAGATCCGCTCGGTGCCGTTGGAGTTCCGCATCTGCTCGATGAGGCCGGAGACGAAACCGGCGGGGTTCTCGGGCAGGGGCGTGAAGTCGACGCTCTGGACGTACTCGACGGCGTTGTTGCCGGCGCGCTTGCCGAACACGTTGATGTCGAGGAGGGAGTTCGTGCCGAGTCGGTTCGAGCCGTGGACGGACACGCACGCGCACTCGCCGGCCGCGTACAGGCCGGGGACGACGGTGTTGTTGTCGCTCAGGACCTCGGCCTTGACGTTCGTCGGGATGCCGCCCATGGCGTAGTGCGCCGTCGGCATGACCGGGACGGGCTCCGTCACCGGGTCGACGCCGAGGTAGGTGCGCGCGAACTCGGTGATGTCGGGCAGCTTGGTCTCGAGGACCTCGGCACCGAGGTGGGTGCAGTCGAGGTAGACGTAGTCCTTGTTCGGTCCGGCACCGCGGCCTTCCGCGACCTCCTGGACCATGCAGCGCGCGACGATGTCTCGCGGGGCGAGGTCCTTGATGGTCGGCGCGTACCGCTCCATGAAGCGTTCACCGCTCGCGTTCCGGAGGATCGCACCCTCGCCTCGGGCTCCCTCGGTGAGGAGGATGCCGAGACCGGCGAGGCCGGTGGGGTGGAACTGGAAGAACTCCATGTCCTCGAGCGGGAGACCCTTGCGCCAGATGATCCCGACGCCGTCGCCCGTGAGGGTGTGGGCGTTCGAGGTGGTCTTGTAGATCTTGCCGAAGCCACCGGTGGCGAAGATGACCGCCTTCGCCTGGAAGACGTGGATCTCGCCGGTGGAGAGCTCGTACGCGACCACACCGGACGGCTTGTCGACGCCGTCGACGTTCGTCATGATCAGGTCGAGTGCGTAGTACTCGTTGAAGAAGTTGATGCCGAGGCGGACGCAGTTCTGGAACAGCGTCTGCAGGATCATGTGGCCGGTGCGGTCTGCCGCGTAGCAGGCGCGGCGGACCGGAGCCTTGCCGTGGTCGCGGGTGTGGCCGCCGAAGCGACGCTGGTCGATCTTGCCCTCGGGGGTGCGGTTGAACGGCAGACCCATGTTCTCGAGGTCGATGACCGCGTCGATGGCCTCCTTCGCGAGGATCTCCGCAGCATCCTGGTCGACGAGGTAGTCGCCGCCCTTGATGGTGTCGAAGGTGTGCCACTCCCAGCTGTCCTCCTCGACGTTCGCGAGCGCAGCGGCCATACCGCCCTGCGCCGCTCCCGTGTGGGACCGCGTCGGGTAGAGCTTGGAGATGACGGCCGTCTTCGCTCCGGGGCCGGCCTCGATCGCGGCGCGCATGCCGGCACCGCCGGCACCGACGATCACGATGTCGAACTGGTGGTAGTGGATGCCGTCGATGACGGTGGACTCGGTGGTTTCTGTAGTCACGGTTTCCGTTGCTCGGTCTCGGTTGCTCAGTTGGCGGGGCAGAACGACGCGAGCAGGTCTGCAGGTGCGCCGGCGGGGCACGGGTCGAAGGTGAAGACGACCAGGGTCCCGAGGATGATGAGGATGGTGACGGCGGCGAGGATCGCGACCTTGAGGACGCCGCGGATCGTGCGACCCGTGGCGTAGTCGTTGACGATGGTGCGCATGCCGTTGCCACCGTGGATCAGCGCGAGCCACAACATGGCGACGTCCCACCACTGCCAGAAGGGGTTCGAGAGCTTGCCGCCGACGAAGGCGAAGTCGATGGCCTTGATGCCGTCACCCACCATGAGGTTGACGAACAGGTGGCCGAAGATGAGGACCAGCAGGATCACGCCGGAGACGCGCATGTAGATCCAGCCCCACTTCTCCCAGTTGACGCCCTTGCGGCGCGCGGGACGGGCGGGGGTGCGGGGAGCGGCGATCGTCGTCATCAGTGGCCCATCTCGCTGAACACGTTGATCAGGTGGCGCGGCGTGAAGCCCAGCATCGTCACGACCCAGAGACCGATGACGATCCAGAACATGGGCCGCTGGTACTTGGTGCCCTTCGACCAGAAGTCGATGAGGATGATGCGGATGCCGTTGTACGCGTGGTAGGCGATGGCGGCGACGAGCGCGACCTCACCGAGCCCCATGATGGGGTTCTTGTACGTGCCGATGACCGCGTTGTACGCCTCGGGGGAGACCCGCACCAGCGCGGTGTCGAGGACGTGCACGAGGAGGAAGAAGAAGATGGCGACGCCGGTGATCCGGTGGAGCACCCACGACCACATGCCCTCACGGCCCCGGTACAGGGTGCCGGCCGGGCGTTTGGATGTCGTGGATTCCAACGGTGACGTTCGCGTGAGACTCGCGGTCACGAGGTCCTCCCTGATAGTCGCTATCTGCGGCAGATCGTTCTGCCGTGCGGGGGTTGTTGCCTGCCGTGCGTCGAATCGGCGCGCTGGACCAAGTGTAGGCGGGGGATGCGCCGTCCCGCCGCTAAGGCTGGCCTAACTGTCTCGACGTCGAGAGAGGCCGGACATCTGCGCGACGACCGGGCTACACCGGGTGTTCACAACCAGTTCCGACGTTTGAACACCTTGTAGAGGATGACGCTCGTGGTGGCCATGAGCGCGAGCGCCATCGGGTAGCCGAACCACCACGACAACTCCGGCATGTGGGTGAAGTTCATGCCGTAGATCCCCGCGATGAGACTCGGGCCGAACAGGATGGCGGCCCAGGAGGAGATCTTCTTCACTTCGTCGCCCTGCTTGAGGCTCGCCTCGGTCATCTTCGCCATCTGCTCGTTCTGGCGTTGACCGACGAGGGTGCTGTTCACGGTCAGGATGTCGCGCAACAGCTCCCGGTAGGCGTCGATCCGCTGGTTGACGCTCGTGAGGTGGTCGGCGACGTCGCGGAGGCCGCGTTGCAGTTCGTCGGCGACACCGTACTTCGCGCTGCCCTGTTCGAGCGACAGCATCACATCGCTGAGCGGGTGCGTCGCCCGCTCGAAGGCGATGACCTCGCGGGAGAGCTGGTAGATCCGGCGGGAGACCTGGGACTCGCCGACGAAGACCTGCTCCTCGATCTCGTCGATGTCGTTCGAGAGCCCGGCGACCACCGGACCGTAGCCGTCGACGACGGCGTCGATGATGGCGTACAGGATGGCCTGCGGACCGTAGGCGAGGAGTTCGTGCTCCTGCTCCATCCGCGCCCGCACGTGCGAGAGGTCGGGGGACTCGGCGTGCCGCAGCGTGATGACGAAGTTCGGGCCGACGAAGACGTGCAACTCGCCGAACTCGACGGTCTCGGTCTCGTCGACGTAGTTGGCGGCCCGGAGGACGACGAACAGGACGTCGTCGTACCGCTCGATCTTCGGCCGCTGGTGCGCGGTGATGGCGTCCTCGACGGCGAGCGGGTGGAGACCGAACTCCGCCGCCAGGACGCCGAGCTCGCCCGCGTCGGGCCGGTAGAGCCCGATCCACGCGACGCCGTCCGGGGTCTCATGGAGTGCGCGGAAGGTGTCCTCGAGCGAGGTGAGCGTCGAGCTGCGGGATCCGTGGCGGTAGATGCAGGCGTTGACGATGCTGTTGCGGCCGTCGAGGTCCGCTGCGTCCGGCGGACCGACGGGGACCGGGGGAGCCTGCTTGCTGCCGAAGGACGGGATCGGGATCCCGAGGACGTTGCGTCCAGCCATGCTCGTACCGTTCTTTCTCATGCTCGATCTGGCGCTCATCGTAAACCCGTCAGATGACGCTTCCGTGCCGTCGTCCTCAGGGTGGAGCCTGGCGGTACGCTCGGGGGATGACCACGCCCCTCGAACGCTTCTACGCAGTGATCCCGGCCGGCGGCATCGGCAGTCGTCTCTGGCCGCTCTCGCGAGCCGACGCACCCAAGTTCCTGCACGACCTCACCGGCTCCGGCAGCACGCTGTTGCGCGCGACCTGGGACCGCCTCGCGCCGATCGCCGGTGACCAGCGCATCATGGTCGTCACCGGGCGTGCGCACCGCGCGGCCGTCGAACAGCAGCTGCCCGACCTCGCCGACGCCAACGTGGTCCTCGAGAGCGAGCCGCGCGACTCGACCGCCGCGATCGGGCTCGCCGCCGCGATCCTCGTCCGCCGCGAACCCGACGTCATCGTCGGCTCGTTCGCCGCCGACCACGTGATCCGCGGCGACCGGCTGTTCCGCGCCGCGGTCGCCCAGGCCGTCACGGCCGCCGAGGAGCGCTACATCGTCACGATCGGCATCCAGCCCACGGAGCCCGCCATCGGGTTCGGTTACATCAAGAGCGCCCGCGACCTCGGCATCCGCGGAGCCGAAGGGGTCATGCTGGTCGACTCCTTCGTCGAGAAGCCCGACCTCGCCACGGCCAAGCGGTACGTCTCGAGCGGCGAGCACCTCTGGAACGCCGGGATGTTCATCTCGCGGGCCGACGTCCTGCTCGAGGAGATCGGCCGACAGAAACCCGAACTCCTGGCGGGCCTCCTCGAACTCGCCGAGGTCTGGGACGACGCGGCGGCCCGCGGACCGGTCGTCGACCGCGTCTGGCCGGCGCTCGAGAAGATCGCGATCGACTACTCCGTGGCGGAGCCCGCCGCGGCCGCCGGTCGCATGGCCGTCGTGCCGGCGCACTTCGACTGGGACGACGTGGGGGACTTCGCCTCGCTCGCCAAGCTCAACTCCGGTGGGCGCAAGTCCGACCTCGCCATCCTCGGAGAGAACGCGCGCGTGCTCTCGGACGCTTCCAGCGGCATCGTCGTCAGCCAGACCGGTCGGGTCATCAGCCTCATCGGCGTGCAGGACATCGTCGTCGTCGACACCCCGGACGCCCTGCTCGTCACCACGAGTGCCAACGCGCAGCGGGTGAAGAGCGTCGTCGACGCCCTCAAGCTGTCCGGTCGCGACGACGTCCTCTGATCGGCGACCGCGGTGACCGCGCTGCGCGAGCTGCTCCTGCAGGCGGCCGCGCGTCTCCAGGCCGCAGGCGTCCGTGACGAGGCTCTGGCGGAGGTCTACACACCCCGCGGACTCCCGCTCGTGAAGCGGGCACCCGCGCTGCGGCCGATCGGCCGGGCGTGGCGCCTCGGGGTCGTCCTGCTCTCGGCCGACGGTCGCCTCTTCACCGCGGCCGAGTCCACTCGGGCGGTGGAGCCGAAGTGGTTCAACCACCGCTCCTCTGAGGTCGAGCACCGTCGGATCGCGCAGCAGGCGGCGCACCGCGGCCCGTTCGCCGAAGGCGACGTCGTCAACTTCGAGGTCGTCGAGCTCGCGCTGGACGAGGCGTCACTCCGGGAGGGTTCGGGTCCGTTGCGCCTCGTCGACGACACGGTCATGCTCCGCTGGGCCGGGCACGACCTCGGGCTCACCCCGCTCGACGCCTACCTCGACGACCGCGTCTCACTCCTCATCGGCGAGTGACCCGTCAGTTCGCCCGAGAACGGGCGGACCGACGGGGCGATCAGATCGCGGGGCCGAACCACTCCGTGTAGAGCCGCCAGAAGTTGCGGTTGCCGTAGGCGCTGCAGGCGTCGCCCGTGCCCGAGACGTTCGCGAGGGCTGCGGGGTTCGGTTGGTACGGCGTGTAGAGGTAGAGGTTGGCCGTCGCCTGGTTGCGGATGTCGACCTGGGTGCCGCCGCAGGCCGCGTCGGGGCTGTACTGGATGTAGACCGATCCCAGGTGATACGCCCGCTGGTAGGACTCACCCGGCACGTTGAGTGGGTACAGCGTGTACTGCCGGAACTGCCATGCGGAACGGTAGACCTGGTTCTGGAACCCGAAGTAGTCCGCGTCGCAGCTCGCGCTGAAGTTCGGGCCGGTGTCGGGGCAGCCCCAGCCCATGGCGCGCGCGTAGCCGTATTCGCTCGGCCCGGTGATGAGCGACTGCTCCTTCTGCATGAGGACGAGCAGCACCTTGGGGTTGATCCCGCACGCGTGGGCGACCTTCGCGACGATCCTCGCCGCCGACTCGTTCACGGCACCGCGGTAGGCCTCGCAGTGTCCGGGCTCGGCCGCCGGGACGGACTCGGTGCTGGCACGGAAGTCCGCCAGGCACGGCACGCCGTCTTTCGGGGTACAGGGCTGGGAAGCGAAGAACGCCTGGACGTCGGCCTCGCTCATGGCGTTCGCGTCGTAGAAGTTCGCGTCGCTGATGATCTCGCCCGGGTCGAAGTCCGTGCCGCGGACCGTGGGCTGCGCCGGCTGGGTGGGCTTGCCGGGGGCCGGCGTGGCCGGCTTCGTCGGCTTCGGGGTCGCCGTCGAGGGCGTGGTCGGCGAGGGACTCGGGGTGGGCGTCGGCGTCGTCTGCGTCCGGCTCAGCTGCGAGCTCGCAGCGGCCGCGGTCGCCGGCGTGGTCGGCAGTGCGCCGAGTGCGACGAGCGCACCGATGCCGAGCGCGGCGAGCAGCCAGGCCGCGGTCGATCGATGCGCACGGCGACGCCGCGCGGGCGAGGGGACCGACGGAGCACGCATGACGACCAGCCTAATCGGGACCGGTGACGTCCAGGGCTTGCGGCGGCCGACAACCGACGGATAGCCTGAAGGCACTGTGAAGAACTGAGCGAATCGACGTCCCGCGCCTGCGGCAGACCATCACGAACGTGATGTGCCCGGCGGGAATCCATCGAGGTACGCCAGACGCTTCCAGGTCCGCCCAGGAGTTCGAGCCCAGCGCTCGCTCCCGACGTGTCGGACGACGACCGTACGCGGCGTGCCCCATCTCGAAAGGGGCCTCCATGCGAGCACCCATGACCCACGCGACACCAGTCCACCGCCGCACCGCTTCGAGGTTCGGGCGATCCATCGACATCCAGCAGCTCCGCGCCGACGGCGTCACCCGCTCCTACAGCGACCGCGTCGTGTTGCGCGACGTCGACCTCGTCGTGTCGGCCGGAGACCGTCTCGGCCTGATTGGCGAGAACGGCGCGGGGAAGTCCACGCTGCTGCGCATCCTCGCCGGGATCGACGAGCCGGACGACGGCGAGGCCGTCCGCCCGGTGCGCACCGGCATCCTCATGCAGGAACTCGAACTCCCGGGGGACACGACGGTCGGCGAGCTGCTGGAGCAGGCGCTCGGCGAGGTCCGCGCCGTCGAGCGGGAGCTCGAGACGTCGGCGGCGTCACTCGGTGAGCGGGGTACCGCCGGTGACGGTTCCGCCGAGCAGCGGTACGCCGCCGCGCTCGATGCGGCGGAACGCGCGGACGTCTGGACGGCGGACGCCCGGTTGGACGCGGTCGTCGACGGCCTCGGCATCGCCGCGATCGAACGGTCGCGACGACTCGGTGAGGTGAGCGGAGGACAGCGATCCCGCTTCGCGCTCGCCGCGCTCCTCGTCGCCAGACCGACCGCACTGCTGCTCGACGAGCCGACCAACCATCTGGACGACGAGGCGGTCGCCTTCCTCCGCTCCCACCTGTCGGAGTGGCCGGGGCCGGTGCTCTTCGCGAGCCACGACCGTGCCTTCCTCGACGAGGTGGCGACGGGGCTCGTCGACATCGATCCGTCCCGACCGGTCCCCGTCGGCGAGGCGTCCGGCGTCGTGGAGTTCGGCGGGCCGTTCAGTGGGTATCTCGGCTGGAAGGCCGCAGAACGCGACCGGTGGTCGACGCGTTACGAGGAGGAGCAGGCCGAGCTGCGACGGCTCGCGTCCGCGGTGCACGACGTGGCCCCGCGGATCAACCACGATCGGGGCATCCGCGACAACAACCGGATGGCGTTCGGCATGCGAGGCGACCGCGTCGAGCAGCAGATCAGTCGGCGGGTGCGGAACGCGCAGCTCAGACTCGAGGTCCTCGAGCGCGAGCAGGTGCGGCGCCCGCCTCGCCAACTCTCGTTCGCAGGGATCCCGAGCGGCTCGACGGTCCTCGACGAGGGGGAGCAGCTGCTCGACCTCGCCGACGCCCGCGTCGACGGCCGGCTGCACCTCGAACGCCTGCAGCTGGCGCCCCGGTCGCGCTTGCTGGTCACCGGGGCGAACGGTTCGGGGAAGTCGACGCTCCTGTCGGTGCTCGCCGGTTCGCTGCGTCTCGATGCGGGGACCCTCCTCCGGCGGAAGGGGCTCCGGGTGGGGCTCCTCGAGCAGGACGTCGCGTTCCCGGAGGCGGATCGATCACCTCGGGAGGTCTACGACCGGACGCTCGGCGAGGCGCGTGCAGCGCGGACCCCGCTCGCGGGTCTCGGGCTCCTGGCGCTTCGCGATCTCGACCGTCCGATCGGTCGGCTCTCCGTCGGGCAGCAGCGCCGTCTGGCCTTGGCGCTCATCATCGCGAGGCCTCCGCATCTGTTCCTCCTGGACGAGCCGACGAACCACCTGTCGCTCGCGCTCGCGACGGAGCTCGAGGACGCGCTGGGCGATTACCCGGGTGCGGTCGTCATCGCGAGCCACGACCGGTGGCTCCGTCGGCGCTGGACCGGCGACACCCTGATGCTGGACCGCCGCTGACCGGGATCCCGGTCGGTCCTGCCTGGGCACCGAGCCGCGCTCGGTGCCCAGGTCGGAACTGCAGCTACCCGGAGCGCAAGGCGCCCGTCGACGGGGTCGCTCCGCGCTCACGTGCGCAGGAGCGCGGTCCGGTGATGCGCGTCTGCGCATCGCCGTGTTTCCGGCGGATGACGCCGGTGCCACCGTTCTGTAACGCTTCGGTCGCGAAGCCGGGATCGTCCGTCCGGCAGTCGTCGCATTGGGTAACGTAACCCCATACGCCCCGTGACCCGCGGGGCTGCATCTTGGAGGCTACCTTGGCAATCTCAACTCGGAAGGCCGCTGCGGGCGCAATCGCCGGCGTCGGTCTCATGGCACTGCTCGCCGGCTGCGCATCGGCTCCCAGCACCGGCGACGGCGACTCGACCGGTGCCGCATCCGACTTCCTCCCGTGCATGGTCTCCGACGCCGGTGGCTTCACCGACAAGTCGTTCAACCAGCTCGGCTACGAGGGTCTGACCGAGGCGGCGAAGGAGCTCGGCGTCGAGCCCATCACCGTCCAGTCCGACAAGGCCGACGACTACAAGCCGAACCTGCAGAGCCTGGCCGACCAGGGCTGCTCGCTCATCGTCAGCGTCGGCTTCGCCCTTTCCGCCGACACCGTCACGGCCGCACTCGCGAACCCCGACATCGACTACGCGATCATCGACGACGCCGCCGACAACGACTTCGACGGCAAGGTCGACGCCCCGAACATCAAGCCGATCCTGTTCGACACTGTCCAGGCCGCCTTCCTCGCCGGCTACGCAGCGGCCGACTACTCGAAGACCGGCGTCGTCGGCACCTTCGGCGGCCAGCCCTTCCCGTCCGTCCAGATCTTCATGGACGGCTTCGCCGAGGGCGTCGCGTACTACAACGAGCAGAAGGGCAAGAGCGTCCAGGTCGTCGGTTGGGACGTCGCCGCTCAGACCGGTTCGTTCACCGGTGGCTTCGAGGCCAACGACACCGCGAAGCAGCTCGCCCGCACGCTCATCGACCAGAACGCCGATGTGCTCATGCCCGTCGGTGGCCCGATCTTCCTGAGCGCGATCGCCGAGATCCAGGAGACCGGTAAGGACATCGCGATGGTCGGTGTCGACGCCGACCTGTTCGTCACGAACGCGGACACCGGCAACCTCTTCCTCACCTCCGTCCTGAAGGACATGAAGGCCGGCGTCGGCGACGTCGTGACCGAGGCGGGTGGCGGCAAGTTCGACGCCGCCGCGTACATCGGCACCCTCGAGAACGAGGGCGTCGGCATCGCGCCGTTCCACGACTTCGAGTCCAAGGTCTCCCCGACCCTGGCCGACGAACTCGACACGATCAAGCAGGGGATCATCGACGGTTCCATCAAGGCGACCTCGGTCTCCTCGCCCGTCAAGTAGTCCCTCTTCACCCGGGCCATCGCCCGGGACTCCGGGGGGAGGTCGCGATCCGCGACCTCCCCCCGCTTTGTCCGCGGCACGGTCGGACGGCGATCCCGACCGCCTGTGCCGACATCCGACACGTGACTAGATTGGGACCCATGAAGCTCGAGCTCCGCGGCATCACCAAACGGTTCGGCGCACTCACCGCCAACGACCACATCGACCTCACCGTCGAACCGGGGGAGATCCACTGTCTCCTCGGCGAGAACGGTGCCGGCAAGTCCACCCTCATGAACGTCCTGTACGGCCTGTATCAGGCCGACGAGGGCGAGATCCTCCTGGACGACGTCGTCCAGCACTTCCAGGGCCCTGGCGACGCCATGGGCGCAGGCATCGGCATGGTGCACCAGCACTTCATGCTCATCCCCGTCTTCACCGTCGCCGAGAACGTCATGCTCGGCCACGAGCAGACCAAGGGCGGTGGCCGCCTCGACGTCGCCGCGGCCCGCAAGCTCGTCATCGACATCTCCGAGCGGTTCGGCTTCAGCCTCGATCCGGACGCCATCGTCGGCGACCTCCCGGTCGGGGTGCAGCAGCGCGTCGAGATCGTCAAGGCGCTGTCCCGCAACGCCAACGTCCTCGTCTTCGACGAGCCCACCGCCGTGCTCACGCCGCAGGAGACGGACGAGCTCATGGCGATCATGAAGCAGCTCAAGGAGGAGGGGACGTCCATCGTCTTCATCACCCACAAGCTGCGCGAGGTCCGCGAAGTCGCCGACCGCATCACCGTCATCCGCCTCGGCAAGGTCGTCGGCGAGGCCTCGCCCACCGCGACGAACGCCGAGCTGGCGTCCCTCATGGTCGGGCGTCCCGTCGAACTCACGGTCCATAAGGAGGCGCCGAACCTCGGCGACACCACCTTCACCGTGCAGGACCTGTCCGTCGTCGACCACCTCGGCCAGCTCGTCGTCAACGGCGTCAGCTTCGAGGTGCGCGAGGGCGAGGTGCTCGCCATCGCCGGCGTGCAGGGCAACGGACAGACCGAGCTCACCGAGGCGATCCTCGGGCTGCAGCCGCACACCAAGGGCAGCATCAAGCTCGACGGCGTCGAACTCGTCGGGTCCACCCCACGGAAGGTGCTCGACGCCGGCGTCGGGTTCGTGCCCGAGGACCGGTCCGAGGACGGGCTCGTCAAACAGTTCACCATCGCCGAGAACCTCATGCTGGACCGATCGACCGGTGCGCCCTTCGTGAAGGGCGGCAACGTCCAGCGCGGGTTCCGCGACGAGTTCGCCCGCGAGAAGTCGCAGGAGTTCGACGTCCGGTCGCAGGGCATCGAATCGCCGGCAGGCTCCCTGTCCGGCGGCAACCAGCAGAAGGTCGTCCTCGCCCGTGAGCTCAGCCGTGAGCTGCGGCTGTTCGTCGCCGCACAGCCGACCCGCGGCATCGACGTCGGCTCGATCGAGTTCGTGCACAAGCGCATCGTCGCCACGCGCGACGCAGGCATCCCCGTCATCGTCGTGTCGACCGAGCTCGACGAGGTCGTCGCGCTCGCCGACCGCATCGCCGTCATGTACCGCGGCGGTATCGTCGGGATCGTCCCGGCATCGACCCCCAGAGAGGTCCTCGGCCTCATGATGGCCGGCGAACTCCCGGCAGGAGCAGCAGCATGAGCGAGACGTCCCACACCCCGCCCGGAACGGTCCAGCCGGTGGCACCGGGTGAGGCGAAGCCCGACACGACCCAGCCGCGCTCGAACAAGGTGCTCGCCGAGATCCTCAACTCGAGCATCGTCATCTCGATCCTCGCCGTCGTCCTGGCGATGGTCGTCGGTGCGATCCTCATCGCGCTGACCGATCCGAAGGTCCACACCGCCGCCGGGTACTTCTTCGCGCGCCCGGGTGACACCATCGCGGCGGTCTGGCAGTCGGCGACCGGTGCGTACGGCGCGCTCTTCCAGGGGTCGATCTACAACTTCAAGCGCCCGGACTTCCTGAACGGCATCCGCCCGCTGACGGAGACGCTGACCTTCGCGACCCCGCTGATCCTCGCCGGACTCGGTGTCGGCCTGGCGTTCCGGGTCGGCATGTTCAACATCGGTGGGCGTGGTCAGATGCTCATCGCCGCCGCCTGCGCCGGATGGGTCGGCTTCACGCTCGACCTCCCGCCCGTGGTGCACCTGCTCGTCGCGATCGCCGCCGGCATCATCGGTGGCGCGTTCTGGGGCGGCATCGTCGGTGTCCTGAAGGCCCGCACCGGTGCGCACGAGGTGATCATCACGATCATGCTCAACTACGTCGCGTTCTACCTCATCACCTTCATGCTCTCCACGCAGGGGCTGTTGCAGGCTCCCGGCTCGAACGTGCCGAAGAGCGCTGCGATGGCACCGAACGCGGTGCTGCCAAAGCTCCTCGGTGACCGCTACAACCTGCACGCCGGCTTCCTCATCGCGATCCTCGCGGTCGTGTTCGTGTGGTGGTTGTTCAGCCGGTCGTCGATCGGGTTCCGCTTCCGAGCGGTCGGTGAGAACCCGAACGCCGCGCGCGTCGCGGGTATCGACGTGAAGAACACCTACGTGTACGCCATGCTGCTCTCCGGCGGACTGATCGGTCTCGCCGGCGTCTCGCAGGTGCTCGGAACGGTGACCTCCGGGTTCGACAACGGCATCGACGCCGGCATCGGCTTCGACGCCATCACCGTCGCGCTGCTCGGACGCAGCCGGCCGGGCGGCATCCTCATCGCCGGCATCCTGTTCGGTGCACTCAAGGCCGGCGGGTACTCCATGCAGGCCACCCAGGGCGTGAACGTGCCGATCGACATCGTGCTCGTCCTCCAGGCGCTCATCGTGCTGTTCATCGCGGCTCCGCCGCTCGTGCGGGCGATCTTCTTCCTGCCGAAGCCCGACGGTTCGACGCGCCGAACGCGTCGCTCCGCCAAGAAGGAGGTGTCCGCATGAGTGGATTCACGCTCGACAAGCAGACGCCGCAGCCGGCTCCCGACGCCCCGATCGTCCTCGAGACGGTCGTCGTCCGCAGCTGGAAGGCTCCGATCGCGTTCGGGATCTTCACCGTCATCGCGTTCCTGTTGTTCGTCATCTGGCACCGCGACGGCAACAGCACGTTCCGGCTCTCCAGTGACGGCGACGTCATCCAACTGCCGACGGTCGTGCTCCCGTCCACGGTCACCGGCATCGTCGTCACGATCCTCCTGGCCGCCATCGCGGCGCTGAGCGCGTACCTCGTCACCACGGGCAAGAAGATCCCGCTCTGGCTCATCACCGTGTTCGGGGTGCTGTTCATGGTCGGGTTCCTGTCGTGGGCCGCCGCGGGCAAGGCGATCCCGATCACCGGGCTCCTGCTCGGCACGGTCGCGCTGAGCGTCCCGCTCATCTTCGGCGCGCTCGGCGGCGTCATCTCCGAGCGGGTCGGCGTCGTGAACATCGCGATCGAGGGACAGCTGCTCGCCGGCGCGTTCTCGTCCGCCTTCGTCGCCTCGGTGACGGGGAACGCCTTCCTCGGGCTCGTCGCGGCGATGATCGCCGGGACGCTCGTGAGCTTCCTGCTCGCGGCGTTCTCGATCAAGTACCTCGTCGACCAGGTCATCGTCGGTGTCGTGCTCAACGTCCTCGTCGTCGGCTTGACGAGCTTCCTGTACTCGCAGGTGCTCACGAAGAACGAGGCGCTCTTCAACAGCCCGCCGAAGTTCCCCCGGATCAACATCCCGATCCTCAGCGAGATCCCGCTCATCGGACCCGTGCTGTTCCGCCAGACGATCATCATCTACCTGATGTACATCGCCGTGGCCGTGGTGTTCTTCTGCCTGTTCTACACGCGCTGGGGCCTCCGCCTGCGCGCCGTGGGTGAGCACCCGCAGGCGGCCGACACCGTGGGCATCAACGTGAACCGGACGCGCTTCTGGAACGTCGCGCTCGCGGGCGCGATCGTCGGCCTCGGCGGGGCCTACTTCACCCTGGGCTCGGTCGGTGCGTTCAACAAGGAGATGACGGCGGGTGCCGGCTACATCGCACTCGCGGCGGTCATCTTCGGACGTTGGGACCCGCTCAAGGCGACCCTCGCCGCGCTGCTGTTCGGCTTCACGCAGAACCTCCAGTTCGCGCTGAGCGCCATCGGCTCCCCGGTGCCGAGCGCGTTCATGCTCATGCTGCCGTACGTCGTGACGATCTTCGCGGTCGCCGGACTCGTCGGCATCTCCCGCGGACCGGCGGCCGCCGGCAAGCCCTACGTGAAGGGCTGACCGTGAGCGACACGACGACCACGCCACCCGTCGACTGGGAGGCGCTGCACACCGCGGCCCGGGAGGCGATGGGTCACGCCTACGTGCCCTACAGCCGTTTCCCGGTCGGCGCGGCCGCCCTCGTGGACGACGGCCGGATCATCTCCGGCTGCAACGTCGAGAACGCCAGCTACGGCCTGACGCTGTGCGCTGAGTGCGCGCTCGTCTCCGCGCTCCACATGTCGGGCGGAGGACGCCTCGTGGCGTTCGCCTGCGTCGACGGCAAGGGCGAACGCCTCATGCCGTGCGGCCGTTGCCGACAGCTGCTGTACGAACACTCGACGGCGGGCATGCTGCTCGACACCGTCTCCGGCATCCGCACCATCGACGAGGTCCTGCCGGACGCTTTCGGACCACGTCAACTCGAGGAGTACCACGCATGAGTTCCGTAGAAGCATTCGACGTCGTCGACCTCATCCGCACGAAGCGCGACCGCGGTGAGCTGTCGACGCCGCAGATCGACTGGCTGATCGACGCCTTCACCCGGGGCTACGTCGCCGACGAGCAGATGTCGGCGCTGGCGATGGCGATCCTGCTGAACGGCATGGAGCGGCGCGAGATCCGCGACCTCACGATGGCGATGATCGCGAGCGGTGAGCGGATGAGCTTCGCGTCGCTCGACAAGCCGACCTCGGACAAGCACTCGACCGGCGGCGTGGGCGACAAGATCACCCTGCCGCTCGCCCCGCTCGTCGCCGTGTTCGGCGTCGCGGTGCCGCAGCTGTCGGGCCGCGGGCTCGGGCACACGGGTGGGACGATCGACAAGCTCGAGAGCATCCCGGGATGGCGCGCGGCGCTGACGAACGACGAGATGATGGCGCAGCTGGCGGACGTCGGCGCGGTCATCTGCGCCGCCGGTTCCGGTCTCGCCCCGGCGGACAAGCGCCTGTACGCCCTGCGCGACACGACGGGCACGGTCGAGGCGATCCCGCTCATCGCGTCGAGCATCATGTCGAAGAAGATCGCCGAAGGCACCGGGGCGCTCGTCCTCGACGTCAAGTTCGGCTCCGGCGCCTTCATGCAGGACTACGAGCGCGCCGAGGAACTGGCGCGCACGATGGTCGCGCTCGGGACGGACGCCGGTGTGGCGACGACCGCGCTGTTGACGGACATGAACGTCCCGCTCGGCCTCGCGATCGGCAACGCGAACGAGGTCCGCGAGTCCGTCGAGGTCCTGGCGGGCGGTGGTCCGGCGGACGTCGTCGAGTTGACCCTCGCCCTCGCGCGGGAGATGCTGACCCTCGCCGGGCAGCCGGACGCGGACGTCGAGGGCGCCCTCGCGGACGGTCGGGCCATGGACGTCTGGAAGCGCATGATCCGCGCACAGGACGGCGACCCGGACGCACCGCTGCCGGTCGCCAAGGAGACGCACGTCGTCACGGCGTCGCGCGACGGCGTGCTGGCGACGCAGGAGGCACTGCCGTTCGGCATCGCGGCCTGGCGCCTCGGTGCCGGTCGGGCCAGGCAGCAGGACCCGGTCATCCACGCGGCGGGCATCGACCTGCACGCGAAGCCGGGTGACGAGGTCCGGGCCGGACAGCCGCTCTTCACGCTGAGCGCCGACGATGCCGCCCGCTTCCCGCGGGCGCTCGAGGCGCTCGAGGGTGCCTACACGATCGAGGACACCGCGCCGCCGCGCGGCCCCATCGTCCGGGCCCGCATCGAGGCCTGACGGCCGCAGACGCTCAGTCCGTCGCCCGGTCCTCGAGGCGACGGACTGAGCCATGTCGCAGGATGCGCGTGAGCGGTACAGTGAACCCCGTGACCTCTGCAGACGAATCCCCCCTCTCCGGCGTCGACCTCCGCGCGCTCCCGAAGATCTCGCTCCACGACCACCTCGACGGTGGTGTGCGGCCGGCCACGATCATCGAGCTGGCCGAGGCCATCGGTGTCGACGTCCCCGTGTCGGACCCCGACGGCCTGGCCGACTGGTTCTACACGCAGTGCAACGCCGGTTCGCTCGTCGAGTACCTCAAGACCTTCGATCTCAGCACCGCGGTCATGCAGACCGAGGAGGGGCTCGTCCGCATCGCGCGCGAGTTCGTTCAGGACCTCGCTGCGGACGGCGTCATCTACGGCGAGGTGCGCTGGGCTCCTGAGCAGCACCTCACCCGCGGCCTCAGCCTCGACGCGGTCGTCGAGGCCGTCCAGGAGGGTATCGAGCTCGGTGTCAAGGACGCGGCCCACTCCGGCTCCGACATCCAGATCGGTCAGCTCGTCACGGCCATGCGGCACGCCGACCGTGCGCTCGAGATCGCTGAGCTCGCCGTGCGTCATCGCGAGCGCGGCGTGGTCGGGTTCGACATCGCCGGCGCCGAGGCGGGTTTCCCCGCCAGCAAGCACCGCCTGGCGTTCGACTACCTCGCGGCCGAGCTGTTCCCGGTGACCGTCCACGCGGGAGAGGCCGACGGCATCGAGTCGATCCGGAGCGCCCTGCTCGACGGCCGTGCGTTGCGACTCGGCCACGGTGTCCGCATCGCCGAGGACATCTTCATCGAGCGCGACGACGCCGAGTCCCTCTACGCCACGCTCGGTCCCGTCGCGGAGTGGGTCCGCGACCGCAAGATCCCGTTGGAGCTCAGCCCGCAGTCGAACCTGCAGACCGGAGCCATCGCGGCCTGGGGCGAGGAGCTCGAGGACCACCCGTTCGACCTGCTCTACCAGCTCGACTTCGCCGTCACGGTCAACGTCGACAACCGCACCATGAGCGACACGAGCCTGACGAAGGAGCTCGCGCTCCTCTCCGAGGCGTTCGACTACGACCTGACCGACCTGGAGACCTTCCAGCTGAACGCCGCCGCCGCGACGTTCCAGCCGTTGGAGATCCGCGAGGCCTTGGCGGACCGCATCTCGGAAGCGTTCGACGAGTTCCTCGACGACGACGAGGACTGACGATGTCGGCAGGTGCTGTTCCGGCGACCGCCTGGGCGGCACCTGCGCGGCAGGCTTCCAGCCTCGGAGCGTTACGATGGTTCCGATCCACTCGGGTCGACCGATCCTCTGATTGAAGCGATGCCACTCCCAGAACTGTCCGAAGCCAGCGTCGCGCTCCACGTCGATGCCGACGACTGGCGCGAGGCGATCCGCGTAGCCGGAGCGCTGCTGTCCGACACCCGCGCGACCGACGTCGCGTACACGCAACGGATGATCGACGTCGTCGAGGAATTCGGCGCGTACGTCGTGATCGCGCCGGGCCTGGCGCTCGCGCACGCCCGACCGGGCGCCGACGTCCACGAGGACGCCCTCGTCGTCGCGACCCTCGCTGCTCCGGTCCGGTTCGGCCACCCCCACAACGACCCCGTCTCGGTGGTCCTCGGCCTCGCGGTCACCACCGCTGAGTCACACGTGGGTTGGGTGGCGGAGATCGCCAACGTCTTCAACGACGAGACCGCCATCCCGCGGCTCGCTGCGGCCACGACGCTCGACGAGGTGCGAGCCGTGTTCGGTGCGTCACCGCTGTCCGGCGGGGGCCAGGCATGAAGATCGTCGCCGTCTGCGGTTCGGGAGTCGGCTCCTCGGCCATCCTCAAGCTCAACGCCGAACGCGCGCTCGAACGCCTCGACCTCGAGGCCGACGTCGTCGCCGGCGACATCGAGAGCCTCGGCACCACCGCGGCCGACGCCCAGGTGATCCTGACCTCGCCGGAGCTCGTCGAGCGCATCGGCAAGACCTTCGCCGACATCGTCGTCATCGACAACTACTTCGACCTCGCCGAACTCACCGAGAAGCTCGAACGCGCCATCGGCTGAGTGGTGTGCGCCCCGGTCTCCGGGCCGCACACCACCGGGCGCCGAGCCCGTCGAGGGGCTAGGAGACGAGCGCCGTGAGGTCCGTCCGCAGAGCGGCGAGCCGTGCGGTGACCGTGGCCGCCCGCTCGGCGGCGTCGCCGTCGGCGGACTGGACGTCGACGTACACCTTGAGCTTCGGCTCCGTGCCGCTCGGCCGGATCATGACCCTGGTGCCGTCGTCGAGCCAGACGCGCAGGACGTCGCTCGGCGGGAGCGCCTCGAACCCGTCGGCGAGGTCGTCGATCCGGGTCACCCGAGCTCCCGCGAGCTCCGTCGGCGGGAGCGCCCGCAGCCCGGCCATGACCTCGCCGATGCGGCTGAGTTCGGTGTAGCGGATGGAGATCTGGTCGCTGCCGAAGGAACCGAAGGTGTCCGCGAACCGGTCGAGGAGCCCCGCGACGCTCTCGCCCGCCTGCGCCGACGCCGTCGCGAGACCGAGGAACGCGACGGCGGCCGAGATGCCGTCCTTGTCGCGCACGGTCCCGGGGTTCACGAGGTAGCCGAGGGCCTCCTCGAAGCCGAAGAGCATGCCCGGCGTCCGGGAGATCCACTTGAACCCGGTGAGCGTCTCGCGGAACTCGAGGCCGTGCGCCTCGGCGACGAGGCGTAGGGCGGGGGAGGAGACGATCGAGCACGCGAGCGTGCCCTCGGGAGCCGCATCGCCGTCGAGTGCGGCACTGGCGGCCTGGGCGGCCCGCCAGCCGAGGAGGAGACCGACCTCGTTGCCGGTGAGCCGACGGAACCCCGAGGGGGCCGCGTCGTCGGGGATCGCGATCGCCAGGCGGTCGGCGTCGGGGTCGTTGGCGATGATGAGGTCGGCGCCGACTGCTCGCGCCGTCGCGAAGGACAGGTCGAGCGCGCCCGGCTCCTCCGGGTTCGGGAAGCTGACGGTCCGGAAGGTGGGATCGGGATCGATCTGCTCGGTGACGAGTTCCGGTGCCGGATACCCGGCGGTCTCGAGGACGCGTCGGGTTGTCTCCCAACCCACGCCGTGCATGGCCGTGTAGACGACGCGCAGCTGGCCGCCCGCCGTGGCGGGAGCGACGGCTGCGGTCTCGGCGACATAGGCGTCGACGACGTCCTCGCCCGCGATCTCGAACCCGTCGCTGCGCGGGAGGTCCTGGACGAGCGCCGTCTCGGCGATGCGCCCGATGTGGGCGGCGATGGCCGCGTCGGCGGGGGAGACGATCTGGGACCCGTGGTGCTCGCCGCCCAGGTACACCTTGTAGCCGTTGTCGGCGGGCGGATTGTGACTCGCGGTCACCATGACGCCGGCCGAGGCGTCGAAGAACCGCACGGCGAACGCGAGGACGGGCGTCGGCAGGAGCCGTGGCAGCAGGATGGCGCGGACGCCGGCACCGGCCATCAGCTCGGCGGTGTCGCTGGCGAACACGGCGGAGTTCTTCCGGCCGTCGTAGCCGATGACGACACTCGGCGTCACGCCTTCCGGTGCCTGCTCGAGCAGGTAGGCGGCGAGTCCGGCCGCGGCCTGCGACACGAGGACCCGGTTCATCCGGTTGGAACCGGCCTCGATGCGTCCGCGGAGCCCGGCCGTGCCGAACTGCAGACGGGTGTCGAAGCGGTCGTGCAGTTCTGCGACGGCGACGTCGTCGGACACGCGGGCGCGTTCGACGAGGCCTGCCAGTTCGGCCCGGGTCTCGTCGTCGGGATCCTGGGCGAGCCAGGCCTCGGCGGTCGCGAGCAGGCTCGTCGCCTCGCTCACAGGGCCGCGACGATCTGCGCGAGGAGCTTGCTGATCACCGGCTCGGCCGCCTGGCCGGCCTCGATGACCTCGGCATGGCTGAGCGGTGTCTGCTGGATGCCGGCGGCGAGGTTCGTGATGAGCGACATCCCGAGGACCTCCATGCCGGCCTGACGTGCGGCGATCGCCTCGAGCGCGGTGGACATACCGACGATGTGGCCGCCGATCGCCTTCGCCATCTGGACCTCGGCCGGGGTCTCGTAGTGCGGTCCGCGGAACTGCGTGTAGACGCCTTCGTCGAGGTCCGGAGCGACGCTGTGCGCGATGTCCCGCAGCCGCTTGGCGTAGAGGTCGGTGAGGTCGATGAACGTCGCGCCCTCGAGCGGCGAGTCGGCCGTGAGGTTGATGTGGTCGCTGATCAGCACCGGCGTGCCGGGCGTCCAGTGGTCCTTGATGCCGCCGGCGCCGTTCGTCAGCACCATGATGCCCGCGCCGGCCGCAGCGGCCGTCCGCACGCTGTGCACGACGCGGCGGACACCGTGGTTCTCGTAGTAGTGCGTCCGGGCGCCGATGACGAGCGCACGCTTCCCACTCGGGAGCAGGACCGAGCGCAGGGTGCCGACGTGGCCCTCGAGCGCCGGCTTCGAGAACCCGACGATCTCCGAGGCCGGGATCGTCGCCGTCGTCTCACCGATCAGGTCGGCCGCCTTGCCCCAGCCACTGCCGAGCGTGAGCGCGATGTCGTGGCGTTCCACGCCGGTCTTCTCGGCGATCTGGCCGGCGGCTTCGCGGGCGATCTCGAAGGGATCGACGTCGGACAGATCGAGTGGATTCGCAGAGGTTTCGGACATCCTCTCACTTTAGACAGGGGTGGGGCCGCCGCCCAACCGCGCCGACCCCGCTCATCCGCGCACGATCCCCACCGCCGCAGGCCCGGACGGGTTTGGTCCCGCCCCTGGTGGCGCGCGAGAATGGACGCATGGCCTACGAGTTCGAACGCAAGCAGCGAGTGGCGATCATCGGAGGCGGACCCGGCGGGTACGAGGCGGCCCTCGCCGGGGCGCAGCTCGGAGCCGACGTCACGCTCGTGGAGCGTTCGGGTGTCGGTGGAGCAGCGGTCATCACCGACGTCGTCCCGTCCAAGAGCCTCATCGCCACGGCCGACGCGGTCGGAGCCATCGGTGAGGCGGCCGACCTCGGTGTGCAGTTCTTCGTCCGCTCGGAGACCACCGGCAAGCCCAGCCGGCCCGAGGTCGCGGTGAATCTCGCCGCCGTCAACAAGCGACTGCTCGGGCTGGCCCGTCAGCAGTCCGAGGACATGCGCGCGAGCCTCATCCGCGCCGGGGTCCGCATCGTCAACGGTCAAGGCCGGCTCGACGGACCGAACGAGGTCATCGTCTCGACCGACCTGTCCGCCGGCACCGACTTCGACCGGATCGAGGCCGACACCGTCGTCGTCTCCGTCGGCGCGAGCCCGCGCCAGCTGCCCTCCGCCCTGCCGGACGGCGAGCGCATCCTCACCTGGACGCAGTTGTACAATCTCACCTCCGTCCCCGAGCACCTCATCGTCGTCGGCTCGGGCGTCACCGGCGCCGAGTTCGCCTCCGCCTACACCGCCCTCGGCTCGAAGGTCACGCTCATCTCGAGCCGCGACCAGGTGCTGCCCGGTGAGGACGCCGACGCGGCGGCGGTCATCGAGAACGTCTTCAAACGCAACGGCATGACCGTCCTCTCGAAGTCGCGGGCCGATTCCGTCACCCGCACCGAGCACGGCGTCGTGGCCACGCTCTCCGACGGCCGCACGGTCGAGGGCTCGCACTGTCTCATGGCGGTCGGTTCGGTCCCCAACACCGCCGGGATCGGCCTCGAGGAGGCCGGCGTGCAGCTGACCGATTCCGGACACATCCGCGTCAACCGGGTCGCCCGCACGAGCGTCCCCAACATCTACGCCGCCGGCGACTGCACGACCTTCCTGCCGCTCGCGTCCGTCGCGTCGATGCAGGGTCGCACCTCGATGTTGCATGCGATGGGCGACGCGGTGAACCCGACCGAGATCCGCAACGTCGCCGCGAACATCTTCACGCAGCCCGAGATCGCGACCGTCGGCTGGACCCAGAAGCAGATCGAGGACGGCATCGCCCAGGGCGAGATCTACAAACTGCCCCTCGCCCAGAACCCGCGCGCGAAGATGATGGGCATCAAGGACGGCTTCGTCAAGCTGTTCGCGCGGACCGGCAGCGGCACGGTCATCGGCGGGGTCATCGTCGCCCCGAAGGCCAGCGAGCTCATCTTCCCGCTCGCCCTCGCGGTCGAGCAGCGGCTGAACGTCGACCAGGTCGCGCGTGCCTTCACGGTCTACCCGTCACTCACCGGGTCGATCACCGACGCGGCGCGCGCCATGCACATCGTCGAATAGACGTCGTCCTCGTCGAACCGTCGCCGAGGAGCTGGACGTCACCGATCGCGGTTCGCGAGCACGATGCGCGCGACGGCGACCCGCGAGCGCACGCCCCAGGCGTGGAAGACGGCGCTGAGATGCTTCTCGACAGTCTTGCGGGAGATGCCGAGGGCCGTCGCGATCTCGTCGTTGGACAGGCCGTCCGCGACGAGTTCGGTGAGGTCCCGCTGTCGGGGCGTCAGCGGCGTGGTCGGGACGGGGACGGCGGTCAACGGCAGTGTGGCTGGGAGCCGCGAGGGGAGCTGGCGGCGGGACACGATCCCGAACGCGGCGAGCACCCGGGTGACGTGCGCGTCGACCGTGCGCGAGGAGAGCTGGAGGACGGACGCGATCTCCGCCGTCGAGTTGCCCTCGGCGGAGAGCAGGGCGACCTCGCGTTCGCGCGGCGACAGTCCGTCCCAACCGGATCCCGCGACCGGCGCGAGACGTCGACCGATCGCCTTCAGCTCCCGGGCGGCGGAGCGGGTCGCGGCGGTGTGCCCGCCGCGGACCGCCTGCTCGGCGAGCGCGGCCAACTCGCGGACGGCCTGCGTCCGGTCGGACATGGCGATCAGGGCGCGCGTCGCGAGGATCTCGCCGATCCCGGCTTCCAGCATGCGGCCGTCGGCCAACGCGCGGGTGGTCGCCGTGCGCGCGAGCGCCAGCGCCTCGGCGGGGCGCCCGCGGAGGAGTTCGAGCTTGCACTGCATGCGGAGGATGGCCGGCCCGGGGACCCTGCGGTCGACGTCGGCGGCGATGAAGCCGATGAGGCGTTCCGATTCGACGATGTCGCGGTCGAGGAACGCGCTCGAGACCAGCAGTTCGATCGCGAGGGCCCGGTCCTGGACGGACAAGCCGCTGAAGTCGTTCCCCGATGCGCTGCGGGCGAGGGCCGCGGCACCGTGGTCGTCCGCGAGGGCTGCGAGTCCGTAGCCGACGAGGAGGTAGCACGTCGTCTGGAAGGCGCCCGTGGGTTCGGGGATGGCCTGACGGACGCGGCGGGCGAGCGTCCTGGTCGCCCCCTGCTCGGCTCGGTTCCCGGCGACGAGGCACTGCACGGCCTCCGCGTACAGCGCGGTCGGTCCGCTCCCGGCCCGCTCGAACATCGCGAGCGCGGCGGCCTCGGCCTCGGCGACGCGTCCCTCGTTGAGCAGGAGGCGGGCGAGGACCCCGTCGACGAGTGTCCGGTACAAGCGGCCCGGGGTGGCGGCGATGTCGTCGGCGAACGCGTCGGCGAAGCGCCGGGCGGCGTGGATCAGGACGTTGACGACGGCACCCTCGACGAGCAGGTACCCGACGAGCCAGGCCAGGGTCGGTTCGAGGTCCCCGCCGTCGTCGACGAGGGCGTCCGCCTCCGCGAAGCACCCCTCCAGCTCCGAGCCGGACGAGCGGTCCGACCCGAGGGCCAGCCCGGCGGCTCCGAGCACGAGCAGGCGGGTCGTCCGGTCGGAGTCCGTCGATGCGGCGAGCGCGTCCACCGCATCCCGGCGACAACCCGCGAAGTCGGCGGTGGTGAACCGGGCGTAGGACAGGAGGGCGAGGACGCGGGGATCGGACGCAGCGCCGGGCTCCGCCTCGAGCAGTGCGATCGCACCGGCGGCGTCGAAGTCCGCCACACGATCCAACGCATCTTCGAGAAGGTCGGCTGCTGACACCTGCTCAGCGTATCGTCGCCGGGTCCGATACGACGCCCGAAGGCGCCGTCCGGGTCAGCTGATGGTGAGGAGCTGGTGACCCGAGGAGACCGTGGCACCGACCGTCGCGTCGATCGCGCCGACCGTGCCGTCCTTGTGCGCCGTGATGGGCTGTTCCATCTTCATCGCCTCGAGGACGACGACGAGGTCGCCTTTCACGACGACATCGCCCTCGGCGACCGCGAGCTTCACGATGGTCGCCTGCATGGGCGCCGAGACGGAGTCACCCGTCGCACCCGAGACCACTGCTGCACCCCCGCGGCGGTGCGGAGCGGGAGCGGCGACCGGCGCACCGACGTTCAGTCCCAGCTGTCCGCCCGGAAGGCTGACCTCGAGACGCTTGCCGCCGACCTCGACGACCACCGTCGAGCGGGCAGCGGGTGCCTGCTGCGCATCGATGGATCCGTCCCAGGGCTCGATGTCGTTGACGAACTCCGTCTCGATCCATCGGGTGTAGACGCCGAAGGTGCCGTCCTCCGCGGTGAACGCGGGGTCGCGGACGATCTTGCGGTGGAAGGGGATGACGGTGGGGAGGCCGGCGACCTCGAACTCGTCGAGTGCGCGACGGCTCCGTTCGAGCGCCTCCTCGCGGGTACGTCCCGTGACGATGATCTTGCCGAGGAGCGAGTCGAACGCGCCTGAGATCGTGTCGCCGGCCGTGACACCGGAGTCGAGCCGGACACCGGGGCCGCCGAAGGTCTTGAACACGTGGATCGGGCCCGGCTGTGGGAGGAAGCCGCGTCCCGGGTCCTCGCCGTTGATGCGGAACTCGAAGGAGTGGCCGCTCGGCTGCGGGTCGTCGTAGTCGAGGACGCCGCCCTCGGCGAGACGGAACTGCTCACGGACGAGGTCGATGCCGGTGACCTCCTCGGAGACCGGGTGCTCGACCTGCAGGCGGGTGTTGACCTCGAGGAAGGAGACGGTGCCGTCCTTGCCGATGAGGAACTCGCAGGTGCCGGCACCGAGGTAGCCGACCTCCTTGAGGATCGCCTTCGACGCGCGGTAGAGCTCCGCCACCTGGTCGTCCGAGAGGAAGGGCGCCGGTGCCTCTTCGACGAGTTTCTGGTGGCGACGCTGCAGCGAGCAGTCTCGGGTGGAGACGACGACCACGTTGCCGTGCGCATCGGCGAGGCACTGCGTCTCGACATGGCGCGGCTGGTCGAGGTACTTCTCGACGAAGCACTCGCCCCGGCCGAACGCTGCGATGGCCTCGCGGGTGGCCGACTCGAAGAGCTCGGCGACCTCCTCGCGCTCACGGGCGACCTTCAGGCCGCGACCGCCGCCGCCGAACGCCGCCTTGATGGCGACGGGCAGGCCGTGGACGTCGACGAAGTCGAGCACCTCCTCGGCACCCGATACGGGGTTGAGCGTGCCTGGGGCGAGCGGAGCGCCCACCTTCTCGGCCACGTGGCGGGCGGAGACCTTGTCGCCGAGCCGCTCGATGGCCTCGGGCGACGGGCCGATCCAGATCAGCCCTGCGGCCATGACGGCACGCGCGAAGTCCGCGTTCTCGGCGAGGAAGCCGTAGCCCGGGTGGACGGCGTCGGCGCCGGACCGTCGGGCGATGGACAGGAGCTTGTCGATGACGAGGTACGTCTCCGCGCTCGTCGTCCCGTCGAGGGCGTAGGCCTCGTCGGCGAGACGGGCGTGCATGGCGTCGCGATCCTGGTCGGCGTAGACGGCGACGGAGGCGATCCCGCTGTCCTTCGCGGCTCGGATGACGCGGACGGCGATCTCGCCACGGTTGGCGATGAGGACCTTGGTTATACGTGGCACAGTCCACGAGCCTACCGGGAGGCCCGGGTGAGCCTTTGGCTCACACGCACAAAAAAGTCGCAGGAACGACGTATCGCCTCTACAAGGGCTGGGATGTCAGAGGGCACCGGGCCGGTTGCGGAGCTCGTGCCAGTCGTGTCCCAGCGTGCGGACGAGACGCCGCAGGGTCGGGAGCGAGAGGCCGACGACGGTCGACGGATCGCCCTCGATGCGGGTGATGAAGGCGGCACCCAGACTGTCGATCGTGAACGCCCCCGCCACCGCGAGGGGCTCGCCCGATGCGATGTACGCGTCGATCTCGGCGTCGTCGAGGTCGTCGGCGAAGGACACCTCGGCGCTCGCGACCGCGCCGATCCCGACCGGCGAGGCACCGGTGCAGTCGATGAGCCAGTGACCGGAGTACAGGGTCCCCGTCCTCCCGCGCTGGGCGTGCCAGCGTTCGCGGGCGCGCTCGGGTGTGTGGGGCTTGCCGTGGACGACGCCGTCGAGGACGAAGACCGAGTCGCCGCCGAGGATGAGGTCGACCGCGTCGCCACGTTCGCGCACGACGGCCAGAGCGGCCTCCGCCTTCGCACGGGCGAGGAGTGCCACGACCTCGTCGGGGGCGAGCGGCGCACCCGCGGCGCGGGTCGCGTCGTCGACGGCCCGTTCCTCGTCGACCGACGACGGGACGACGATCGGCTCGATGCCACTCGACCGCAGCAGGGCGAGTCTGGCCGGTGACGTGGAGGCGAGCGTGAGGCGCATGACGGTTCCTTCTGCAGTGGACGGTGGACTCCCCGCAGCCGCCCGTGTGACATGCTCGACGCATGAGCACGACGACTGCACGCACCGTGGAACTGGACATCACCAACGTAGCCCACGGGGGTGTCTTCGTCGCCCGGCACGAGGGCCGGGTGGTCTTCGTCCCCGACACGCTCCCCGGCGAGCGCGTGCGGGCACGCATCGTCGACGAGAACGAGAAGCGCTTCTGGCGGGCTGAGACCCTGGAGGTCCTCACGCCGTCCGAGCACCGCCGTCCGCACGTCTGGGCCGAGGCCTCCGTCCACCGCGAGCCGAGCGAGCGGGCGGGAGGAGCGGAGTTCGGACACATCGAGCTCGCCCACCAGCGTGCGTTGAAGCACCAGGTCCTCGCTGAGGGGCTCGAGCGGTTCGCCGGAGTCGCTCCCGATTTCACGGTCGCCGCGGTCGAGGGCGAGACGCCCGACGGCACCCGGTGGCGGACGCGGGTCTCCCTGCATGTCGACCAGCACGGCAACATCGGTCCCTACGCCTCGCGGTCCCACCACGTCGTCCCGGTCGACGACCTGCCGCTCGCGATCGAAGCGGTCGCTGGAGCGGCCAAGCTCGAGGAATTGCCGGACGGCACCACGTCCATCGACATCGTCGCCTCCTCGACCGGGGCGGTCCGCGTCCTGACTCGTACGGACGAGGTCGGAGGCGGCGACCGCCGACGCGGTGGCGGGCGCGGTCGACGCGGGGGACCGAAGCCGGTCCGTCCGGCGGCAGACCCGATCCGCGAGCTCGTCGGCGAGCGCGAGTTCATCGTCGACGCGAACGGGTTCTGGCAGGTACACCGTCAGGCTGCGACGACCCTCCAGCAGGCCGTGTCGGCGGCCATCGACGACGCGCGCTTCGACCCGCGCGCCGCGAACCTCGACCTCTACGGCGGCGTCGGCCTCCTGGCCGCGGGCGTGGGGGACCGCTTCGGCGCGACCACCCGCATCACGACCGTGGAGAGTGACGAACGGGCCACCGAGTACGCGGGCGAGAACCTGTCCGAGTGGGTGGGCGCACAGGCCGTCACCGCGAAGGTCGACGCCTTCCTGCGGTCGGAGATCGCGACGGGCAGTCGGATCGAGCGGTCCCGGTACGCCACCGCGACCGTCGTGCTCGACCCGCCCCGCTCGGGCGCCGGCGCGGAGATCGTCGCCATGCTCGGCGAGCTGCGGCCCGCGTCGATCGTCTACGTCGCCTGCGACCCCATCGCGCTGTCCCGCGACGTCGCCCTCCTGGCGGAGCAGGGCTACGAGCTCGACCACCTCGCGGCCTACGACCTCTTCCCCAACACGCACCACCTCGAGGCCGTCGCGGGCTTCTCACGGACGGCTTGAGCGGGCCCGAGCCGACGGAGGCGACTCGCGATCCGGCCGTCGCGCCCGGCGGGTCCGTCACTCGCTACGATGGTGCCGTGGTGACCGTCGCAATCATTGATGATCACGAGTCCGTGCGGCTCGGGATCGAAGCGGTGTGTGCGCACGCCGGGTATCAGGTCGTGGCGAGTGCCCCGACCGCCGTCGAGTGCATCGCCGCGTTGAACGGCGTCGTGCCCGACGTGGTCGTGCTCGACCTCTCGCTCTCCGACGGCAGCACGCCGACCTCGAACATCCACGCGGTGCAGGCTGTGGGGGCACACGTCCTCATCCACTCGATCGCCGATCGGGTCGCACTGGTGCGCGAGGCGCTGGCCGCCGGAGCGTCCGGGGTCATCCCCAAGTCCTCACCGACGGACACGGTCATCGCCGCCATCGGCACGGTGGCCCGTGGCGAGGCCCTGAACAACATCGAGTGGGCGAGTGCGATCGACGCCGACAGCGATTTCGCGCGGGCGCAGCTGGGTCGTCGCGAGCGAGACGTCCTGCACCTCTACGCGTCCGGCCTGCCGCTGAAGACCGTCGCCATGCAGCTCGGCATCGCCTACTCCACGGCCCGAGAGCACATCGACCGCATCCGGGTGAAGTACGTCGAGGTGGGTCGCCCGGCACCGACGAAGGTCGACCTGCTCCGCCGAGCGGTCGAGGACGGGATCCTCCCCGGCCTCGATCAAGGCGGGACGGATGTCTCCTAGCTTCCGGGCACCGACCAGGCATCCCGCGATCCCCGCGACCACGAGAGATGTCCAGGTTCAGCGCCGGATGCTGAACACCGCGAACTTCGAACGCCTCCTCGGCCGGTCGGTCGCGATCATCGGACTCGTCTTCGGACTGCAGACCGCGTTCACCACGCTCGGACAGGGCGTCCAGATCACCGGCTGGTTCGGCGTCGTCTACGTCTCGCTCGTCTTCGGGACGATGTTCGGCGCCATCATCTGCTGCCTCTTCCTGTGGCACCACCGCATCGCCTCCGGCGTCTTCGCCGCCGTGTTCTTCGTGGCCCTCCTCATCTGGCCGGCGGTGAACGCGCAGGCGTCGGCGGACATCAACCAGGAACCGTGGATCTGGTACCTCTGCACGATCGCCGTCGCGTTCGCCTGCATCCCGCTGCAGTTGCGGGGGGCCATCGTGTACCTCGTCGTGACCTCGGTCATGTACGGCGTCAACCGCGTCATCGACGCCGACTTCGCGCCGGCGTCCTTCGAGATCGGTGCGCTCGACGCGTCGTACGCGACGATCATCGGAGGGCTCATCGTCGTCCTCGTCGGGCTGTTCCGTGTGCTGGCCGGTCGGGTCGACATCGCAAGGGCGGCCGCCCTCGCCACCTACGACGCGGCCGTCAAGCAGCACGCCACGGAAGTGGAGCGCGTCGAGGTCGATTCGATCGTCCACGACAGCGTCCTCGCCTCCCTGCTCGCCGCGGATCGGGCGCTGACCCCGAAGTCGGAGGCGCTCGCCGTCATGATGGCGCGGGTCGCGATCGAACAGCTCGAGGGTGTCGGAGCGCCGATGACGAACGAGGACGAGGTCACCGGTCTCGCCGAACTCATCGAACGGCTGCGTGCGGCCGCGTCGATGCTCGGTGAACCGTTCTCCGTCACGGTCGAGGGGGCGTCCGGCCGGGTCCTGCCCGTCACGGTCGCGAACGCGGTCTACTGGGCGACGGTGCAGGCGATGGTCAACAGCGTCGAGCACGCGGGTTCGGGAGTGGCGCGGAGCCTGTCCATCGAGGGCACGGTCTCCGGCGGCGTCTGCGTCATCGTCGGCGACGACGGCGTCGGGTTCTGCCCCGAGCAGGTCGCCGAGGAGCGGCTCGGGCTGAAGGTCTCGATCGTCGAGCGGGTCGCCGCGGTCGGCGGTCGCTCGACGGTGATCTCCCGTCCGGGTGAGGGTGCCGTGATCCGCATCGAGTGGTCACCGGAGCACGACTCGTGACCCCGGCACCGCGGTACGCCCTCGTCATCCTCGCCGCCCTGTTCTCGGCGTACCACCTGCTCCGCGCGGCGCTGACGCTCGAGACACCCCGCGACGTCGTCCCGGTCCTCATCGCGATGCTCGTCTACGCCGTCGCGAGCGTCCTGAGTCTCTGGCCGATGGGCACGACGCGCATGCCGTCGTGGCTCGCGAGCATCAACCTCGCGACCGCGATCGTCGTCCCGTTGCTCGTGACCAGCCAGCTCGACCCCACGCGGAACAACGGGTACGCCACCTGGCACGTCGCGTCGATCGGGACACTGATGACGATCACCGTGGTCCGGCAGCGGGAGGCGGTCGCCTACATCGGGATCGTCTTCCTCACGGTCCAGTCGCTCCTCTGGGCGGGTCCGGGACTGGCGCTCGGGATGGGTGTCACGGGCAGCCTCATCTGGGTCGTCCTCGCGAGTGTGCTCACCCGATCGATCGCCGGGGCGCAGCACGACGCCGAGCGCCTGACGCAGGCGGAGCATGCGACCTCGGACTGGCAGGCGGCGCAGTACGCGCACGTGCACGAGCGGAGACGACGCCTCAGCCAGACGGGCCGACTGGCGACCCCGATGCTCCGTACGATCATCGCCAACGGCGGCAGGCTGTCGGTGGCCGATCGCACGGAGTGCCGGACGCTCGAGGCCAGTCTCCGCGACGAGATCCGTGGCCGCCACCTCCTGAGCGACCCGGTCCGGTCCGAGGTGCTCGCGGCCCGGCGGCGCGGCGCGATCGTGAACATGCTGGACGAAGGTGGCCTCGAGGAGCTGGACGCCGGCGTCCTCGACGCGATCCACGAGCAGATCGCCGAAGCGCTCGCCGCCTCGCAAGCCACCCGCCTCATCGTGCGGAGCGTCCCGGACGACGAACGCGTCGCGGTGACCGTGGTCGGCCTGCGCGCGGTGCACCGTGAACCGGGCGTCGCTGCGGGTCCGGACGACGACGACGAGGAACTCGACGTCTGGCTCGAGATCCCGCGCGACGGGTCCCGTGCCGACGTGGGTGCGGTCGGCGTGTCCGACGAGGACTGAGCCGCTCCGACGAGGACAGCGCCCGTCCACGGGCTCAGGGACCGAGGTGTTCCGGGTGGACTTCTTCCGGTCACTGAGCTTGTCGAAGTGCCCACGAGGAACCCCTTCGTCGGCGGGGTCAGAACGGGGCGGGATCGGGTGCCGCCCGGTGGTGTTTCCCGTCGGGTGTCGTCCAATCGAGCACCCCGCCGGGTCTGTGGTCGAGGTTCCACCCCGGCAGGTGCTTCATCCGATGGTGATGTCGACACAGGCAGGCGAGATTGCCGACATCCGTGGTGCCTCCGTCCTCCCACGCGATCGAATGATCGAGGTCGCAAGCCCGGGCCCGTCTTCCGCAGCCTGATGCTCGACAGGTGCCGTCCCGGAGGCGTACAGCGCGTTGGAGGTCGGCCGGAACGCGGTACTGATTCCGCCCGACTGAGAGAACCGCACCGGTCTCGGGTTGGACGAGGATCCGGGTGAAGCTCGGTGCGTTCACCGCGATGCGTGCTGCGGTCTCGGGGTCGATGGGGCCGTAGCCGTCGAGCACGGCCGGGGCATCGCTCATGCCGACAATGCTGAGCGCCGGGACGGTGATCTGCACGGTCGGTGTGATGTGTTCCTGCACCTCGATCGGGTGCGGGAGGACCGGGCTTGACATCACGTCGTCCGGTGTGACGCCGGTGAGTGCGAGCGCCGCGAGCGCGTCGGCCTGGAGTTGTCCGCAGGTGCGGGTGTCACCGGCCTTGCGCGATTCCGCAGCTGCCGTCTCGACCCGCTCGATGATGCCTTGCGCGATCGGTGCCGTGGTGAACAGGTGCACCCACGCCATGCCGTCGGCGGCAGGTTCGAACTCGACCCGGCGGTCAGCCTCCGAACGGGTTGCGCGCGCGGTGATCGATTCCGGGTGGAGGCGCTCGCGCAGCACGCGGGCACGCTTCCGGAGGTACGCGTTGGTGGACTCTTCCGCGACCGGCAGGACCTCCGCGAGGAACACAGCTCGCCCCGCGGTCGGGACGTCATTGAGTTGGTCGATGATCGTCTGCGCATGCCGCGCCGAGATGCGACCCGCTTCAAGGGAGGCGAGCACGGCGGGTGCTTCGTTCACCAGGCGCTCGGCGTCATTGGTCGCCCGCTGCACGGTCTGCTCCGGCGTGCGGGTCGCCATCGCGAGCGCCGCACAGGTCGACCGGCGGGAGAGCGCCTGCCGTTCCGCCGGCGGGAAGATCGCCGGAACCGCGACGTCTGCGAAGGCGTCCGCGTAAGCGGCAGATCGAGCGAGCAGGCGGGCCTCCTCGGCGTCCAGGCTGGCGCGACGCCGCTGGATGTCCGCGTACTGGTCCGAGAACTCCGCGAGCTGCGCGGCGTACTCGTCGCCGACGCGGATCGCGGAAAGGGTGGTCTCGGTCATGGAACCAGTCCACCACGAACCACTGACATTCCAGATGCTGAGTCGCACCGGTTGTGGACGTTGCTCGTGGGCCCTTCGACAGGCTCAG
>NZ_LWCT01000009.1:0-111773 GCF_001650455.1 Plantibacter sp. H53
CCTGAGAACGGGCCACCCACCCATATCCGCCCCTAACTCAGGAGTTCTCCGGCGCGGCGCCCCCGCCCGCCCCCGACACACCGGGCGACTCCTGAGAACGGGCGACGATCAGGCGGGATCGCCCGGCCTGGCCGACGCGACGGGCAGGGTGACGACGACCTCGAGACCGTGGCCGGGACGGTTGCGGAGCACGATCTCCCCACCCGCGTTGCGCGCGATGGCGGCGACGATCGCGAGCCCGAGACCGGAACCGTGCCCGGAGGACCGCGTCGCGTCCGAGCGACTGAACCGCTCGAGCGCCCGCGGTTCGAAGACCGGGTCGAGCCCTCCCGCGTTGTCCGACACCCGCAGCGTGAGCTGACCACCGTCGTCGTCGAGCATGACCGACACCCGGCGCGGAGCACCCCCGCGCTCGGTGAACGCCTGCAGCGCGTTCCCCGCGAGGTTGTCGACGACCCGGCCGACCTCGTCGGCGCGCACGGCGTACACCGCCGCGCCATCCCCCGGCCCGCTCTCGGCGATCGCACTCACGTACTCGACCTCGATCCCGGCCAGCGCGTCGTCCGAGGCGACCCGGAACCGTGCGCGCTCGACCGCTTCGAGCACGTCGGCCTCCAGCCTGGCCGCGCTCGTCCGCTCCTCCGGCGTCGCCGCCTCGATGCGGGACAACTCGAGCAGCGAGGTGACGAGCGCCGACAGCCGCGTCGCACTGCGCTCGGCCCCCTCGATGTCGGCGAGCAGTTGCTCGCGCGACGAGTCCTCGAGGCGCGCGAGTTCGAGCTGGGTGCGGAGGATCGCGAGCGGCGTCCGGAGCTCGTGACTCGCGTCGGACACGAGCTGCCGTTCACGGTCGGCCGAGGCCCGCAGCCGCTCGATGAGGTCGTTGAGGGTGATCGCGAGCTGTGCGATCTCGTCGTCGGCACGGCCGACCGGCAGCACCTCGTCCGTCGACCGCTCGCTGAGGCTCTGCGCACTCACCCGGAGCCGGGTGACGGGCCGGAGCGACACCGTCGTCAGGATCCACCCGCCGGCCGCCACACCGAGGACGAGGAGCGCGAAGGATCCGACGAGGAGGAGCCGCATCTGGACGAGGACGGTCGTCTCCTCGGCCTCGTCGCGCCCGGCGATGACGTACCAGGTGTCCCCACCGACGGTCACGGGCTGCGACAACAGGATGTAGGTGGCGGCACCGGCGTCGACCGTGGTGACCTCCCGCGTCGCAGCGAGCGCCGGGAGCGGCGCGGCGAGCGTCGTCGGCAGGCTGAAGACCGGGATGGAGCCGTCGGGGGCGATGACGGCGATGCGGGTCCCGAGGCCGGGTCCCTGGAGCGGGTCGTCGGGTCTCGCCTGCAGCGCGAACACGTATTGCGCGCCGTCACTGCGGAGCGCCTGGACGGTGCCGTCGCGGACGATGCGCTCCAGCTGGGCGTTGATCGCGAGCCCGGCGAAGAGCGACACGACGACGGCGATGAGCAGACTGCCCCCGGCGATCCGCGTGCGGATGCCGTGGTGCCGCGTCGACCGGCGACGGTCCGCCGACACGCCCTCAGCTCCCTGCGGCGACGAGCGAGAAGCCCACGCCGCGGCTCGTCACGATGCGGACACCCGCCTCCGCCAGGTCGAGTTTGCGACGGAGACGGCTGATGTACTGATCGACGACGTTCGGGTCGATGTTGTCGAAGGTCTCCCAGACCTCCCGCAGCATGGCCGCCCGGGAGACGACGACGCCCGGCTCGGTAGCGAGCACCCGGAGGACGTCGAACTCGGTCCCGCTCAGCGGCACGTCGTGGTCACCGACACGCGCGCGGTGCCGGTGCAGGTCGAGCGTCAGCCCACCGACCTCCAAGCGCGGCTGCACGGTGAGCGCGTCCCGCCGCCGGACCGCGCGGATCCGGGCGGCGAGCTCGGCGAAGGCGAACGGCTTGATCATGTAGTCGTCGGCCCCCGCATCGAGCCCGCGGACCCGGTCGTCCACGGCGTCGCGCGCCGTGAGCAGGATCACCGCGAGCGTCGGGTCGAGGCCTTTGAGCTCGCGGCAGACGGCGAATCCGGAGAGCCCCGGGAGCATGACGTCGACGACCGCGACCTGGAAGCCCGCGTCGCCACCGGATGCCGGCGCGATCGCCTGCCGCGCGAGGTCCAGTGCGGTCGGGCCGTCGAACGCCGTCGTCACGTCGTGGCCGTCCGACCCGAGACCGCGGGAGAGGAGGCCAGCCATCTCGCGTTCGTCATCGACGACGAGGATCCGCACGGTCGTCCTCCTTCGCCATCGAGCATCCACAGCCTAGGCGAGCCGACCTGGGCACCGTTTCTGAAGGTCCTGTCAGGAACGACCACTTCGCCTTGCCGCCCGCGATGCGGCGGCCATACAGTGCAGGTGCTCCCGACCCTGAATCGATTCACATCCCGCCGGGAGCGAGCCCCTCACCGTGGAGGAACGGACCCTCAATGACGATCGACCATCCAGCGCAGCCGGCGCGCACCGAGCCCGCCGGGCGCAGCGCCCAGCCGGCGCTCTCCCTCATCGGAGCGGCCAAGACCTTCGGCCCCGTCGTCGCCCTGGCCGACGGCACCATCCGGATCGAGGCCGGCGAGATCCACGCGCTCGTCGGCGAGAACGGCGCCGGGAAGTCCACGCTCGTGAAGATCCTCGCCGGGCTCTACACGCCCGATGCCGGCGACTTCACCCTCGCGGGGAAGCCCGTCGCGTTCCGCGGGGTCGCCGACAGCAAGGCCGCGGGCATCTCCGTGATCTACCAGGAGCCGACCCTGTTCCCCGACCTCACCGTCGCCGAGAACATCTTCATCGGCCGCCAGCCGAAGAACGGCCTCGGCCTCATCAGCACGGGCGCCATGCGGAAGGCCGCCCGCGCCCTGTTCGACCGCCTCGGCGTCCAGATCGACCCCGACCGCGTCGCCGAGGGCCTCTCGATCGCCGACCAGCAGATCATCGAGATCGCGAAGGCCATCTCGCTCGACGCCAAGGTCCTCATCATGGACGAACCGACCGCCGCGCTCTCCGGCGTCGAGGTCGACCGCCTCTTCCAGGTCGCCCGCTCCCTGCGCGACGCGGGTGCCGGCATCATGTTCATCTCCCACCGCTTCGAGGAGGTCTTCGCGCTGTGCGACCGCATCACGGTCATGCGCGACGGCCGCTACATCGCCACGCACGTCACGAGCGAGACGACGGTCGACGCGATCGTCCGGCAGATGGTCGGTCGCGACATCGCCGCCCTCTTCCCCAAGCAGGACGCGGAGATCGGCGACGCGGTCCTCACCGTCGACGGGCTGTCGCGCGCCGGCGTCTTCTCCGACATCTCGTTCACGGTGCGCTCGGGTGAGATCGTCGCCCTCGCCGGACTCGTCGGCGCCGGGCGCACCGAGGTCGCCCGCGCCGTCTTCGGCATCGACCCCTACGACACCGGACACGTCACGCTCGACGGCAAGCCGGTCAAGGCCGGCGACCCGCAGGCGGCGATCGACGCCGGCATGGGCTTCGTCCCGGAGGACCGCCGCAAGCAGGGTCTCGTGATGGACCTGTCGGTCGCCCGCAACGCGACCCTCACCCTCCGCCACCGGCTCGCGCGGTTCGGGATCATCTCCGGCCGCCGCGAACGCCAGGCGGCCGAGGAATGGTCGGCCCGCCTCCAGGTGAAGACCGGCTCCCAGGAGTACGCGGTCTCCACCCTCTCCGGCGGCAACCAGCAGAAGGTCGTCCTCGCGAAGTGGCTCGCGACCGAGCCGATCCTCCTCATCGTCGACGAGCCCACCCGCGGCATCGACGTCGGCACGAAGAGCGAGGTCCACCGCCTCATCTCCGAACTCGCCGGCCGCGGCATCGCGATCCTCATGATCTCCTCCGAACTGCCCGAGGTCCTCGGCATGGCCGACCGCGTCCTCGTCATGCACGAGGGCCGGATCACCGCCGAGCTCACCCGCGAAGAAGCGACCCCGGAGACCGTGATGCACGCGGCCACCGGTTCCCTGGAAGGCGCACGATGACCGACACCACCACCAAGCCGGGAGGCGGCGGCCCCGTCACCGTCGCGACCGAGCGCACGACGAACCCGATCGCGTCGATCGTGCGACTCCGGGAACTCCCGGTCACCGTCGCACTCGTCGTCCTCGTGCTCGTGACCTACCTCGCGAACCCGCTGTTCCTGTCCGCCCAGGGGGTGAAGGACCTCCTCCTCAACGCGACGATCATGATCATCCTCGCCGTCGGTCAGGCGCTCGTCATCATCACCCGCAACGTCGACCTGTCCGTCGGCTCGATCCTGGGGCTCGTCGCCTTCGCGACCGGCACGATGTTCGCGACGATGCCGCAGCTGCCGATCATCGCGGTGTTCGCCATCGCGATGCTGCTCGGCGCGGTGCTCGGTGCGATCAACGGTGCGCTCGTCACGATCGCGAAGGTCCCCGCCCTCGTCATCACCCTGGGCACGCTCTACATCTACCGAGGCTTGAACAACGCGTGGGCCGGTGGCACGCAGTACTTCGCGGACGACCGACCCGACGCGTTCGGGAACCTGTCCGTCGACACCGTTCTCGGCTTCCCGGTCATCACCCTCATCGCGATCCTCGTCGTGGTCGTCGTCGCCGTCTACATGGCCGGCGCACGGTCCGGCCGCGACCTCTACGCGATCGGGTCGGACCCCGACGCCGCGAAGCTGTTCGGCATCCCGGTCGGCCGCCGCGTGTTCCTCGCCTTCCTGGCGAACGGCCTGCTCGCCGGACTCGCCGGCGTGCTCTACGCCTCCCGCTTCAACTCGGTCGGCGCGACCACCGGGTCGGGCATGGAGCTCGACGTCGTCGCAGCGGCCGTCGTCGGTGGTGTCGCGATCTTCGGCGGCAGCGGCTCCGTCGCCGGGGCCGCGATCGGCGCGATCCTCCTCACCACCATCACGAGCGCCCTCACCGCCCTGCGCGTCGACAAGTTCTGGCAGCAGGCGATCGTGGGCATCCTCATCCTGGCCGCGATCGTCATCGACCGCGTCGCCAGCCTCCGTACGGCCAAGAAACTGCGAATGAGCGAGGCACGCGATGTCTGATCTGAAGACCCCGACCACCTCGGGCACCACCCCGAAGGCTCCGTTCACCAAGGGCTCCGGCCCGCTCGGCACCGACACCACCGGCGTGCTCGTGGCCGAACCGAAGGGCCGCACCGGCGCCTCGCGCATCCTGCTCGGCCGCGACGCCATCATGATCTACGCGCTGCTCGTCGTCGTCATCGGTGCCTGTCTGCTCATCCCGCGGTTCGCCTCCCCCGTCACCGTCGGCTTCCTCCTCCTCGACGTGATCCCGATCCTCCTCATCGCGATGCCGATGACGCTCGTGATCATCACCGGCGAGATCGACCTGTCCGTCGCGAGCACCGCGGGCCTCACGAGCGCCGTCATCGGTGTGCTGTGGGCCGGCGGCGGGATGGACATCGGGGTCGTCCTCCTCATCGGGCTGCTCGTCGGAGTCGTCGCCGGCGCGTTCAACGGCTTCCTCATCGCGGTGGTCGGACTCCCGTCGCTCGCGGTGACGATCGGCACGCTCGCGCTGTTCCGCGGCCTCGCGCTCGTCGTGATCGGCGACAACGCGGTCGCGAACTTCCCACCCGAGCTCACCGCGTTCTTCACGTCGAAGATCGGCTCTACCGGCATCCCCGTGGTCATGGTCGGGGTCCTCGTCGTCGTGCTCGCCTTCGGGGTCGTCCTGCACCTGACCCCCTTCGGCCGCGGGCTCTACGCGCTCGGGTACAGCACGGAGGCGGCGAGCTTCGTCGGCATCAAGGTCGCCCGCTCGAAGTTCTGGCTCTACGTCGCGACCGGCGGCGTCTCCGCCCTCGCGGGGGTGTTCTGGACGCTCCGCTACTCGAGCGCCCGCAGCGACAACGCCTCCGGGCTCGAACTCGCCGTCATCGCGGCAGTGCTCCTCGGCGGCGTCTCGATCTTCGGCGGTAAGGGTTCCATCCCGGGCGTCGTCGCGGGTGTGCTGCTCATCGGCACCATCAACTACGCGCTCCGGCTCGGCCGCGTCTCCGACGTCGTCCTCATCATCGTGACCGGGACCCTGCTGATCGCCTCGGTGGTCGGCCCCAGTATCTTCGAATCCGTCAAGCAGTGGAACCACCACCGACGGATCCGACGCAGCCTGCCCCAGCACTGATCTCCCGATCGGCGCAGCCCTCGGGGCACCCCACGCCACAGCACCAGGCGTATCCAGAAAGGAACAGACAATGCAGTCGATTCGAAACCGCGCAGCAGGCCGTCCGGCCCGTCGCGCAGCGGCCCTCATCGCCGCAGCAGCCTCCCTCGCACTCATCGCGACGGGGTGCGCCACCGGCGACTCCGCGGGATCAGGTGGTGGCGGCGGTGCCGCGGAGAGCATCACCTTCATCCCCAAGCAGCTCAACAACCCGTACACGGACGTCGTGCTCGGCGGCGGCAAAGACGGCGCGAAGGCGGCCGGCTTCAGCGCCACCGAGGTCGTCGGCCCGCTCGAGGCGAGCGCGTCCAGCCAGGTGTCGTTCATCAACGCCGAGACCCAGGCCGGCACGAACGTCATCGTCATCGCGGCGAACGACCCCGACGCCGTCTGCCCCGCCCTCAAGGAGGCCCGCGACGGCGGCGCGAAGATCGTCGCGTTCGACTCCGACACCAGCAAGGACTGCCGCGACGTCTTCATCTCCCAGGTCGTCGCCAAGGACGTCGCCCTGATCCAGACGAAGCTCATCTCGGAGCAGATCGGCGGCTCGGGCGAGATCGCGATCCTCTCGGCCACGGCCAACGCGACGAACCAGAACGAGTGGATCAAGTACATGGAGGAGGAGCTCGCCTCCAACCCGGACTACAAGGACATCAAGCTCGTCGCCAAGGTCTACGGCGACGACGACGACACGAAGTCGTTCCAGGAGGCCCAGGGTCTGCTCCAGGCGCACCCGAACCTCAAGGGCATCATCTCGCCCACGACGGTCGGTATCGCCGCGACCGCCCGCTACCTCTCCACCTCGGAGTACAAGGGCAAGGTCGCGCTGACCGGCCTCGGCCTCCCGAACGAGATGCGTCCGTTCGTGAAGGACGGCACCGTCACCGCGTTCGCGCTGTGGGACCCGGCTCAGCTCGGCTACGTCGCAGCGTTCGCCGGCAAGGCACTCGCCGAAGGCACGATCACGGGCAAGGAGGGCGACACCTTCGAGGCCGGCGACCTCGGTGAGCGCGAGGTCGGCGCCGACGGCACCGTCATCGTCGGCCCGCCGACCACCTTCGACGCATCGAACATCGACAAGTACGACTTCTGACCCGTTCGCAATTCAGGACGATCTCGGCGCGTCGCCCCCGGACCCTCGGATCCGGGGGCGACGCGCCGTTCGCGTCCTGAATTGTGAACCGCACGTGCATCCGATGGCGGCGATATCGTGAACGCTGTGCCTCCGACCGCCGAGCCCGACACGACCGAGCTGACGCGGCACCTCCCGTGGAAGGAGGTCGTCGCCGACCAGCCCTGGGTCTTCCGCGACGCCGCCGTCGGCGCGGGCGTGGTCGTCGCGAGCGGGCTGTACCTCTGGTGGGCGGCCACCAGCCTGCCGCTGCGTCTCCCGGACGGATGGGAGGGCCTCAGCAGCGGGATCGAGATCGTCGCCGGCATCGTCGCCGTGGTCGCCGTGCTGGCGGTCGTCCTCGGCGGTTTCCTCCTGACGCAACCGCTCACCGAGCGTCGCCTCCTCCGCGTTCGTCGCTTCGCCGCCGACAACGGTCTGGAGTACCGGGCCAACGGTGCGCCGCCCCCACCGGTCGGCGTCGTCTTCGGCACGGGCCTGCACATCGCGGTCGCGAACCAGCTGCTCAGTCCGGAGGGGCGACGGATCCGCGGACGGACCGGGCCGGCGACGGTCGGCGTGACGATCGGCGACGCGACCCTCTCGGAGCGTTCGGCCTCGGGCGGTGCCGGCAAGACCCGCGGTTCGGTCGGTTTCGTGCACGTCTCCCTGCCCACGCGGTCACCGCACCTGCTGCTCGACGGTGTCGCCAACAACGGCGGCGCGCGTCGCGGGATCGCACGCACCGTCGAACACGAACAGCTCGTCTCCCTCGAAGGCGACTTCGACCGGCACTTCGCCCTCTACGTCCCCCGCGACTTCCAGGTCGAGGCGCTGCAGGTGTTCACCCCGGACGTCATGGCGCTCCTCATCGACCACGGCCGGCGCTGGGACATCGAGATCGTCGACGACAACCTCTTCGTCACCACGAGCGGGAGCTTCCGGCTCTGGGACGCGTCGGAGACGCTGCGGCTGTTCCGGTTCATCGACCTGGTCGTCCCGAAGCTCGGTGGACGCATCGCCCGCATGAGTCCGGTCACCCCGCGTCCGTCGCGTTTCGACGCGGGGACCACCCGTGGGGCGCGACTGCGTCCGAGCCGGAACTGGGTGCTCGTCCCCGTCCTCGTGGTCGCCGGACTCGTCGTCGGTGCCGAGATCCTCGTCGCCGTCCTCGACTGACCGTCGTGCGGACCGCGTCGTGCGCAGCAGCGGTCAGCGGGGCTCGTCGCGACGGTCGTCGTCCCGCGCGAGCTCGGCTTCCAGCTTGAGGATGCGCTCGGCGTCCTCCGCGGCCTGGATCTCGCGTTCGAGGGCCGCGAGCTGCTCCTCGGTGCTGCTGACCGCGCGGTCGGGCTGGGACGGCGAGGGTGACGAGGATGCCGCGGGACCCCAGGAGCCGCTCGAACGGGACGCACTGCGCGGCCGACGCTCGGGGAACCTGATGCGGCTGTTCGACCAGTCCTTGCCGAGCAGGAACCACAGTCCGACGCCGATGAGCGGGATGAAGACGATGAGCAGTACCCACACGATCTTGGGCAGGTTGCGTACGACGGGCTCGGGCTGACCCACCACGTCGATGAGCGCGATGATCGTGAGGACGATGAGCAGCAACGACAACACGAACATGTCGTCAATCCTAGGCAGACCATCGGTGGGTTCGGCCAGGATGGTCGGATGAAGACCATCCCCCTACCCCAGACCGACCTGACCGCGTCCAGCATCGTCCTCGGCCTCATGCGCATCGAGCCCCTCGACGACGAGGCGATCCGCACCCTCTTCCACACCGCACGAGACGCCGGCGTCACCGTGTTCGACCACGCCGACATCTACGGCTCGGAGCGTCACGGCTGCGAGCGCCGCTTCGGAGACGCCGTCACCCTCACCGCCGCCGAGCGCGAGCAGGTGCTCATCCAGTCGAAGGTCGGCATCCGCCCGGGCTTCTTCGACTTCTCGGAGGAGCACATCCTCCGCACCGTCGACGAGTCGCTCGCCGCCCTCAAGACGGACTACCTCGACCTCCTGCTTCTGCACCGCCCCGACAGCCTCGTCGAGCCGGAGGAGGTCGCTTCGGCGTTCGACGCCCTGCAGGCCTCGGGCAAGGTCCGGAACTTCGGTGTCTCCAACCACACGCCGGCACAGGTCGAGCTGCTGAAGGGCTCCGTCGAGCAGCCGCTCATCGTCAACCAGGTGCAGCTGAGCATCACCCACGCCCCGATCATCGCGTCGGGCGTCGCCGCGAACATGGCGGGCCTCGACCAGTCGATCGACCGCGACAACGGGATGCTCGACTACAGCCGCCTGACCGGTATGACCCTGCAGGCGTGGTCGCCGTTCCAGGCCGGCTTCTTCACGGGCGTCTTCATCGGCGACCGCGAGCACTACGCGGAGCTGAACGACGTGCTCGACGAGCTCGCAGCCGCACACGGCGTGACGCCGTCCGGCATCGCGACCGCGTGGATCACCCGTCACCCCGCGAACATCCAGGTCGTGCTCGGCACCACCAAGCCGTCGCGCGTCGAGGAAGCGGCCGCAGGTTCCGACGTGAGCCTGTCACGCGAGGAGTGGTACCGCCTCTTCACCGCTGCGGGCCACACCCTCCCGTAGCGGTCGCCTCCGGACCGTTCTCAGGACTTCCGCGGCGTGTCGGGCGGAGATCGCCCCACCACACCGGAGGAGTCCTGAGAACGGGACGAGGGGCGCGCCGGGTACGCTCGGAGTGGAATCGGAGGGCAGCATGGCGAAGCACGACATCGGGTTCGCCGCCGTCGCCAGACTCGCCGGCGTCTCGAACGCGACCGTCTCCAACACGCTCAACCGCCCCGAGATCGTCGCCCCCGCAACGCGCGAGCGCGTCCTCGCGGCGATCGAGGAGCTCGACTTCGTCCCCAACCGCGCCGCCGCCACCCTGCGACAGGGCACGAACCGGCTCATCGGCCTCGTCATCCCCGACATCGCGAACCCGTTCTACTCGGCGATCGCCCGCGGGGTCACCGAGGCCGCGGCCGAGCACGGCTACACGGTCGCGCTCTGCGTGAGCCATGACGACCCGGACCTCGAACTCCGGCACTTCGAGATGCTCGCCGAGCACCGGGCTGCCGGCGCACTCGTCGCTCCGTTGACGGCCGACGCCTCCCGGCTGGCCCAGCTGCGACGGGTCGGCAGCCGCCTCGTGCTCATGGACCGTACCGCCCCCGAGGGCACCGGCTGCTCCGTCGCGATCGACGACGTGCACGGCGGGGAACTCGCGGTCGCGCACCTGCTCGCCGATCCCGCCCGAGTGTCCGCCGGACGCGATGCTCCCGCCCTCGCCGACGGGTCGATCGTGCTCGTGAACGGCGACCTGGCGATCCCGCAGTGCGCCGATCGACGCGAGGGTGCCCGGAACGCGTTCGTCGCGGCCGGTCTCGACCCCGACGACCTCCGCGAGGTCACCGTGGACGAGATGACCGTCGACTCGGGGCGCATCGCGGGCCGTCGGATCGCGGCAGAGACACCGCGTCCGACCGGGGTGTTCTGCACGAACGACCAGCTCGCGCTCGGCGTCATCAGGGGGTTGAACGACGGTGGTCTCGCGGTGCCCGACGAGGTGTCGGTGGTCGGCTACGGCGATCTCGCGCTCGCAGCCGACGGGCGGGTGCCGCTCACCACGGTCGAGCAGCCGAAGGACGAGCTCGGGCGTTTGGCCGTCGAGATCCTCCTGGCCGAGCTGGGGGCCGACCGCGCGGCACACGAGCACGTCACGCGGACGCTCGAGCCGCATCTCGTCGTCCGCGAGTCCGCTCCCCTGCCTGCCTGAGCAGCGGCGAGGCTGGACGCGGCGGTGACGCCCGGGTACAGTCGTCACCAGTATTTAATCGATTAAATACTCCCGTACCCGCACCCATCCAAGGATCGACGATGACCCACACCGCAGCAGCCGCCCACCCGCTCCTCACCCCGAAGGCACGGCGGAAGCCCCGCATCGGCCTCGTCGCCGGCGGCCTCGGTACCTACTGGCCGCAGTTCCCGGAGCTGCTTCCCCAGCTCCAGGAATCGGCCCGGTACGTCTCGGAACGCTTCCAGCAGATGGACGCCGAGGTCGTCGACGTCGGCTTCATCTCGGACGCGCAGGAGGGCGACGCCGCGGCGGAACAGCTCCGACAGGGCGACTGCGACCTCATCGTCCTGTTCCTCACCACCTACCTCACCTCCTCGATGGTCCTGCCGATCGCCCAGCGCGCGAACACCCCGGTCCTCGTCATCGACCTGCAGCCGACCGAGCGGATGGACCACGCGAGCTTCGACACCGGCGCTTGGCTCGCCTACTGCGGGCAGTGCCCCGTGCCCGAGGTCGGCAACGTCTTCCGTCGGGCGGGCATCCCGTTCCGCTCGGTGTCGGGGTGGCTGCGTCAGGAGTCGGCGTGGGACCGCATCTCGCAGTGGATCCGGGCGGCGCACGTCCGCGCAGCCCTCCGTCACGCCCGCCACGGCCTCATGGGACACGTCTACCCCGGCATGCTCGACGTCTCCACCGACCTCACCCTGCTGCCGACCACCTTCGGCTCGCACGTCGAGGTCGTGGAGTTCGACGACCTCCGGGTCCTCGTCGACGAGGTGACCGATGCCGAGGTCGCCGACCGCATGGCCCTCGCCAGGGAGGTCTTCACCCTCGACGACACGGTGGTCGAGGACGACTTCGCGTGGGGAGCGAAGGTGTCGGTCGGGCTCGACCGGCTCGTCGACGAGTTCGCGCTCGACAGCCTCGCCTACTACCACCGGGGCCGCGACGGCGAGCAGCACGAGCGACTCGGCGCCGGCATGATCCTCGGCGCTTCCCTCCTCACCGCTCGCGGTGTCCCCACGACCGGCGAGTACGAGTTGCGGACCACGGTCGCCCAGCTCGCGACCCAGGTCGTCGGCGCCGGTGGGTCGTTCTGCGAGATCCAGGCGCTGGACTTCGAGGACGGAGTCGTCGAGATGGGGCACGACGGTCCGGCGCACCTCGCCGTCAGCTCCCGCGACCCACTGCTGCGCGGACTCGGGGTCTATCACGGCAAGCGCGGCTGGGGCGTGAGCGTCGAGTTCGACGTGCGCCACGGGCCCGTCACACTGCTGGGGCTGGGACAGGACCGCGACGGATCACTCGCCTTCGTCGCTTCGGAGGGCGAGGTCGTCCCGGGCCCGCTGCTCGCGATCGGCAACACGACGAGCCGCGTCGACTTCGGGCGCGACCCGGGTGTCTGGGTGGACGAGTGGAGCGCGACCGGTATCGGGCACCACTGGTCGCTGTCGCTCGGGCACCGGGCGGCGGATTACCGGGCTGCGGCGAGCCTCCTGGGGATCGACTTCCGCCAGGTGTGAGTCCGCGTCGGCCCCTGCGCTGAACCCGGTCCCCGAGCCTGTCGAAGGGCGCTCGCGACAGGACGGATCAGAGCACGGCGCGAAGACGCTCCATCGCGGGCTCCACCACGGCGATCGGCGCCGGCCGCTGCAAGCCGTCCAGGGCGACGGCCAGCCGACGGGTGGCGCGATCGACATCGCCGCCACCCGCACCGAGCTCGCGGATCGGGGCGAGCAGCGCCGCACGTCGCAACCAGGGCTCGTCCTGCATCCAGCGGTCGAGGACGCTCTCGGCCTTGGTCCGGGGCGTCCCGTCGAGGCGCTCCAGGAGCGGTCCGATGACGTCGGTGGCCAGCGGGTCGGCGAGCTCGGGCACTCGACCGGCGCGGACGAAACCTTCGATCCGCGTCAGGTCGGTGCGCTTGAGCACCGGGACGCTCGACTGCAGCAGGACGATCGCGGCGAGCCGGCGCTCGAAGACCGGCACGGCCCACAGCTCCGAGGCGAGGGCTGTCAGCTCGTCGTGCTCCAGCCCGCGGAACTTCCGGAGCGCGTCCCGCACGGTGCCGCGGACCGCACCGACCGAGGACCCGTAGGACTGAAGTCCATCGCCCAGCCGCTCGGCCACGTCCGCTGCGCGATAGCCGTCGCCCTCGTATTGGAGCGCCGCGTCGATGAACTCCCCCGCAGCACTCATCCCACCATTCTCACCCCTGGCGCCGGGTACGGTGGAGCGATGACCGTCGTGATCGTGGGACTCGGACAGCTCGGCTCGGACGTCGCCGGGAGGCTCCTGGCCCGTGGGGAGGACGTCGTCGGCGTGAAGCGCACGGCGCCCGAGTCGAACCCGGCCCCCGAGTCGGTCGAGGGGCGCTTCACGCTCCAGCTCCGCGACCTCACGACCTCCGTCCCCGACCTTCCTGCGGACACGACGGCGATCGTCGTGGCCCTTGCGCCCCGGGCACGCTCGGTCGATGCCTATGACGCCCTCTACCGCGACGGTGTCGGGCACCTCCTCGCTGCCGTAGCCGCACTCCCCGGCACCCCACCCCGCATCCTGTTCGTCTCGTCGACCGCGGTGTGGGGCGAGGACGGTGGGGAGACGATCGACGACACCACGCCGGCCGTCCCGACCGCCGGTACCGCGCGCGCCCTGCTCGCAGCCGAGGAGGCCGTCCTCGCCGCCGTGCCCGAGGCGAGCGCCATCCGCTTCGGCGGCCTCTACGGTCCGACGGCCACGATGTTCGTCGACCAGGTCCGCGACGGCCGCGTCACCCGGCCGTCCGGCTGGACCAATCGCATCCACCGTGACGACGCCGCTGCCGTGATCGTGCACCTGCTCGACCTGCCGGCGGCATCGCTCCCGCCGGTCGTGGCGGGCATCGACGAGGAGCCGGTCCTGCTGTCGACGGTCGCCGACTTCCTCGCCGATCGACTCGGCGTCGCTCCCCCGACGCTCGACGACGCCGGTCGCACCCCGGAAGAACCGCACCACGGCAAGCGCATCACGGCGGCCGCCCTCCGCGACACCGGATTCGCCTACCGCTATCCCACCTACCGCGAGGGCTACTCGGCGCAGCTCCCCTGACCGGACGGCCGGAGCGGATCACGGCTGCTTCGTCACCTCGGCCATCGCCCGTCGCCCGGACGGCACGAGCACGGCGACGGCGAGCACCACGAAGGTGAGCACGCCGGCGACGACGAGGAGCACTTCGACGGACACGACGTCGGCGAGCGGCCCGAACACGATCATCCCGAGCGGCATCGACACCGCCATGACGATGCCGACGAACCCGAACACGCGACCCTGACGCTCCGATTGGACGCGTTCCTGCAGCAGGGTCATCGACGTCGTCGAGAAGAACGGCACCGCGATCCCGAGCAGGAACATGAAGCCGAAGAAGACCCAGAGGTTGGTCGAGAGTCCGAGCCCGATGGACAGCGCCCCGAACACCACCGAGGACCCGACGATGAGGAGCACGCGGTTCCTGGTGCCGCCCCAGATCGCGATGATCGCGCCGCCGCCGACCATGCCGACGCTGAAGGCGAGTTCGTTCACGGTGAGCATCCAGACCTCGTCGCCGAAGGTGCGGGCGATCATGAGCGGCGTGAGGTAGGACGGCGCGACGACCAGCAGGAACACGATCGCGAAGAGGATGAGCAGCCATCGCACGAAGCCGTGGTGCCAGACGTAGCGCACGCCCTCGGTGAGGTCGGCGAAGTAGCCGGGGCGCTCGCCCGACCGAACGAGCGTCCGCACCGGCACGAGCAGGAGCAGCCCGATCCCGATCGCGGCCGTGACGACGTCGACGAAGAAGATCGCGACGAGCGACGCGCTCGCGTACAGCGCACCGGCTGCAGCCGGCGCGACGAGCATCATGGCCGACTGGATGGATCCGTTGATGCCGTTGACCCGCATGAGCTTGTCGGTCGGCGTGATCTGCGGGATGAGCGCCGACACCGCCGGCATCTGGATACCCGCGCCGACCGAGCGGATCGCGAGCGTGAGGAAGATGAGCCAGAGCTCGGCGGCGCCGTTGATGAGGAAGATCGCGAGCGCGAGGGTCGTGATGGCGATCGAGCCGTCGGCCGCGATGATGAGCAGCTTGCGGTTCATGCGGTCGGCCCACACCCCGCCGAAGATCGACACGATCGCCTGCGGCAGGAACCCCGCGACGGCGGCGAACGCGAGCACCACACCGGACTTCGTCTCGAGTGTGAGGTGCCACATGATCGCGTACTGCACGAGCATCGAGCCGAACAGCGAGACCGTCTGGCCGGACAGGAACACCGCGACGTCGCGACGCCAGTGCGGGCCCTCCGAGGCGACGGCCGTCTCCTCCGAACCGTCGGAACCGTCGATCGTGGGTGCATCGGGTGGCGCGTCGTCGGCAGCCATACGTTCCACGCTAGGGACTTCGCTCCGGGGTGTCCAGGGGTGATCGTCGCGGACGACGGGCGCGCCCTGAACGCCGAACGGTCGATGCACCCTGTCCAGATCTTCAGACGTCCGGTCAGCCGGTCCGTTGACCCGCGGCCGATCGCCCGGATACGCTGCTTGCGATCCTCTGAATCGATTCAGAGCGTCCGTGAACCGAACCGAAAGGTGCGCCTCGATGACGAGTGCCCGACCCCTGCACCGCGTGTGCTTCCAGCTCCAGGTCAAACCCGAGCGCCTCGCGGAGTACCGCGAACGCCATGCCGCCGTCTGGCCGGACATGCTGCGGGCTCTCGCCGACACCGGCTGGCACAACTACTCGCTCTTCGTCCGCGACGACGGCCTCCTCATCGGGTACTTCGAGACGGCGTCCCTTGAAGCGGCCCAGGCCGGCATGGCCGAGACCGAGGTCAACGCCCGCTGGCAGGCCGAGATGGGTGAGTTCTTCGTCGACCTCGACCTCCCGCCGGACCAGGGCTTCCTCCAGCTCACCGAGGTGTTCCACCTCGAGGACCAGCTCGCCGCCCTGCACGAGTAGCATCATTGAAACGATTCACGTATGCTGCAGTCAGCGCCGTGAACGCGCCCAAGACCACCGGAACACGCACAGAGAAGTGACCATGACCAGTTTCGACACCATCACCCCCCTGCTCGAGAAGCAAGCCATCGAACTCCCCTCCTGGGCGTTCGGGAACTCCGGCACCCGCTTCAAGGTGTTCACGACGCCCGGCACCCCGCGGACGCCTGAGGAGAAGATCGCCGACGCCGCCAAGGTGCACGAGTTCACCGCCCTCGCGCCGAAGGTCGCACTCCACATCCCGTGGGACCTCGTGGACGACTTCAGCGCGCTCCGTCGCTACGCCGAGGACCACGGCGTCGCGCTCGGCACGATCAACTCGAACACCTTCCAGGACGAGGACTACAAGTTCGGCAGCCTGACCCACAGCAACCCGGTGATCCGTCAGAAGGCGATCGACCACCACTTCGCCTGCATCGACGTCATGCACGCGACCGGCTCGCAGGACCTCAAGATCTGGCTCGCCGACGGCAGCAACTACCCGGGCCAGCAGGACATCCGCGGCCGGCAGGACCGCCTGGCCGACTCGCTCCAGCAGATCTACGCCCGCCTCGGCGAGGAGCAGCGACTCGTGCTCGAGTACAAGTTCTTCGAGCCGGCGTTCTATCACACCGACGTCCCCGACTGGGGAACGTCCTACGCCCAGGTGGCCCAGCTCGGTGACCAGGCCCTCGTCTGCCTCGACACCGGCCACCACGCGCCTGGCACGAACATCGAGTTCATCGTCGCCCAGCTCCTGCGTCTCGGGAAGCTCGGCTCGTTCGACTTCAACTCGCGCTTCTACGCCGACGACGACCTCATCGTCGGTGCAGCCGACCCGTTCCAGCTGTTCCGGATCCTCTACGAGGTCGTCCGCGGCGGCGGCCTCGACGACGACTCGCCGGTCGCGTTCATGCTCGACCAGTGCCACAACGTGGAGGACAAGATCCCCGGTCAGATCCGCTCGGTGCTGAACGTGCAGGAGATGACCGCGCGCGCACTGCTCGTCGACCGCGACGCACTGACGGCGGCACAGGAGGCCGGCGACGTGCTCGGCGCGAACGGCATCCTCATGGACGCGTTCTACACCGACGTCCGCGGGCCGCTCGCCGCCTGGCGCGAGAGCCGCGGCCTGCCCGCCGACCCGTTCGGCGCCTACCTGGCCTCGGGCTACCAGCAGCACATCGCCGAGGAGCGCGTCGGCGGGACGCAGGCGAGCTGGGGCGCTTAGGCACACCCGAGCACGAGGAAGCCCCGCGACCGACCCGGTCGCGGGGCTTCATCCACATCCGGACGTTCACAACTCAGGACGCGCGCGGCGTGTCACCCCGGGTGCGCCGGCCGAGCTCACCGACGCGCCGGAACGGACCTGAATTGCGAACCGACCGAGCCGACTACTTCGCGAGGAAGGCGAGCAGCTGCTCGTTGACCTCGCGGTAGTGGGTCCAGAGCATGCCGTGCGGGGCGCCCTCGATCTCGACGTACTCGGCGGAGGGCAGCGCCTTCGCGAACACGCGACCGGTGGAGTCGATCGGCAGGACGCGGTCGCCGGTGCCGTGGACGATGAGCGACGGGACGTCGATCTTCGCGACGTCGGCCCGGAAGTCGGTCAGCCAGGTCGGCTGCGCCGCGACCGACGCGTACGGCGACGCGTTGTAGGCGAGCTGCGTGTTGGCCCGCAGCGCCTCCTCGCTCAGGCGCGAGCCGAGGTTCTCGTCCGTGTTGAAGAAGTTCTCGAAGAAGCTGGTGAAGAACGCGTAGCGGTCGTCGGTGACGGCGGCGAGGAGCCCGTCGAACACGTCCTGCGGGACGCCCGTCGGGTTGTCATCGGTCTGCAGCAGGTACGGCTCGAGCGATCCGAGGAAGACGGCCTTCGCGACGCGCTCCGAGCCGTAGGTGCCGAGGTAGCGGCCGACCTCGCCGGTGCCCATCGAGAAGCCGACCAGGACCGCGTCGTGGAGGTCGAGCCCGTCGACGACGGCCTTGAGATCGGCGGCGAAGGTGTCGTAGTCGTAGCCCTCGGTGGGCTTGGAGGACTTGCCGAAGCCGCGGCGGTCGTAGGTGATGACGCGGTAGCCGGCGTCGAGGAGCGCCGCGGTCTGCTTCTCCCACGAGGAGCCGTCGAGGGGGTAGCCGTGGATGAGGACGACGGGCTGGCCGCTGCCGTGATCCTCGACGTAGAGCTCCACGGAGGTGCTGTTCTCGGTTCCGACGGTGATGAACGACATGGTTCGATTCCTTTCGTCTTCGGCGTCCGGGCTCGTCGCCCGGTTCCACGCCCCGAATTGAGAACGATCGTTCTCTTCGGTGTCCATCAGCATAGGGAACGATCGTTCTCGATGCAAGTACACTGATGGAATGACCAGCGAACAGATGATGACCATCGCGTCGCCGAGCCCGGCGAGCGCACCCGCGACACCGGCCTCCGTGCGCGACATCATCGTCGACGCCGCCGACCGCCTGTACTACGCGAAGGGCATCCAGTCCGTCGGCATGGACGAGCTGCGCTCGGCGGCAGGCGTATCGCTGAAGCGCCTGTACTCGGAGTTCCCGAGCAAGGAGGACATCGTCCTCGCGGTCATGGAGTACCGGCACGCGATCTGGACCACCGGCGTCAGCGCCCTCGTGGACGACGCCGAAACGCCCCGAGACCGCCTCCTCGCGATCTACGACTACCTGGCCGGCTGGTTCAGTGACGACTCGTTCCGCGGCTGCGGATTCATCAACACCTTCGGGGAGCTCGGGGGCGTCTCGCCGGCGGTCGCCACCATCACCCGCGAACACAAGGCGTCCTTCCAGGACTACGTCGCCGACCTCGTCGCCGACGCCGGCGCGCCGGCATCACTCGCACCCCAGCTCGCGATCCTCGCCGAGGGCGCCCAGACCACCGCCGCCATCACGGGTTCCCCTGAGGCCGCGCTGCACGCTCGTCGCGCCGCCGAGACGCTCATCGACGCCGCCTCCTGAGATACCTCGGCGTCCGTGACGCACGCTGGTTCGCAACTCAGGACGCTTGCGGCGCGGCGCGGCGCCACGCCGCGTCACGCGACCAACGCGCCGAAGGCCTCCTGAGTTCTGAACCAGACCGAGACCTCCCCCCGCTGTGACATCCTGTTCACACGGACACGAACGGACACGTCCGACACCGAAGGACAGGGGGCGGCATGGCCACGACCGGCACGCTCGGCGCCGAGGAACGGCGGACCCGGCTCACCGCGATCCTCGAACGCGACGGCAGCATCCGCCTCGACGACGCGGCTGCGGAGCTCGACGTGTCCTCGATGACCGTGCGACGCGACCTCGCCGACCTCGAGCAGCTCGGCCTGGTACGGCGCGTCCGGGGCGGGGCGATCCCGACCCTGCGCCCGAGGACCTTCACCGAGCGGTCCGCGACGGGCGTCCGCGAGAAGGGCGCGATCGTCGAGAAGCTCCGGTCACTCATCCCGACGGACGGCGCGATCGCGATCGACGCCTCCAGCACGGCCGGCGGCATCAGTCGACTGCTCGGCGAGTCGACGCTCACGGTGGCGACCAACTCCTACCCGAACTTCCTCCTCGCCGGCGCGAACCGCGAGATCACGGCCATCCTCGTCGGCGGCCAGGCCGAGCCGCGCACTGACAGCTTCATCGGCCCCATCGCCTGCCAGGCGGCGTCGTCGGTGCTCTACCGGCGCTTCTTCCTGTCGGCCGCCGCGATCGACTCGACCGTCGGCAGTTCGGAGGTCACCCTCGAGGAGGCGCAGGTCAAGCAGGCGTTCGCCCGTGCCTCGGACGAGACGATCCTCGTCGCCGCGTCCTCGAAGCTGGGGCAGCGCGCGATGGCGGTCGGCTTCGCCCTGGCGGACATCGACCTCCTCGTCACGGAACTCGACCCCACCGACCCCGCGCTCGACGCCTACCGCGACGCCGTCGAACTCCTCTGAGCACCCGGCCCCGCACGTCCCGTTCTCAGGAGTCACCCCGCGCGTCGCTCCGCGACGACCGCGACGCGCCACAGCCCTCCTGAGATCGGGACATCCGCCATTGCGAGATCTGTCACTTCGTGTGACACTTAACACGATTGAACACTGGGCACGGACGTGCCCCGACGAAGGAGTGCGAATGTCCGTGAACCCCACCGCTGCAGAGCTCATCGCCCGCAGCAACCGCCTCGGGAGCGACCCGAAGAACACCAACTACGCCGGCGGCAACACCTCGGCCAAGGGCACCGAGATCGACCCCGTCACGGGCGAGCCGGTCGAGCTCCTCTGGGTCAAGGGCTCCGGCGGCGACCTCGGCACGCTGAAGCCCGAGGGTCTCGCGGTCCTTCGCCTCGACCGCATGCGCGCCCTGCAGGACGTCTACCCCGGCCTCGACCGCGAGGACGAGATGGTCGCCGCCTTCGACTACACCCTGCACGGCAAGGGCGGCGCGGCTCCATCGATCGACACCGCCATGCACGGCCTCGTCGACGCGGCCCACGTCGACCACCTGCACCCCGACTCCGGCATCGCCATCGCGACCGCCGCCGACGGCCCCGAACTCACCGCGAAGATCTTCGGCGACAAGGTCGTGTGGGTCCCATGGCGTCGCCCCGGCTTCCAGCTCGGCCTCGACATCGCCGCCATCAAGGCCGACAACCCGCAGGCGGTCGGCACCATCCTCGGCGGGCACGGCATCACCGCCTGGGGCGACACCTCCGAGGAGGCCGAGGCGAACTCGCTGTGGATCATCGACACCGCGGCCGCCTACATCGAGGCGAACTCCCGCCCCGAGCCCTTCGGTCCGGCGCTCGACGGCTACGCGGCCCTCCCCGAGGCCGAGCGTCGTGCGAAGGCGGCGGCCCTCGCGCCCACCATCCGCGGGCTCGCCTCCGCCGACCGTCCCGTCGTCGGCCACTTCACCGACAGCCCCGAGGTCCTCGACTTCCTGGCCTCGGCGGAGCACCCGCGCCTCACCGCACTGGGCACGAGCTGCCCCGACCACTTCCTCCGCACCAAGGTGAAGCCGCTCACGGTCGACCTGCCCGCCACGGCGAGCGTCGAAGACGTCATCGAGCGCCTCGGCACCCTGCACGAGGCGTACCGCGAGGACTACCAGGCCTACTACGACCGCCACGCCACGGCCGACAGCCCGGCGATCCGCGGTGTCGACCCGCTCATCGTCCTCGTCCCGGGCGTCGGCATGTTCAGCTTCGGCAAGGACAAGCAGACCGCCCGCGTCGCCGGCGAGTTCTACGTCAACGCCATCAACGTCATGCGCGGCGCCGAGGGACTCTCGACCTACGCGCCGATCGACGAGGCCGAGAAGTTCGCGATCGAGTACTGGGCGCTCGAGGAGGCGAAGCTGCAGCGGATGCCGAAACCGAAGCCGCTCGCGACCCGCATCGCGCTCGTCACCGGTGCCGCATCCGGCATCGGCAAGGCCATCGCCACGCGTCTCGTCGCGGAGGGCGCGGTCGTCGCGATCGCCGACCTCTCACTGGAGAAGGCGCAGGCCGCGGCAGCCGAGCTCGGCACCACGGACGTCGCGATCGGCATCGCCGCCGACGTCTCGAACGAGGCAGCCGTCCAGGCCGCGATCGACGAGACGGTCCTGGCCTTCGGCGGGCTCGACCTCGTCGTCAACAACGCCGGTCTCTCGCTGTCGAAGTCGCTCCTCGAGACCACCGAGGCCGATTGGGACCTCCAGCACAACGTCATGGCGAAGGGCTCGTTCCTCGTTTCGAAGGCCGCCGCACGCGTGCTCATCGACCAGAAGCTCGGCGGCGACATCGTCTACATCTCGTCGAAGAACTCCGTGTTTGCCGGCCCGAACAACATCGCCTACTCCGCGACGAAGGCCGACCAGGCCCACCAGGTCCGTCTCCTCGCCGCAGAGCTCGGCGAGTACGGTGTGAAGGTGAACGGCATCAACCCCGACGGGGTCGTCCGCGGCTCCGGCATCTTCGCCTCGGGCTGGGGTGCGAACCGCGCGAAGACGTACGGCATCGACGAGCAGGACCTCGGCAAGTTCTACGCGCAGCGCACCATCCTCAAGCGCGAGGTCGTCCCGGAGAACGTCGCGAATGCGGTCTTCGCGATCTGCACGAGCGACTTCAGCCACACGACCGGACTGCACATCCCCGTCGACGCGGGCGTGGCCGCGGCCTTCCTGCGATGAGCGCGGCAGGCCGGAGCGGCACCGTCGCGGCGGTCGACCTCGGGGCCACGAGCGGGCGGGTCATGCTCGGCTACGTCGGCCCCGGCGAGCTGCGCCTCGTACCGGTAGCGCGGTTCCCGAACACGCCCGTCCGCACGCCGGACGGCCTGCACTGGAACATCCTCGAGCTGTACCGCTCGATCATCGCGGGGCTGTCGGGCGCAGCGAAGCAGGAGCCGCACCTGGCGAGCATCGGCATCGACTCATGGGCGGTCGACTACGGCCTCCTCCGGCAGGGGCGCCTCCTCGGCGCACCGTTCCACTACCGCGACGAACGGACGGCTGCAGGTGTCGAGGCGGTCCACGGAACGGTCCCCTTCGCCGACCTCTACCGCGTGAACGGCCTGCAGTTCCTGCCGTTCAACACCGTCTACCAGCTCGCGACCGATCGCGACGCCGGCATGCTCGACGTCGCCGACACCGCGCTCCTGGTGCCCGACCTCATCGCGCACTGGCTGACGGGTGCCCGTGTCGCCGAGGCCACCAACGCGTCGACCACCGGCCTCGTCCGCGCTGGCGAACCGACCGCCTGGGACACCGAGCTCCTCGGCCGGCTCCACATCCCGGCGACGATCCTCCCGCCCATCGTCCAGCCGGGCGATCGCATCGGGACGCTCCTCGAAGCGGTCGCCGCCGAGGTCGGCCTGGCCTCCTCCACCCCCGTCACCGCCATCGGCTCGCACGACACGGCGTCAGCGGTCGTCGCCGTCCCGATGACGACCCCGGATGCCGCCTACATCTCCTGCGGCACCTGGGGACTCGTCGGGGTCGAGCTCGAACGCCCGGTCCTCACCGAGGCGAGTCGAGCGGCGAACTTCACGAACGAGGGCGGCGTCGACGGACGCACCCGCTTCCTGCACAACGTGATGGGACTCTGGCTCCTGAGCGAGTCGGTGCGCACCTGGGAGCGCGGGGGCGAGACGATCGACCTCCCCGGGCTCATCGCCCAGGCCGCCGCGGTCGACGCACCCGTCTCGGTGTTCGATGCGAACGACGCCCGGTTCCTCGCCCCCGGTGACCTGCCGGCGCGCATCGCCGGGTTCCTCACCGAGCACGGGCGGGCGGTCCCGCAGTCCCGTGCCGAGTTCGTCCGGTGCATCATCGAGAGCCTGGCGCAGGCGTTCGCGGACGCCGTCCACACGGCCTCAGAGCTGTCCGGGGTCCAGGTGCGCGCGATCCACGTCGTCGGCGGCGGATCCCAGAACACGCTCCTCTGCCAGCTGACGGCCGACCGTGCGGGGATCCCCGTCATCGCCGGCCCGGTCGAGGCGACGGCACTGGGGAACGTCCTCGTCCAGGCGAGGGCGGTGGGGATCATCGACGGCGACCTCGAGTCCCTGCGCGCCCTCGTCGCCCGTTCCTTCGAGCCGACCCGCTACGAGCCGCGCAAGCCTGCCGGCTCCACGACCGTCAGCCGGTAGCGTCGCAGCATGACCGCTTCTCCACTCATCGTCAGCCTGCCCGCCGACCTGCGCGAGGAGGTGCTGTCGCAGGGACCCCTCCCCGAGGGCGTCGAGTTCGTCGAATGGGATCTGCGCACCGAACCGCCGGTCGAGCACATCGACCTCGTCGTGCCCGTGTACCTCGGCTCGAACAAACCGCTCGCGAACGTCGGTGCGGTGACGCCGAAGCTCGTCCAGGTGCAGTCGATCGGTTACGACGGCCTCGCGGACCTCCTCCTGGAGGGCATCACCCTCGCCAACGCGGCGACCGTCCACGAGGCCTCGACGGCGGAGCTCACGGTCGGGCTCATCCTCGCCTCGCAGCGCGGCATCCCCGACTTCGTGCGGGCCGAGCGGACGGGCGAATGGCTGCAGAGCCAGCGCCCGAGCCTCGCCGACCGCCGCGTGCTCCTCATCGGGTACGGCGGGGTCGGTGCGGCCATCGAGGAGCGCCTGCTCCCGTTCGAGGTGGAGGTCATTCGGGTGGCGTCGAGCGCGCGGGAGGACGAGCGGGGGCCGATCCACGGCATCGACGAACTGCCCGAACTCCTGCCGCACGCGGAGATCGTCATCGTCGTCGTCCCGCTGACCGACAGCACCCGCGGCTTGATCGGAGACGACTTCCTGGCGGCACTGCCCGACGACGCCCTGGTCGTGAACGTCGCCCGCGGCCCCGTCGCCGACACCGACGCCCTGGTGGAGCACGCGACGAGCGGTCGCATCCGACTGGCGCTCGACGTGACCGACCCCGAACCACTGCCCGCCGACCACCCGCTGTGGTCCCTGCCGAACGTGCTCGTCTCCCCGCACATCGGGGGTGCGACGAGCGCCATGCTGCCGCGGATGGCGCGTCTCCTGCGTCGGCAGATCGAACATCTGTTGGCCGACGAGGAGCCGGAGAACATCGTCCTCCGCACCTGAGACGGGCGTCGATATCCGCCGAAACCCCCTCGCAGAGAAATCTGCGAGAAGGGCTCGCGTTGAATCGGTTCAAGAGGTAGGGTTTGTGGTCTGACCACACCGCAGTGTCGAAGGAGGATCGATGAACGCACCAGCGACGGCCGCGCCGGCCGCGGCCCCGGCGACGCAGCCCGCCACCCCAGCGGCGGAGCCCCGGGCCTGGGAGGTCGTGCTCGCCCGCATCGAGTCGGACCTCCTCAGCGGTGTCCTCACCCCCGGTGACCGCCTGCCCGGCGAACGACAGCTCGCGATCGACCTCGGCGTCGGTCGGTCCAGCGTCCGCGAGGCGATCCGCGTCCTCGAGGTTCTGGGACTCATCCGCACCCACACGGGATCCGGCCCCACCGCCGGCGCGATCATCGTCGCCACGCCGTCCGGTGGCATGGCCACCCTCATGCGGCTCCAGGTGGCCGCGCAAGGGTTCGCCGTCCAGGACGTGGTCGACACCCGGCTCGTGATCGAGACCGCGGTCGTCCACAGTCTCGCGTCGCGCGCCGGAACGACCGTCCCCGATCTCACGCACCCCGAGTCCCTGCTCGACGCGATGGACCAGTCGACGCTCACGGAGGCCGAGTTCCTCGCCCTCGACGCGCAGTTCCACCTGTCGCTCGCCGAGGCGGAGGGCAATCAGGTCCTCGTCGCCACGATGTCAGGCCTCCGCGACTCCATCGAGCGCTACGTCCTGGCCGGTGTCCCACAACTGGCGTCGTGGTCAGCCACCGCCGACCGCCTGCGCGCCGAGCACCGGGGCATCGTGGAGGCGATCCGTCACGCCGACGCCCCGCTGGCCCGCGATTCCGTCCGCTCCCACATCACCAACTACTACCAGGCTCGCGAACGGTCAGAAGACGACAGTCCGCACCCCTCGACACCCACCTCAAGCGACAGTTCGCGGAAAGAAGAGACAGACCATGGTTGAACGCCGCATCCCCAAGCCCCATGACCTCCTGCCGCTCATGCAGTTCAGGAAGCCGGAGTTCAACGCTCGCCGGCGACGGCTGGCGGCCGCCACCACCATCAGCGACCTCCGGGCGATCGCGAAGAGGGTCACGCCGACGGCGCCCTTCGATTACACCGACGGCGCCGCCGAGGGCGAGATCTCACTGGCTCGGGCACGGCAGGCGTTCCAGGACATCGAGTTCCACCCGGCCGTCCTGAAGAACGTCGCGAACGTCGACACCGGCTGGGACGTCCTCGGCGAGCGTGTCGCGTTCCCCTTCGGCATCGCGCCGACCGGCTTCACCCGCATGATGCAGACTGAGGGCGAACGGGCGGGGGCCTCCGCCGCCGCGGCCGCGGGGATCCCCTTCACCCTGTCGACCATGGGCACGACCTCGATCGAGGACGTCAAGGCGGCGGCACCCGGTGGGCGCAACTGGTTCCAGCTGTACATGTGGAGCGAGCGCGAACGGTCGATGGCGCTCGTCGATCGCGCGGCCGCGGCCGGCTACGACACCCTCGTCGTGACGGTCGACACCCCGGTCGGCGGCGCCCGCCTGCGCGACGTCCGCAACGGCATGACGATTCCGCCGTCGCTCACCCCGAAGACCATCGTCGACGCGCTCCCCCGCCCGGCATGGTGGATCAACTTCCTCACCACGGAGCCACTGGCTTTCGCGAGCCTCGACCGCTGGTCGGGAACCGTCGCGGCGCTCATCGACACGATGTTCGACCCGACCGTCGGCCCGGACGAGGTCAAATACATCCGCGAGCAGTGGAAGGGCAAGCTCATCGTCAAGGGCGTCCAGTCGGTCGCCGATGCGAAGCTCGCCGTCGACCTCGGTGCGGACGCCGTCCAGCTCTCCAACCACGGCGGCCGCCAGCTCGACCGCGCGCCGATCCCGTTCCACCTCCTGCCGAGCGTCGTGCGCGAGGTGGGCAAGGACGCAGAGGTGCACCTCGACACCGGCATCATGAACGGCGCCGACATCGTGGCCTCCGTCGCGCTCGGTGCGCGCTTCACCTTCATCGGCCGCGCCTACCTGTACGGGCTCATGGCCGGTGGACGCGAGGGCGTCGATCGTGCGATCCAGATCCTCTCGGGTGAGATCGTGCGCACGATGAAGCTGCTGGGTGTCGCCTCGCTCGACGAGCTGCAGCCTCACCACGTGACGCAGCTGTCGCGGTTCACGACCCTGCAGCCGCTGCCCGAGCAGTCGACACTGAGTGCCGGACGCTCCACAACAGCGAAGCCCGCGACGTCGCCCGCCCGCAAGGCTCCTGCGCGGAAGCCCGCAGCCGCGAAGGCGTAACCGTCTCCTCACTCGACCGGCCCCGGTCACCGCGCGCGTCGAAGGATCCTTGTCGACAGGCTTGGTGACCGGGGCCTTGGACGTCCTCGCAGGCGCACAGTTCCGTCCCGAGCTCTCGCCAGACGGCACGCCGCACGACGCGAGCGCGGGGCCGCCTCACGCTTCCGCATGAGACGACCCCGCCGCCGGCCTGGGCCGATCAGTCCTGCCCGAACCCCGGGCAGGACCGTCTCGTCATTCCGTCAGGTCCGAGCCGACCTCCTCACGCTGACGGCGGCGCACGATGAGGCCGAAGCCCAGGGCGATCCCGAGCAGCGCGAGTGCCGCTGCGCCTCCGAGGAAGGCGCCCTCGGCTCCGGTCTTCGCGAGCGGACCGTCCGTCGATCCGGACGAGACGACGGGTGCCGGCGTGTTCGGTTCGGGCGTCTCCGGTACGACGATTCCGACGTACCAGGACTCGGTGGAGGCGGATACCAGCGAGCGAGGCTGCACGCCGTCGTCGAACGATCCAGACCCGTCTTCCGCGGTCGTCGTGACGATCCGGTGGTGTGCGCCGAGCTCGGCGCGCTCCTCGAGATCGACGCTGACCGACGCACCTGGTGCCAGCTCACCGTCGACGGACAAGGCTGACCGGGGCTCCATGCCGTCGTCGAGGACGACGTCCGTGAGTGTCCGCGGACCGGTGTTCGTCACGATGTACGTCCACGTGATGCCGTCAGCAGCCAGGATCTCCGGCCCGGGAGCCTCCTCGACGATTTCGCCGTTCAGCAGCACCTCGACGCTGATCTCACCGGCGGTCGGCAGCTGCACTTCGGCCAGGTCGTCGTCGGAGACCCGCGATCCATCGGCAGCATGTGCTCCCGACGCCGACACCTCGCGCGAGACGAAGCCCGCGTCGATGTCCGACTGCGTGATCGTGGTCTCGAACGTGGTCACTTCGATCGAGCCGGGGGCCAGAGACTCCCAGGTCCCGATCGTCTGCTCGTCGTCGTGGACCTCGACGTTCCGCAGCGTCGGCAGCCCGGCGTTCTCGACGGCGACGGTCCAGTCCACCGTGGCACCGACCGCGACCTCGTCACGGACACTGCCCACGATCGACACCGTCACCGCAGCACCCGTTGCCAGATCGATGGTGACCGAGTCACCGGCCTCGACCGTGTCGCCGGCGAGGTCGACGCCGGACGCGACCGCATCCGTGGTCAAGGACCCTCGATCGATGTCAGCCTGCGTCAACGTGTACTCCACCGTCGCGACCGCGGACTCGCCGAGCTGCAACGTCCCGGGCTCGCCCGGCCACACCACCTCCGGCTCACCCATTCCAGCGAACCGGTCGCGGACCTGGACCTCCGTCAATGCGGTGCCGGCGCTCGTGTTCGTCGCGGTGAGCTCGAACTCGATCACCGAGCCGACGACCAGGTCGCCGTCAGGCAGGATCGCCCGCTCGTCGACCGTGATCGAGGAGTCGATCACACCCTCGTACCAGCTGACGTCCTCAGCACGCACCGGACCCATCGGCCGATCGCCCGCCTCGACACCAACGACCTCCGCGGTGACCGTCTGCTCAGCGAACACCGCGTCGGAATCGACCGTGATCTCGCGGCTCTCGCCCGGGGCGAGCGTCTCGATGACCGCCAGCTCGGACCCGAACGAATCCGAGACGGACAGATCAGCAAGGGTGCGGATACCGGTGTTCGTGACCACGTACGTCCACTCGATCGACTCGCCGACCGTCACCTCAGGACCAGGAGCCGAAACGACATCCTCTCCGTTCAGCAACACCTCGATCGACACCGCACCGGCCACGTCCAGCGGCACCTCCGCAGTGTCCTCATCGGTCACCGACGAACCGTCCGCAGCGTGGAACCCTTCCACCTCCACCGATCGGGATACCAGGCCGGCATCGATGTCGGACTGGGTCAGGGAAGTCTCGAACGTGGTGATCTCGATCGCCGCGGGCGCGAGGGTGTCCCAGCTGCCGATCGACTGTTCGCCATCGCGAACCTCGACATCACGCAGCGTCGGCAAGCCGGCGTTCTCGACGGTGACGGTCCAGTCCACCGCGGCACCGGCCGCGACCTCGTCGCGCACGCTGCCCACGATCGACACCTTCACCGCAGCCCCCGTGACGAGATCGACGGTGATGCTGTCGTCATCGCTGACAGCGCTTCCGAGCGCGTCGGTCCCGGCGACGGTCGCATCGTTGGTCAGGCGACCACGGTCGATGTCGGACTGCGTCACGGTGTAGCTCGCCGTCGCCTGCACGGTCGCCCCGGCAGCCAGCACACCGGATTCGGCGGGCCAGTCGAAGGCGAGTTCGCTCAGGCCCCGGAGGTCGTCGTCCAACTGGACGTCACTGAGGGTTCCTTGCCCGCTGTTCGTGGCGACGAAGGTGTAGTCGATGACCGAGCCGACCTCGAGATCCCCCTCGGGCAACGTCGCACGCTTGTCGAGCACGATGCTCGAGTCGACGGTCTGGTACCCGAACACGAGGTCGTCGCGACCACTTCCCATCGGGACCGTGAACGGACCGGCGACGTCGTCTCGGCGATCCTGCCAACCGGCGGTCTGCAGGTGTGACGCCGGGAGCGTCGTGCCGTCGACGACCACCTCGTACTCCTGGCTGGAAACGAGCCCGTCGATCGAGAACGTCCCGTCCGATGCGGTCGAGCTCTGCTCGATCGCATCGCCGCCGGCCGGACGGAGGTCGAGCCTCACGTCGGCCAGGCCGGGCTCGTCGGCCTGCTGCACGCCGTCGCCGTTCCGGTCGTCGAAGACGACACCGCCGACCGTGGAGCCGACGACCTCGGACGTCTGGTTCGGCGTCCGGAGACGGACCGAGTTCGATCCGAAGTAGGCGTCGGCGCTGTTCTGGTAGACGTCTCCCGCCTCCTGCCCCTCCACCGAGAGGTCGAGACGGAGGCCACCCGCGGCCGTGGAGTTGAACCCGACGTAGACGACACGCACAGCGGTCACGGTGGAGAGATCGGCGTCCTCGGCGAGATCGACCCACTCGACCTCGTCGCCGGGCGCATCGCCGATGAGGCGAGGATCGGCGGTCGTGACCTGCACCGTCGCCGGCTCGACGCCCAACAGGCGAAGGCTCTGGAGCGTGGCGGTCCCCGAGAAGCTGGAGCCGCGGGCGTCGCCGTTGTATGGCAGGACGTCGAGGAACACGACGTTGCCCTCGTAGTTGCTCCGGGTGAAGTTGTACCAATAGGTCGTGAAGTCGATCGACGTGTCGTCGGACTCGATCTGCGGCTTCCCCGCGGCGCCGCTCAGCGAGAGGGTGTCCACCTGCACGACGTTGACACGCGAGGACGCCTGGAGCGCCGTGTCGCCGATGCCGGAGAGGGTGCTCAAGGTGGACAGGGTGCCGTTGGTCCCGCCGGTCCAAGCGTTCGGCTTGACCGGCCGCTGGACCGACACCGTCGTGCCGATGCGAACGGGCTTGAGCGACGTGGACGACGCATCGAGCACGACCGGGGCCGTGCTTTCGAGCGTGACGTACGCGGGAGCGCGGTCGTCGCGGGTGCCGGGGAGGCCATCGGGGCCGAGGTCGGCCTCGCGCACGCCGACGACTCGCCACGCCGGGTCGAGACGCGACACGTCGAAGGCCGTCACCGCGGAGTCGAGTCGCACCTCGGTGCGGACCGCGTCGAAGGTGATGGGCGCAGCGTCGAGGCGTGCGCCGGCCGGTCGAACCAGGCTGGTCTGCGCGATCTGGTCGACGGAGTTGCCACCGACGACCGACGCCGAACCCGCTGCCAGCGAGTGGTTCGTGGTGAACAGCTCGACGCAGGTGCTCGTCCGCTGTCCGCGGGCACCGGTCTCGTCCGCCGTCCAGGTGTGGTTGATCGTGATGCAGGATCCGACCGGCGCACGCGCCTCCAACGGGACACGGACGGACAGCTTGAAGTCTGCGACGCGCCCGATCACGTCCTTCTGCCAACTCTCTCCGAGGTACTGCACGCGCACCCCGGTGATCGCCGTGGGGCCCCCGGCCTCCTGCGGCGTGTCGAACCAGGCGTTGCTCTCGGGGTCCTGCTGATCGGTTCCGTTCGTGTACTGGACGAGGAACCGGTCGGCCGGCTGCTGCTGGAGGGTGCTGTCGCGGACGACACCGAAAGCCACGGCCGGGGTGTCGAGGACGAACTGAGCCTCCTCGGGATTCCAGAACTGGTGGGTGACCAGGTTCGTCAGCCCCTGGCTGCGGGTCTGGCCGGACTCCGCGCGGGTCGGCGGGGTGACCGTCCCCTCGGAGAAGAGCTCGGCGTCCGGCGACACCAGACTGTTGCTCACGCTCGTCCAGCGGGACGCGTTGAGCGGCGGATAGCTCGGCGTTCCGGAGATGTAGCGTGCTGCGGAGATGCCCGCCGTCGGCGGAGCGAGGACCCAGCCGCCCTCTTCGTCGTCCTTCAGGTTCTGCGTCAGACGCGCTGAGGACTGACCACCGATCGCACCGACGATGGTCGAGCCACCGTTGGTGGTCCAATCGGGACCCGTCAGGGTGTAGGGGATCACGATGGCATCGGCCGCCTTCTCAGGGACGTCGTCCTTCGGGTACCAGAGGGTCGGCCGGATGGCCAGGCGGGTGGGAGCCACGTCGCTGATCGGGAGGGAGGTGATCCGTAGGGTGATCTCCTTGCCGTCGACGGAGACGATTTCCGCAAGGTCGCTCTCGAGTTCGACGCCACCGGCGGTGGGACCGTCGTACGTCAGGGTGACGTCGATCGGGAGGTCGATCTCCATGGGCCGCCGCTGTCCGGCTTCGAGCAACGAGGTCAGCTGTACGCCGATGGACAGCGGAATCGCGTCCTCCAGACCGTTCCCGAAGTCGTACTGGCCAAGCGCGTTGGACTGGCCACCGACCGGCGTGAGGTCCGAGCGGTACTCACCCACGGTCGTGAGCGTCCCGCCGGACGCCTCTCGAGCGCCCGTGCCGTCCTCGTAGACGACCGTCGCGTCGTACACCGTGCCGGGGGCCGTCGTGAATCCGTTCATCGTCGCGGTGAGACCGTCGACCGTCACGAGCGACCCCGAGGGGATCGACATCGTCGCACGGAGCGTGCGCCCACCGTCCTCGAGCACGTAGCGGGAGGTGAACGTCGGAGAGTCGTTGTTCAACTTGATGAGGGACGATTCGTCCCAGACCCACCCCTCGGGCAGGGTCTGCGAGGCGACACCGTCGGTGAGTCCGTCGCTTCCGAGCGACCAGGCGAACATCGCCGAGGAGCCGGTCGCGATGAGTCCGTTGTCGGCAGCCGGGTCGAGCGTGCCGACGATGCCGTCGTCCGTGATCGAGAGCTTGAACTCGGTGAACGAGCCGACGGCTTGGAGGTCGGTGGTCGCCGCAGCCGGCGCCGAGAGCACACCACCGAGCGCGGTCGTGATGGCCAGGGTGCCGGCCATGAGTTGCAGGCGCGAACGCCAGCGAGGGGGTTTCATGCTGTTTCCTTCGAGAGAACGATTGCGGCCGGGCGGCCGCACGGGGACGGGATGTCGGGGAGGGTGGTCACTGAGCCGGCGCCAGGGTGTTGCCGGGGAAGGCGTCCTCGGCGAGCTCGGCGCCGTCGAGCCAGGTGAGGTCGTTGCCGGATCCGACGACGTCGACACGCTCGACGAAGTCGATGCTGATCGTGTTGTCGTCGCCGTCGACCGTGAGCGAGGTCGCCGAGTCCGCATGCAGCGTGACGGCGTCGGCTCGCACCGTCACGGCACCGCAGTCGCCGATGAGGCGCACGTTCGCGCCGTCCGAGCCGATGGTGACATCACGGCCGGTGCACTGGGTGACGGCAGGTTCGGCCACGCTGGCGATCGGTGCGGACGTACAGGCGACGAGGGTGCCGACGAGCGCAAGGGTCACGGCGGCGAGGACGGCTGGTTTCATGGGGGAGATCTCCGGTCGGTTTCCGAATGTCTGATTCTACACGTGAAATACTAGCCGACGAATGAGTGATATACAAGCGGTCACGAGAGTGCAGGCCGACACGACGACGGAACGCGCGACCCCTCAGGGCCGCGCGTTCCGTCGGATGCGCTGTGTGCGCGTCGATGACTGGGGCTTCGCCCCTACCCCACCCTCCTCCGCGCGCACGCGATCGCGATCGCGGAGGACCCGAGCCCGGCGAGGATCAGGATCGCCGCCAGTGCGAACGGCGCGGAGTCGGCCCCCGTCCGGACCAGCGAACCGTCCTCGGACGAGGGATCGATCGGGCTCGGAGGCGGAACGACGACCGTCGCAGCGGTGATCGTCCAGGTGAAGGTCGTGGAAGCGACCAGTTCGCCTGCGGTCGCCGAGACGGTCACGGCGAAGACCCCGACGGTGGTCGGGATCCCCTGCAGCACGCCCGTCGACGGGTCCAGACCGATGCCGCCGGGCAATCCCACCGCCGAGTAGGTGACGGCCGAGCCGTCCGACGTCGTCGCGTTCGCGGCGACGGAGACCGCATCCCCCGACCGGTCGCTCCGATCAGCCAAGGGATCCAGTGCGATCGTCGGTGCCGGTGGATCCACCGTCAGGGTCGCTGCCGCAGTCGGCGTCGACCCGACCGAGTTCGTGAAGACCGCACGGTATCGCTGGCCCGACTGATCGACGGTCGCCGCCTCGATCGTCAGCGACGGTGCGGTCTCACCGGCGAGATCACTCCAGGTCGCGCCCCCGTCGGTACTGACCTGCCAGACCACGGTGGTCGCCTCGACGCTCGAGGCCTGGGCCTCGAAGGTCGCATCACCGCCGGCAGCCACGCGCTGATCGATCGGATCGGAGACGATGGACGGTGCCGTGGCGATGGGATCGATCACCGTCAGGTTGTTGCTCCGGATGCTCGTCACGAAGGTCCGATGGCGGGTCGGGTCGGTCGCGATCTGGAACGCGCCGATCGCGGGCACGTCCTGGACGCGGGCGCCGGTGGCCGCATCGACCACCACGACCGTTCCGCCGTTCGCCTGCGGGGACGTGAGGAAGGCCGACTCGAGCGCACGGTCGGCGGAGGTGAAGTAGGTGTTCGTGACGTCGATGGACCCGGACACCGCCCCGGTCGAGGTGTCGTGGACGGTCGCGGTCGGGCCGAGCTGCGCCGTGACGAAGGCGCTCGTCTCGTCCGAGGAGAGGAGGAGGCTCTGCGGCACGCGGTTCGTCGACCAGCTCGTCCGCAGCGTCCCGTCCGCGGTGTCGAACACGAGCACCTGGTCGTTGTTCGGCGCGACGGCGTACGCGGTGGTTCCTGCGGCGTCGACGGTGACCTCCTGCATCCCGGTCACAGCCGACCAGGTGGTGACCGGGACCGGAGCCGCCGGATCCGAAGCGTCGAGCACCGAGAGGTAGGCCGAGGCGGAGTTCACCACGTAGATCTGCTTCGTCGAGAGGTTCAGGCTGACGCCCGTCGGCGCGTTTCCGACAGGCACGCTGGCCACGACCGACGCGGACACGGGATCGATGACCGCGAGGGACCCCTGCAGCAGGTTGCCGGTGTATTGCGACACGTAGACGTAGCCGCTCGCCGGGTCGACCGCGATCTGTGATGGCAGGTTCGGGACGGCGACCGTCGTCACCCGCTCCAGCGTGTCGGCGTCGTAGACCCAGACGACGTTCGACGTCCGGCCCGACACGTAGACGAGCCCACGGTTCGGATCGACGGCGACCCCGTACGGTCGAGCGTCGAGTGTCAGGACGCGGCTCGCCTGATACTCCGGCGCGGCCGCCGACGCCGCTTGCGGCAGGCCGACCGACATGGTCATCGCCGCAACCGCGATCACCGCGGCGACGACCTTCTGAATCACGGGCATACGCCACCCCATCGCTCGAGCCACTCCCCCCACCGAGATCGTCGAGGAGTCCGGACCGCACCGACCGATCACCTGAGCGAGGATCAGTTCTGCGGCGACTTCGCGACAGTTGTTGGTGAGGATAGCGGTCACGGGACCGCACCGACAACCGGTCGCGGAAATCGGCCAGCGCCGGTCGCTCGGGCCGGACTCGCGCGCTCACACCATCACACCGCCCTCCCCGGGTTGTCCCCGATGCCCTCCGTCGCTCCGTCGGGGACGATGGATCCGTCCGGACGGTCGCAGCACCTGCGCCGTCGGGCCGGTGTTCGACGATCGGGAGGCGACGGTGGCACACCTCCTCGTGATCGGTGGGAGCGGCCGCACCGGGCGGCTCATCATCGGCGAGGCACTTCGCCGCGGCCACTCGGTCACCGCGCTCGTCCGCGACCCCGCCGCCGTCGTCCCCGGCGACCGCCTGACGGTCGTCCAGGGGTCTCCACTGCGGAGTGAGGACGTCGAGGAGGCCATGCGTGGCGCGCAGGCCGTCATCATCGCCCTCAGCAACATCGGCTCGTCCGACTGGCCGTGGGCGCGCCAGGTCAGCCCTCCCGACCTCATCTCGAACGCCGTGCGAGTCGTCACGGACGCGATGCGCTCGCGTGGGCTGCGTCGAGTCGTCCTCCTCTCCGCGCTCGGCGCCGGCGAGTCGGTCCGGAGCGTCCCCGCCGGCTTGCGGTGGGCGACGCACTTCCTCCGACTCGGCACCGTCTACGCCGATCACGAGCAGGCGGACGCGTTCCTCCGCCGCTCGGAACTCGACTGGACCATCGTGCACCCGACCGTGCTCTCCGCCAGTGACGCCCGTCGCCCGGTCGTGTCCTCACCACCGGGGAGCTGGCCGAGCTCGCTCCGCATCCCTCGCTGCGACGTCGCCGCATACCTCGTGGATGCGGTCGACGACGAGGACCTCATCGGCTCTGCCCCGGTCATCTCGTCAGGGCCGCGCCGCAGCTGACGACGAACCCGCCGACGGGCGCCGTCGCGACTCAGGAGCCGGCGGCCGCCCGTGATGCTGCAGGACGACGCCCGATGATGCGGTCCGTCAGTTCGCAGACGCCCCACCAGGTGACGCGGAGCATGGCTTCGACGACGATGCCGCTCGTCATCTTGGACGCCCCGAGCGTCCGCTCGGTGAAGGTGATCGGCACTTCGACGATCCGGAGACCGGCGCGGTTCGCGTGCCAGAGCATGTCGACCTGGAAGCCGTAGCCGTGGCTGTGGACCTCGTCGAGCTGCAGCCGCCGCAGTGCATCAGCACTGAACACGCGGTAGCCGCCGGTCACGTCCCGCGCGGGCAGCCGGAGCGCGAACCGGGCGTAGGCACTGCCGACCCGCGAGATGGCCTCGCGATGCTTGGGCCAGTTGACGACGGTGCCGCCCGGGACCCAGCGCGACCCGAGGACGACGTCCGCCTCCGCGGTGGCCGCGAGAAGTGCCGGCAACTGCTCGGGGGCATGGGATCCGTCGGCGTCCATCTCGACCACGTTGCCGAATCCGCGGCCGATCGCCCAGGCGAAACCGGCCTTGTAGGCGGCGCCGAGCCCTTCCTTGCCGGTGCGGTGCAGCACGTGCACCGCGTCGTCCTCGGCGGCGAGACGGTCGGCGATCGCTCCGGTGCCGTCGGGTGAGTTGTCGTCGACCACGAGCACCTCGACGGATGGTGCAGCGGTACGGACGCGCGCGACGATCCTCTCCAGGTTCTCGCGTTCGTTGTAGGTGGGGATGATGACCACCGTGGAATCCATGTGCCGTCCTCGTGTCTGCTCAGCCAGCGTAGCGCGCTGAACAGGACCGTATCGGCGGCCTCCGACCGGACGTCCGGACGCTCAGGAAACGGTCGGCGAACGTCCGGCTGGGGATCAGTTGTTGCTGGCGAAATGCGCCGGGATGAAGATCGCGAGCGCGATCATGAGGATGCCACCCATGAACCAGACGGCCTGCAGGACGTCCGTGCGGAACGCCTCGCCGAACGCCCACATGCCGCCGGCGAACAGGGCGAAGGCGATCACGACCCAGAACCCCGTCGCATCACTCAGGGTGCCGGAGCGTCCTGCGTCGGCGCGTTCGTGGTCACGTCGTTCTCCGGCGTCCATGGGTGCCCTTCCTCAGGTTCAAGCGGTCAGTGCAGGTATACGCCGCGCCACCGGCACCCGCAACCCCTCGACATCGACCCCGGCCCCTGAGACCGCACAGCCCCGGTCCGGTCCCTCAGCTTGTCGAAGGGCTAGCCGCGCAGCTCCAGCGTGCAGCACTTCACGCCGCCGCCGCCGAGGAGCAGCTCGGACAGGTCGACGCCGATCGGCGTGTAGCCGCGCTCGCGCAGTTGACGCTCGAACCCGACGGCCCGGGCGGCGATGACGACCTCACGACCGTTCGAGATCGAGTTGAGGCCCAGGACGGCTGCATCCTCGGTGCTCACGTGGATCGCGTCGGGGTAGCGCTGCTCGAGGATGCGGTTGCTCGCCTCGTCGAACGCGGTCGGCAGGTAGGCGATGTTCGCGGGCGAGCCGTCGGCGGGAGCCACCGGGTCGAGCACGGCGATCGCGGTGTCGAGGTGGTAGAAGCTCGGGTTCACGAGGTTGAGGGTCACGACCTCGCGGTCGAAGATGCGCCGCACCTCGTCGTGGCTGCGGGGATCGGTGCGGAAGCCGGTCCCGGCGAGGATGGTGTCGCCGACGAGCATGATGTCGCCCTCGCCCTCGTTCACGAACTCGGGGCGCTCGACGCGGAAGCCGTTCGCCTCGAACCAGTCCATGTAGGCCGGCCCCTCGGGGATTCGCTCCCGGTAGGTGAACTTCGCCCCGTAGGCGGTGCCGTCGAGCGTGAAGCCGCCGTTCGCCGCGAACACCATGTCCGGCAGGCCGTCGAGCGGGTCGATGAGGTCGATCCGGTGGCCGAGATCGAGGTAGGCCTGGTGCAGCTGCTCCCACTGCGACACCGCGAGCGAGGTGTCGGTCGGGTCGTCCGGGTTCATCCAGGGGTTGATCCGGTAGCTGACCGTGAAGCGGTCCGGCCGGCACATGAGGTACCGGCGACGGTTCGCGACGCGGGTGCCGGTCGTGGCGTCCTGCGTGGTGGGGGTGGGGTGGTTGAGCGTCGACGACACGTCGGCCTCCAAACGAGCGAGGGTCGGCGGACGAGGTCCAGGGGCCCGGGGGCACGCCACGTTCATCATTGCATGCGATTCGCAGCGTTTTCACGGAGTTTGGCGCAGGAATACTGCGAAGTGGCAGCTTTTCGCGCAATGATTGCGCTTACACTGAGTCTCATGGACAACCTCGACCGCGGCATCATCGATCTGCTCCGACAGAACTCACGCGCCGGCTACGGCGACATCGGCGCGGTCGTGGGCCTGTCGGCCTCAGCGGTGAAGCGACGCGTCGACCGCCTCGTCGCCGACGGGGTCATCCAGTCGTTCACGATCCAGGTCGACCCCACGGTCGACGGCATGCAGACAGAAGCCTACGTCGAACTCTTCTGCCGCGGCACCGTGTCCCCCAACGAGCTGCTGCGGATCCTGTCGGGCGTCCCGGAGGTCGTCGACGCCGGCACCGTCACCGGGAGCGCCGACGCCATCGTGCACATGCGGGCCCGGAACATCCCAGCCCTCGAGGACGCCTTGGAGAAGGTGCGGATCGCCCCCAACGTCGACCACACCCGCAGTGCGATCGTCCTCACCCGCCTCATCCACCGCCACATCGACTGACCCCTCCCCCGGCCCGCGAACGGTCACCAACGCACAGTGCGGCTCGTCCGAAGTCGCCATTCGTGACCGTTCGCGGGCAGGATGGGCGAATGGAGTGGACGATTCAGGCGGGGACCAGTGTGTTCGAGCAGCTGCGGACGCAGGTGATCGAGGCCGTCCGCGACGGGCGGTTGACGACCGGCGCGAAGCTCCCGACGGTGCGCGGTCTGGCCGACGAGCTGGGGATCGCACCGAACACCGTCGCGAAGGCGTACCGGCTGCTCGAGACCGACGGGGTCATCGAGACCCGGGGGCGCGCTGGGACGTTCGTGTCAGCGCACGGCGACGTGATCGACCGGCAAGCGCAGCTGGCGGCGGCGGCGTACGCGGTCCGCATCCGGGACCTCGGCGTCTCGCCGGAGGACGCCGTGGCGCTCGTGGAGGCCGCGCTCCGCGCCTGACGGCGGCTCGCCCTTCGACAAGCTCAGGGACCGGGGAATGGACTCAGGGACCGGGGAACGGGTTCAGGGTCAGATGACGCTCTGGGACCACGGATCGGGGTTACCGAACCGATGCGCCGTGATCGAGATCGCCTGTTCGCGCAGGAACGGCAGCAGTTCGACCCGCCCGGCTTGCGTGACCGGCCCACCCCAGATCGCGATCTCGGGATCGCCGCCGAGCACCTCAGCGAGTCGCTTCGCGAGCGGCTCAGGCTCGGAGGCCTCCGTTCCGGGTTCCGCCTCCGCAACCGTCTCGGGACGCGGACCGACGATCCGCACCCGGGTCGCGACCGGTGGCCCCTGGCCCAGCTCGCCCGTGTCGATCGACCCGCGGGCCGCCATCCGGGTCAGCCACTGCTCGTCCGTCTCGAGCGAAACGGGGATGCTGAGCTCCGACAGCCAGTCGCGCACCTCGCGCGGCAGCCGCCCACCGAGGCTGACGGTGAACCGCGACCGCGACCGCACCGCGGCGATGAGGACCCGCAGCGCGTCGCCCAGGTCGGCCCCCGACGCGACCCGCACCGCGACCGGAACCGGCCGGTAGCGCAGCAGGTTCCGTTCCACGCCGAGCTGCGAGACGTCCTTCACCTCGCCGAACTCGTTCCCCCACGCGATCGCATCACTGAGCGCCGACCGTCGCAGCACGTCGAAGGCTTCGTAGGTGAGCGACGGCTGGGCGGACTCGATGAGCTTCACGATGCGGGTGTCGAGCCCGCGGAGGTGCAGACTGCGGCTCGCCGATCCCGGATCAGGGCGCCACTCGCCGAGCCCGAACAGGTAGTTGGGGCCGCCGGCCTTCGTGCCGGTCCCGACCGACGAACGCTTCCACCCGCCGAAGGGCTGGCGCTGCACGATCGCACCGGTGATGCCCCGGTTGACGTACAGGTTGCCCGCCTCGACGGTGTCGAGCCATTCCCCGAGATCGACCGGGTCCAGGGTGTGCAGGCCCGCGGTCAGTCCGTAGGGGGTCGCGTTCTGCAGGGCGATCGCCTCGGTGAGGTTCGCGGCCTGCATGACACCGAGGACCGGTCCGAAGTACTCGGTCACGTGGAAGGGCGAGCCGGGCTGGACACCGGTGCGGACCCCAGGCGACCAGAGGCGCTCGCTCGGCCGGCCGAAGTTGACCGAGGAGTCGTCGAGCAGCTTCGGCTCGACGAGCCACTTCTCGCCGAGGCGCAGCTCGGTCAGCCCGGCGAGGAGCTTCTCCCCCGCCGGCTCGACGATCGGCCCCATCTGCGTCCGCGCATCGGACGGCCAGCCGACCCGGAGCGAGCGGACGGCGTCCTCGAGCTGCCGCAGGAAGCGGTCGGATCGTGCCACCGAGCCGACGAGGATCACGAGCGACGCGGCCGAGCACTTCTGCCCGGCGTGCCCGAAGGCGCTCTTCACGATGTCGGCGACGGCGAGGTCGAGGTCGGCACTGGGCGTGACGATGATCGCGTTCTTCCCGCTCGTCTCCGCCAGCAGCGGCAGGTCGGCACGCCACCCACGGAACAGCTGCGCCGTCTCGAAGGAGCCGGTCAGGATCACCCGGTCGACGGCCGGGTGGGAGACGAGCCGACGACCGAGGTCACCCTCCGCCACATCGGCGAGCACGAGGAGGTCGCGCGGCACCCCGGCGTCCCAGAGCGCCTCGACGACCACGGCCGCGCACCGCTTCGCCTGTGGAGCGGGCTTGATGATCACGCCGCTGCCGGCGGCAAGCGCCGCGAGGACGCCTCCGGCCGGAATGGCGACGGGGAAGTTCCAGGGCGGCGTCACGACCGTGAGCGCGGAGGGGACGAAGCTCGCCCCGTGCACGCTCTCGAGCAGGGGCGCGTTGGCCGCGTAGTAGTGCGCGAAGTCGACGGCCTCGCTCACCTCGGGATCGGCCTCGGCGATCGTCTTGCCGGTCTCGCTCGCCATGACCTCGATGAGGTCTGCCCGACGGGAGGCGAGGACCCGAGCTGCAGCGTGCAGGACGGCGGCCCGTTCGGCGGCCGGGCGGGCTCCCCATCGCTCACCGGCGGTGCGGACCATCGTGATCGTGCGTTCGAGGACACGTGGGTCGTCGATGGCTGCGGCCGCGACCGCGGAGCCACCGAGGGTCGACTGCGGGACGCGCGCCAGGATCGACGCTCCCCACGCCCGGTTCGCCGCGAGCGAGGGGTCGGTGTCTGCAGTGTTCTCGAAGCCCGGGGCGCCGTCGACGACACCACCACGCTCCGAGCGGGAGAAGACCGCCGTCTCGACGTACGCGGAGGAGGGGTCGGCGTGGAAGCGGTCCTCGCCGCCGCTCGATCCGCGTTCCAGCCCGAGGACCTGCTGCGTGAGTCCGGCGTCGGGCGCCTGCGCAGGATCGCGGAAGCGGTCGTCCCCGTCGTTGTCGGACAGCGGTGCCTCCGGGGCCTCCGCGGCGCGGTCCTGCGTCCGGTTGGGGGTCGGCACCTGCCCGGCGGTCTCTCCGAGGGCGTCGACCGAGGCGAGGAACCGACGTCGCTCGCGTGCGAACAGGGTCGGCTTCTCGGCGAGCTCGAACACCGCCGACATGAAGTTCTCCTCGCTGGCGTTCTCCTCCAGACGGCGGACCAGGTAGGAGATCGCGACGTCGAACTCCTTCGGGTTCACGACGGGCGTGTACAGCAGCACCGCCCCGACGTCCCGCTTGATGGCCTCGACCTGACCGGTCGCCATCCCCAGCAGCATCTCGAAGTCCACCCGCTCACGTACACCGCGGTCGCCCGCGAGGAGCCACGCGTAGGCGATGTCGAAGAGGTTGTGCCCGGCGACCCCGACCCGCACGACGTCCGTGTGCGCCGGCGTGAGCGCCCAGTCGAGCACGCGCTTGTAGTTGGTGTCGGTCTCGCGCTTCGATCCGGTCGTCGCGAGCGGCCAGCCGTGGATCGCCGCGTCGACCCGCTCCATCGCGAGGTTCGCGCCCTTCACGAGCCGCACCTTGATGGGCGCGCCACCGGCGGCCACGCGCTGCTTCGACCAGGCGGTGAGCTGCATCATCGCCTCGAGGGCGTCGGGCAGATAGGCCTGGATGACGATGCCGGCCTGGTAGTGCAGCAGCTGCGGCTGGTCGAGGAGTCGGGTGAAGACCGCGATGGTGAGGTCGAGGTCGCGGTACTCCTCCATGTCGAGGTTGATGAAGGTGCCGGTCGCGAGCCCCTCCTCGTAGAGCGGCACGAGGCGACGGACGATGCGGTCGACGACCTGCTCGAACGACCACATGGACAGCTGACTGGCGATCGACGAGACCTTGATGGACACGTAGTCGACGTCGGGGCGCTGCAGGAGCTCGCGGGTGCCGGCGAGCCGTCTCGCCGCCTCGCCCTCGCCGAGGACGGCCTCCCCGAGGAGGTTCAGATTGAGCCGTGAACCGTCGGCGCGCAGCTTCGCGATCGCGTTGCCGAGCTCACGAGGACGGCTGTCGACGATGAGGTGGCCGACCATGCCCCGGAGGACGCGTCGCGCGGCGGGTACGACGACCCAGGGCAGGACCGGACCGACCAGACCACCCGTGCGGACGGCGGCCTGCTCGTACCAGGGCAGGAACCGCGGCGTCCGACCCGCGAGGGCGGCGAGGGCGTTGCCGGCGACGAGCGGGTCCTCCGGGCGCATGACGCCGTCGACGAACCCGACGGTGAATTCGAGACCGTTGGGGTCGCGCAGCACGCCGGCGAGCCGCTCGGCGGCGGGATCGGTCGGAGCTTCCGCCCCTTCGTCGACCCACTTCGACGCGAGGGCGATCGCACGATCCGCGAGTCCGACCGCTTCGGTGGGACCCTCGTTCGCAACGTTCGCCATGCTGCTCAGCCTATGCTCCGATCCGGTGATCCCAGCTGAGGCTCGCGAGTACACGCCTGGCGGCTGAGCACCCCGGTCGGTCACCGCCCTTCGACAGGCTCAGGGACCGGTGGGCGACGTCGCGGTGCGCCTCCCCGGTCGCTGAGCCTGTCGAAGCGCGCCTGCGAATAGGGTGTGGTCATGCACTCCGTCGAGCAGTACGACGCCGTCATCGTCGGCGGCGGACACAACGGCCTCACCGCCGCCGCCTACCTCGCACGCGCGGGCAAGCACGTCCTGCTTCTCGAACGCCTCGACCATACGGGTGGAGCAGCCGTCTCGGAACGTCCGTTCCCCGGCGTGGACGCACGCCTGTCCCGGTACTCGTACCTCGTCAGCCTGCTGCCCCAGCGGATCATCGACGACCTCGGGCTCGATGTCCGGCTCGTCCGGCGCCGCTTCTCCTCGTACACGCCCGACCCCGCGAACCCCGGTACGGGTCTCCTGATCGACAACCGTGACGACGACGCCACCGTCGCGTCGTTCGCGTCCATCGGGCATCCGGAGGACGCCGCGGGCATCGCCGAACTGCACCGTCGGATCGGTCACCTGGCCTCGGTGCTCTGGCCGACGGTGCTCGAGCCGCTCCGCAGCCGTTCCGATGCGCGTGACGCGGCGATCGCCGCCGCCGCGGACCTCGGGGTGCCGGCCGCAGAGGTCGCGTCGATCTGGTCGGCGGTGTTCGACGAGCCGATCGGCCGGGCCATCGAGGACGCCGCGCGTTCCGACCTCGTCCGAGGTGTCGTCTTCACCGATGCGCTCATCGGCACCTTCGCCCGCGCCGGCGACCAGACCTTGCAGCAGAACATCTGCTTCCTCTACCACCTGATCGGCGGCGGGACGGGCGACTGGGACGTCCCGGTCGGCGGCATGGGCGCGGTCACGGACGCGCTGCGCCGCGCGGCCGAGGAGGCCGGCGCCGTGATCCGGACGCTCGCCGAGGTGACCTCCATCCAGCCGGAGCACGGGCTCGTCGCCTACGTGGACCTCGCCGCGGAAGCGGAGCTCGAGGCGACCGAACCGATGCCGACGCTCGACCGGTTCCGGCCCCGCCCCGGGGTCGTCGTCCGCGGCGAGTGGATCCTGTCGGGCGCGGCCCCGGCGGTGCTGGAGCGCCTCCTCGACCCGGCGGCGGAGCAGCGGGCGGCCGCGGCCGCATTCGCCGCGTGGTCGGCAGCGCGGGGGACGCCGGTGCAGTGGAGTGGTACCGAAGCGATCCTTCCCACGGTGCCAGCGCCGGAGGACGGTGTCCCGCATCCCGAGGGCGCTCAGGTGAAGGTGAACCTGTTGCTGCGGAGACTCCCGAAGCTCCTCGACCCGGCCGTCGATCCGGCGGCGGCGTTCGGCGGCACCTTCCACATCAACGAGGGCTGGGCGCAGCTGGAGCACGCCTACCTCGAGGCGGAGGCCGGCCGGATCCCCGACCCGCTGCCGTGCGAGATCTACTGCCACACCCTGAGCGACCCGAGCATCCAGTCAACGGAGCTGCAGGCCTCGGGGGCGCAGACGCTCACCGTGTTCGGCCTCCATGTGCCGCACCGGCTCGCGGTCGCGGCGGACGCGGTCCCCGGCGGCCACGACGCCTTCCGTGACGCACTGCAGGCCGCGGTACTGCGATCGTTGGACTCGGTGATCGCGGAACCCATCGAGGACCTGCTGCTGCTCGACGCCGAGGGGCGGCCCTGCATCGAGACGCGGACGACGCTCGACCTCGAGCGCTCCCTGGCGATGCCCGGCGGGAACATCTTCCACGGCCCGCTGTCGTGGCCGTTCCTGGAGGACGACGCCCCTCGGTCGACGGCGGCCGAGCGGTGGGGCGTCGCGACGGCGCACCCGCGCGTCCTGCTCTGCGGCGCTGGGGCCCGACGCGGTGGCGCGGTCAGCGGGCTCGGCGGGCACAACGCGGCGATGGCCGTCCTGGACGCCTGACCCGCACGCCGTGGAGCGCGCTCCCGCGCTCAGTGGTGGCGGTGGTCCTGGATGGTGATCTTCGGGCCGCGACGCGGCTTGTGGATGCCGCTCCGGCCGATGAGCCGCAGCACCCGCTGCCGGTGACCAGCCCAGGGTGCGAGCAGCTCGAGCATGCCGTCGTCGTCCACGGGTGAGCCGGTGAGCGCCTGACCCACCGAGGCTGCGAGGTGGTAGTCGCCGACACTCACGGCGTCGGGGTCGCCGTGCGCTCGGAGCGTCACCTCAGCGGCCGTCCATGCGCCGATGCCCGGCAGGCTCTGGAGGCGCCGTGACGCGTCATCGGGGCGCTCGTCGATCGTCCGCTCGATCGCGGAGGCGAGTCGCGACGACCGCACGACCGTCTCCGACCGTTGCGGCCCGACACCCGCCGTGTGCCACTCCCAGCTCGGAACCATCCGCCAGGTCTCGGCGGACGGCGCGACGACCATGCCCTCGGGTGCCGGCCCTGGCGCCGGGTCACCGTGTCGCCGCACGAGCAGGCGCCACGCACGCCACGCTTCGAGTGCGGTCACCTTCTGCTCGAGGATCGACGGCACGAGCATCTCGAACACGAGCCGGTTGCGGCTCAACCGCAACCCCGGGTTCCGTCGGGACACCTCGGTGAGGAGCGGGCTCCGGCTCACGTCGAGCTCCGACCAGTCGTCGTCGCGCCCCAGCAGCTCAGGCACGCCGGCGATCATCCACTCGGCTCCCGGGCCCCAGGCGGTCGCCTCGACCCTGCCGTCGCGGACCGTCGAGACGTACAGCGTCGCGCCACCGTGCGGTGTCCGCGCCGTCAGCCAGACCCCGCCAGGCGTACGGCGGTAGCAGGGTCCGTCGCCTCCCCGGGCGATCAGCCGCAGGGTGCCATGGACGTCGAGTGGACCGCTCGGGCGGTACACCGTCCGCATCGGCTCCGCCTCGCGCGACACCGATCCGGTCGGCTGCAGCGCGGCCTCGACGGAGGACAGTGATGGAGCGGCGAACGATGCAGAGGCGGACATGGTGGTCACCCTACGTGGTGACCACCGACATCCGGCGACGCCGACGGCGGCTGAGGATCGCGAGGACGCCCCGACCGCCGCCGATCCGCTATCGCACCAAGCGGAAGTCATACCCGGCCTGATCGATGAACGTTCCGTTCACGCGTTGCTCGACGCGTCCGCCCTGGTAGCGGCCCGGGAGGTAGTCCCGACTCCATTCGACGGTCCACGAGCCCGAGGAGTCGGCCTTCGTCGTCCCGAGTCGGGTGCCCCAGGCTCCGATGATCTCGATGTCGGCCAGCGGTGTCGCCGTGCCGGTGAACACGGGCCGCGTACCGGTGAGGGTGTCGCCGATCCTCGGCGACGTCACCCTGAGGACGGATGCGACGGTGAAGTCGTAGACGGAGCGGTGCGTCTCGACGCCGCCGATGATCTGTCGGACGGTGCCACCCGCGTACCGGGCGGGGAGCAGCGACTTGTTCCAGCTGATCGTCCAGCGTCCACTCGCAGCGACGGCCTCGGTGGTGCCGACGAGATCGCCCCATGCGCTCCAGATCTCGAGCCTCGCACCGGGCTGTGCCGTGCCGCTGAACACGGGCACCGACGAGGAGATGACGCCACCGCTCGCGGGCGACTCCACGACAAGCGGTGCGACGACCGCGCGGGCGGCCACGGTGAAGTCGTACGGCGCGCGAGACTGCTCCACCCCGTCGATCTCCTGGCGCACGGAGCCGCCGCTGTACCGACCGGGGGTCAGGCTCTTGTTGATCGGCGCCGCCCAGCGATGGTCGTCTCCGACCTCGGCTGCAGCGATCTCCGTACCCCAGGCACCGATCACCCGGATGGTCGCGCCCGGCTCTCCACGACCGCTGAACACCGGGTCTGCGGTCTCGATGGTCTCCCCAATGGCGGGCGAGAGCAGGGTGACGTCCTCGACCGGGCCCGGCTCGGGCGTGGGCTCCCGATAGGTGAACCGGAGCGGTGCCGTGGTGCGCTGTTCCCCGAAGACCTGCGTCGCGGTCGCGGTGTACGCGCGCGGCTCGAGCGTCCGGAGTGACTGCTGACTCCAGGCGCCGCTTCCGTCCACCTCGACGTCGACCAGCGTCACACCCGTCGTGTCATCGAGGACGGTCACCCGCGCGCCCGGTTCTCCGAGACCGGAGAACACCGGACGCGGATCGTCCACCGTGGCGTCGAGTGCGGGCGTTCGGACCGTCACCGCTGTGACGACGCGGTAGGTCAGCGACCAGTTCGCGGTCGAGTCGTCAGAGCGTTGACGAACGGTGCCGGACTGCGCTCCGGGCGCGAGATCGCGGGTCGGAACGGCAGACCAGGTGCCCTCTGCGGTGACGGTCGCCGTGGCGAGTGGTCCGCCGGACGAGTCGAGGACCTCGACGACCGCATCGGGCGTGCCTCGCCCGCTGAACACGGGACGTGGCTCCCGGACGACGGACCCGGGCGTCGGCGCTTCGAGGGTGACCGGGATGGCGACGGGGACGGGATCGAGTCCCTCCGGGGTGACCCGGTCGGCGTCCACGACCGAGCCGAACCCGCCCACGGCCAGCCTGCCGTCGAACTGACGGAGGAAGCCACCTGCTCCGCCGTTCGAGACGAGGCCGTATCCGCTGACACGGTCGTTCGCGAAGACCTCCCAGCCCCATTGCTGCGCGGTCGAGCCGGTGCAGACCGCCGGGTACACGTACTTGTAGGCCTGCGACGGATCAGGCTGGAGGCACCTCGTGACGCCTCCGACCGTGGTCGTGACCGGACCGGACGCGTCCACCGACGGGAACGTCCAGCGGCCGGATGCGGCGAGCGCCTGGTCGAGCGTGGCGTGCAGCGTCACCCTGGCCGGGTTCAGGACGTCCGTCGAGCCACCGACCGCAAAGAAGGCGTCCGAGCCGGAGGGGAACGCCTGGCCGACGAACCTGCCCTCGACCGAGGACACCGCCGGGGTCGTGTCAGGCGCCGGCTCGGTGGCCCGGGCGGCCGGACCGGTGAGCAGACTCACCGTCATGCCGAGCAGACTGACGATGGCAATGGGGATGGGGAGTTTCATGGGCGACCTTTCGCAAGGGTGCGCCCGAGACGACCCGAGGGAGGGCCGTCCGGACGCACCGGCGGAGCGTTCGCGAACGAACGCGGTCAGCCTACAAGTATTCCAGTTGCTTAATCCAGTATGTCGACCAACTCCTCCGGTTCACCAGTCGCTCGGTGCCGACGCCTTCGTGGGCGGCAGGGCTACATCCCTCGCCCACTGCGCCTGCCATGCAGGGAGGTCGGTTGGAGCCGGGCCGGTGAGCTCGATGAGTTCCGAGAGCGCCACCACGCCGCCCGAGCGCTTGAGGAACCGACCTCGGACGACGGCTTGCGTGTAGATCTCCCCGCCCACGACCACCCGGTGTTCGATGAACACGCCCTTGTCGTCGTAGCCCGTCACGCGGGTCTCGACGGTGAAGCGCTGCCAGGGCTGCAGCGATTTCCGGAACGTGATGCTCTCACTCGACACCACCGGGTACCAGCCCAGGTGCCTGAAGCGATCCCAGAGTCCGTTCCGGATCAGGAGGTCGAACCGGCCGAGGTCGAAGATCGACAGGTAGACACCGTTGTTCATGTGGCCGAGGACGTCGAGGTCGGTCGGCAGCACGCTCAACCGGATCCGTCCGACGTCCCAGGTGTCGAGGCGCTCGCCGCGGCGGGCTCGACGGCGGGACTGCAGGAACATGGCGATGGTGCGGAAGATGAGGTGCACGGATGCGACCGTATCCCGCCGGCGCGGCGTCGTGCACCACGGTTGTCCCGACTCGACAACACCGGGGTCCTGGGACGCCTGGCGACGTGTGGCGTCCGACACACCTGGGCCGGATCGCCGACGGTCAGTCAGCGGCGACGGTGTTGCCCTCCCCACTGTCGGTGACCATCGGCGCCGACGAGGTCGCGACCTTGTTGCCGTTGGCTCCCTCGACGAACGTGACGTTGTCGACGGTCGAGACGTTCACGAGGGTGATGGAGCTGTTGAACGAGAGGTTCACGACGGCTCCCGTCACGGTCACGATGCTGTTGGAGGCCTCCACGACGACGTTCTCGCAGTCGCCGTCGATGGTCACGTTCGAGCTGTCGTCGACGATGGTCGCCGTGCCGTCGACGCACTCATCGGTGACGTCGGGGATCGTGTACTCGGAACCGGTGGTGGACTCGGCGGCGACCGTCGGTGACGCGCTCGTCGTCGACGTCGCATCCGCGTCGGTGCATCCGGTGAGGGCGATGACGGCGAGGCCCGCGGCGGCGAGGAGGGTGGGTTGCTTGGGCATGGGTGCTCCTTCGGAGGCTCGGTAGGGGGAGGCAGGAGCCGCCGGCCCGGTGCAGTGACACCGGGCCGGCGGCCCGATGGTCAGCTCACTGGGTGAGGGTGAAGTCGTACCCGGACGAGGCGATGACCTTGCCGCCGACGGTCTCGGTCACGGTGCCGCCGAAGTACCGCGCCGGGAGATAGTCACGCGGCCAGGTGATGGTCCACTCCCCGGTCCGTGGGTCGGCGATCGCGGAGCCGAGGTCGGTGCCCCACGCGCCCGTGATCTGCACCCGCGCCCCCGGGTTCGCCGTACCGGTGAACACCGGCCTGGTGCCGGTGAGGGTGTCGCCGACTCTCGGCGAGGTGACGACGAGTCGAGGCTGGACGATCGTGAAGTCGTAGACGAAGGTGTGCGTCGGTACCCCGTCCACGAACTGCTTCACGGTGCCTCCGGCATACCGGCTCGGCAAAAGGCTCTTGTTCCATGTGATCGACCAAGCACCGCTCGCGTCGACCCGCTCCACTGAGCCGAGGACGTCGCCCCACGCGCCACGGATCTCGATGCGCGACCCCGGCTCGCCGGTCCCACTGAACACGGGGGTCGTCTCACTGATCGTCTCGCCGCGCCTCGGCGACTCGACCACCAAGGGGGCGATCGGCTCGTCCGGCGCCCGGACGATGTTCGCCGTGAAGTCGGCGATCGTGATGCGGGAGGAACCGTAGGTGACCTTGCCGCCCGTGGCCTCGCCGACGGGAGCGTCGTCGTTCGCCCGCAGCGTGAACCTCAGCGTGGTCGCGCCGACCGGCAAGACACCCCCGATGCCCAACGCGTCGAGTGTGAAGGCCGGGTGGTCGACCGCAGTGATCCGCGTGTTCGCCGGGTGGTAGACGTCGATGCGCTGACCACCGGCATCGGCGTTGAACGTCGCCTCCACCTCCACGGACTGACCGGGGGCGAGCGTCGGCGTGGGGATCGAGGCGCCGGGCGCGAGCGGCGACGGGACCGTGAAGTCGAAACGCACCTGGACATCCGAACCGGTCCCGCTCTGGGTCGCGGTGCCCGTGTAGCGGCCGGGCTCGAGCTGGATCGACGGAACCGACCAGGACGTCGAGTCCAGGGGGACACTGGTGCTCGCGAGCAGGGCCTGCGCGTCGGTGCGGATCGAGATGGACGATCCGGGCTGCCCGATACCGCTGAACGTGGGGGACGGCGTGTCCACCGTGGCGCCGATCGCCGGCGTACGCAGTTCGAACGGCTCGATCGGGGCTAGCTGCGACTCCACGACGACGTCGGTGAGCGCGTCCATCGTGAGCTCGACGAAGGTGTCGGTGTCGGTCCCACCCAGGGAGTACCGACTCGACACCGGGTACAGCGCGTAGCCGGCGACCCACGTGTTCGAGACGTAGCGCCACTCGAAGTCCTGCGACGGGGAACCGGTGCACGTCCGGGCTGCGACGAACGCCCGGGAGCCGTCGCCGGCGGGCGTCAGGCAGAGCGTCGAGGAGGCTCCCACGCCGGTGATCGGCCCGGCCGCACCGACGGAAGGGAGGGAATACGTTCCCGCGAGCGACGCTGCTCCGCCCACCGAGGACGAGTACAGCCGCTGGACGTTCCGACCCGACTCCGGCGCGGAGAGCCCGACGTACGCCGAGGATCCACTGGACCGGTTCTGCAGGACGAGCTTGCCGATCACCCTCGAGGTGCCTGCCGAAGGGGCCACGGCGTCCGGCGCACCGGGGACGTCCCCGGTGCCGAACGCGTCACGGGGTCCGTCGTCGTGCTCCTGAGGGTCGGCGATGGAACCGACGGGCGGAGCGGCGGACGCCGGGACCGGGGCTCCCACCGCGGTGAGCAGGATGGTCGCAGCGGCCAGGGCCGAGAGCGTGGATCGCAGGAGCAAGGAGCGCGGAGGACGAATCAGAGCAGTCACGAGGACCGAGGCTACTCATCTGGAATATCGCCGTGGGGGCTGCCGCCGAATCTGTGGAGAACTCGTCCCTCAGTCGGTCGGCACGTGCCGCTCGTCGGGCCCGACGTACTCGGACAGCGGACGGATGAGCGCGTTCGACGCGAGCTGCTCGGCGATGTGCGCCGTCCACCCGACGATCCGAGCGGCGACGAACAGCGGCGTGAACGTGGCCGTGTCGAACCCGATCAGGTTGTACGCCGGGCCCGAGGGGTAGTCGAGGTTCGGCTTGATGTTCTTCCGCGCGACCATGTCCGCTTCGAGCGTCGTGTACAGCTCGAGGATCTCGGGCTTGCCGTAGTGCTCGGCGAGCCGCTCGAGCGCCTTGAGCATCGTCGGCACGCGCGAGTCGCCGTTCTTGTAGACCCGGTGTCCGAAGCCCATGATCTTGCGCTTCTCGGCGAGCGCCGCGTCGAGCCAGGCGCCGGCCTGGTCAGCGGTCCCGATCTCGTCGAAGACGTGCATGACGGCCTCGTTCGCCCCACCGTGCAGGGCGCCCTTGAGCGCGCCGATCGCTCCGGTGACCGCCGAGTACAGGTCGCTGAGGGTCGAGGTGATGACCCGGGCGGTGAACGTCGACGCGTTGAAGGAGTGCTCCGCGTAGAGGATCATCGACACGTCGAACGCGTCGACGACGACCGGATCGGCCTCTTCGCCGAAGGTCATGAAGAGGAAGTTGGCGCTGTAGCCGAGGTCGTCGCGCGGCGGGACGAGCTCGAGGCCATGGCGGCGGCGCTGGTCGTACGCGACGATCGCGGGCAGCTTCGCGTACAGGCTCGCGGCCTTCACCGCGTTGGCCTCAGGGGTGTTCGTCTCGGCGGTCGGATCGTTCGCACCGATCACGCTGACCGCCGTCCGGAGGGCGTCCATCGGGTGGCTCGTCGTCGGGAGGAGGTCGATGGCCGCCTTGACGTTGTCGTCGAGTGCGCGCTGGCCCCGCTCCGACGCCGTGAACTCCGCGAGTTCGGCGTCCGTGGGCAGTTCACCGTTCCAGAGCAGGTACGCGACCTGCTCGAAGCTGCAGTGCTCGGCGAGCTCCTGGACCGGATACCCGCGGTAGAGCAGCGAGTTCGTCTCCGGGTTCACCTTCGAGACGCTCGTCACGTCGACGACGACGCCGGCGAGACCCTTCTTGATGTCGCTGGTCGCTTCGGTCATGCGTTGCTCCTTTGCGTACTGCCTGCGCGCGTCCTGCGCGCGTCGGTCGAGCTTGGCACCCGGCTCGCCCCTCGACAAGCTCGGGGAGCGGAGACCCAGGTGGTGTTCACCGGTGAGGGGACGCCTACCGGTCGATGGTGAAGTTGAAGACCGAGGTGTCGAAGCGGTTGTAGCCCTCGTAGTCGATCAGTTCGTAGAGGTCGGCACGGTGCTGCATCTCACCGAGCTTGCTCGTGAGCGAGCCCTCGTCGTTCAGCGTGTCGAGCGCGCGACCCGCGGCGCCCATCGCGATGCGGAGGAGCGACACCGGCCAGATGACGAGGTTCACGCCCACATCGGCGAGCTGCTGACTCGTGAACAGCTCGCTCTTGCCGAACTCCGTCATGTTGGCGAGGATCGGCACGTCGACCGCGTCGCGGACGGCGGCGAACTCCTCGAGCGACCGCATCGCCTCGGGGAAGATCGCGTCGGCTCCGGCGTCGACGAGCTGCTTGGCCCGGTCGATCGCGGCGTCGAGCCCGTCGACGGCGGCGATGTCGGTGCGCGCCATGATGAGCAGGTTCGCATCGCGCCGGGCGTCGACGGCGGCACGGATCCGGCCGAGCGCGGTGGAGGTGTCGACGACCTGCTTGCCGTCGAGGTGGCCGCAGCGCTTCGGGTTGACCTGGTCTTCGATGTGGAGCCCGGCGAGCCCGGCGTCCTCGATCTCCTGGACGGTGCGCGCGACGTTCATCGGCTCCCCGAAGCCGGTGTCGGCGTCGACGATCGCGGGCAGCTCGGTCATCCGGGCGATCTGCTTGGCGCGACCGGCGACCTCGGTGAGGGTCGTCAGTCCGATGTCGGGCAGCCCGAGGTCGGCGGAGAGCACCGCGCCGGAGATGTAGACGCCGTCGAAGCCCTTCTGCTCGATGAGCCTCGCCGAGAGCGGGTTGAACGCGCCCGGGAAGCGCAGCAGCTCACCGGTGGCGAGTCGCTCCCGGAACAGCCGGCGCTTCTCTGCCGGCGTGGTCTCGCTGTACAGCATCAGCACGGTCCCTTCTGGAGGTCGGCCGGCATCAGAACAGGCCGGCCGGGTGGGGTGCCGAGGCGAGGACCCCGGAGGCGGCCTGGATGCTCAGCTGCTTGACCTCGTCGGCGTCGAGCTCCGGGAGGCGTTCGGCGAGCGCGAGGAAACGCTCGATCTCCTCCGCATCGAGGACGTCGGCGGCGAGCGTGCGGAACTTGTGGATGTAGTCGGCGCGCGCGAACGGCCGGGCTCCGAGCGGGTGGGCGTCGGCGACGGCGATCTCGTCGACGATGGTCGACCCGTCCGTGAGCGTGATCTCGATGCGCCCGCCGAACGCCTGTTCGGCCGGGTCGAGCGAGTGGTAGCGGCGCGTCCACTCAGCGTCCTCCGCCGTCGAGATCCGGTGCCACAGCTCGACGGTGTCGGCGCGGGTGGCGCGTTCGGGTCGGTAGGAGTCGACGTGGTGCCACGCGCCGTCCTGCAGCGCCACCGCGACGATGTAGGGGATGGAGTGGTCGAGCGTCTCGCGCGACGCCGTCGGGTCGTACTTCTGCGGGTCGTTCGCGCCGGAGCCGATGACGTAGTGGGTGTGGTGCGAGGTGTGGAGGACGATGAGGTCCACGGCTCCGGGCACGAGGACTTCAGGGTGCTCGTGGTGCAGCTTGCGGGCGAGGTCGATCCACGCCTGCGCCTGGTACTCCGCCGAGTGCTCCTTCGTGAAGGAGTCGAGGATCGCGAGCTTCGGCTCACCGGCGCCGGGCAACGGGACGTCGTAGGAGGCGTCGGGGCCGTCGAGCAGCCAGGCGACCACGCCGTCCTCGCCCTCGTAGATCGGTGACGGGCTGGTCTCGCCGCGCATCGCCCGGTCGACGGCCTCGACCGCCATCTTGCCGGCGAATGCGGGAGCGTGCGCCTTCCAGGTGGAGATCTCGCCCTTGCGCGACTGGCGGGTGGCCGTCGTGGTGTGGAGTGCCTGGCCGATCGCCTGGTGGATGGTGGCCTGGTCGAGGCCGAGCATCGTGCCGATGCCGGCGGCGGCGCTCGGGCCGAGGTGTGCGACGTGGTCGATCTTGTGTCGGTGCAGGCTGATCGCCTTCGCGAGGTCGATCTGGATCTCGTAGCCGGTCGCGATCCCTCGGACGAGGTCGGCGCCCGTGCAACCGACGTGCTGGGCCACCGCGACGATGGGCGGGATGTTGTCGCCCGGGTGCGAGTACTCGGCGGCGAGGAAGGTGTCGTGGAAGTCGAGCTCGCGCACGGCGACGCCGTTGGCCCAGGCGGCCCATTCCGGGGAGACGCGGCGGGCGAGGTCGGGCCCGAACACCGTGGCACCGTCGCCGCCGGTGCTGACGGGGTGGCTGAGCGCCTGGGCGCGAGCCGAGGAGACGGGCCGGCGCGTGAGCGAGGCGGCTGCGACGGCGGCGTTGTCGATCACCCGGTTGATGATCATGTCGACGACCTCGGGCGTCACCTCCACCGGATCGGTCGCGACGCGGGCGAGCTGCCAGGCGAGCTGTCCTTCGCGGGCGAGGTTCTCGTCGCTGCGATGGACGCGCAGGTGGTGCTGGATCACGGGTGTTCCTTTCGGGTGCGGCCCGTCCGAGTGTGCTGCGGGGCGTCGCATCCTCCAGCCTACGCCCGCGGGTCCGTCGCGCCGCAGCAGGAGAACCGCCTGGGAACAGGACATTTCGCGTGGAACGGTCCTGCTGTCGCGCCGATCCCCCGGCACCGTGGAATACCAGCCTCGTTCTCCGCATCCACCCAGCCCGCGTACACCGCGCATACGGCGGCCGCGGCCAGAGTGACACGCATACCGACCCCTGACGAACCGAAGGAGACGACCGTGCCGATGCACACCCCTGGGGTACCGCAGACCCCGCACCTGTTCGGCGACGTGGTTCGAGCCGAGGCGCTCCACTACACCGAACTGTTCGCGGAGAAGCCGTTCGTGCCGGCCCTGCTGCTGTACTGCTCGAACGGCGCGTACCGCATCCTGTCGCCGGGCGAGGACCACCCCGGCAGTTACGTCGCCGAGGGGCCGCTGTCCGCTGAGCGGGTGCGCGTGAACTTCATCTCGTGGCCGTCCGAGGACTGGAACCGGAACGTCGCCTTCCACGTGCTCGACTTCGACCGGACGACCGGAGGGTTCACCCAGCGGCTGCGACTCCCGGGCGATCCCGAGCCGAAGCACCAGGCCGGCCGCCACACCGAGGTCACCGACCTCGGTGCCTGGGATGTGGACACGACGTGGGAGACGGCCGAGCCGCTCCTCCGCGAGTCCTTCAAGGCACTCGCCCGCGGCTGACGGAGGGAGCGGTGGGCCGAGCGAGCGGCAGGCCGTCACCGGACGGGACGAAGCACCGTGTCCGGACGACCGCCGACGGTCGGGGTCAGGCGGCGAGCAGCTGCGGGTCGGCCGCCGGGCGCAGCGGAGTGATCGTCGCATGGGCGAGCACATCCTCAGCCAGCGGCAGGTCGACGACGATCGGAGCCGCCGCGGTCTCGAAGCGGTCCGCGATGTCGAACATGAGCGCGTCGAGGCGGGTGCGGAGCGCGTCGGCGATGGTCACCACCACCTCGGAGGAGGCGTCCTTCCGGCCGCGTTCGATCTCCGACAGGTAGGGCGTCGAGACGGCTGCGGCGGTCGCGACGTCCTGCAGGGTGCGCCCCTGTTCGAGTCGACGCGTGCGCAGGGCCGCGCCGAGGGCTTCGCGGTACAACATGGCGACTCCTTCCGGCTGCGGGCGCGGGCTCCGTGACCGCGTGTTCTCACTGTAGGCGCGGGTCGGCCAGGCTCGGGGAGCACGCGTTCTGCCGTCAGCGGACAGGGCGAGCCGTCCGCTACAGGAAGATGTCGGGGTAGAGCTCCGACTCGTCGACGCCCGGTGAGTACTTCGCGAGGTCGGTGACCCCGGCCTCCGCGAGGACGTCCTCCACGATGAGCGACCGACCCGTGAGCTCACGAGCCGATGCCGTCAGGACCTCGTAGGCGGCGTCGGCGTAGATCTCGGGGGTGCGACTCTTCGCCAGGAGGGCCTCGCCGCCGAGGATGTTGCCGACCGCCGCCGTCTTGATCGTCGTCTTCGGCCAGAGCGTGTTCGCGGCGATGCCGTCGCGCCCGAACTCGGCAGCGAGACCGAGCGTCACCATCGACATGCCGTACTTCGCGAGTGTGTAGCCGGTGTGCGCGCCGAGCCACTTCGGGTCGAGGTTGAGCGGCGGCGACAGCGACAGGATGTGCGGGTTCTCCGCGTCCTTCAGCATGGGGATGGCCGCCCGCGACAGCATGAACGTGCCACGCACGTTCACGTCCTGCATGAGGTCGTACCGCTTCGCGTCGAGGTCGAGGGTCCGAGCAAGGCTGATGACGCTCGCGTTGTTGACGACGATGTCGATGCCGCCGAACTCACCGGCGGTCTCGAACACGGCCCGTGTGATGTCGTCGTCGTTCCGGACGTCGCCGAGGATCGGGAGCGCCTGCCCACCGGCCTCGCGGATCGCGTCCGCTGCGGTGTGGATCGTCCCCTCGAGGCGGGGATCGGGGGTGTCGGTCTTGGCGAGGATCGCGACGTTCGCACCGTCGCGGGCGGCACGCAGGGCGATCGCGAGGCCGATGCCGCGGCTGCCGCCCGACATGAGGATGGTCTTGCCGGCGAGGGTGGTCATGCGGTGGGCTCCTTCGGGGTGGTGGTGGTCGACGCAGCCGAGCGTTTCGCCGACGCGGCGGCGAACGCCGCGACGCGCGCGACCGACTCGGGTGTCTCGATCGCCGCACCGATCGTGCGGGCTTCGTCGTCGAGGGCGTCCTGATAGCCGCGGCCGACGCTCTCGCGCAGCAGCCGCCGCGCCTGACCGAACGCGGCCGTGGCTCCGGCCAACCAGAACGCGGCCACCTCGCGGGCACGGGCGTCGAGCTGCTCGGCGGGGACCACCTCGGTCACGAGCCCCCAGTCGAGTGCTTCGTCCGCGCTCAGCATCCGCGGCCCGAGGGTGAGCTCGAGCGCCCGACGCATGCCGACCGCCTCGGGCAACAGGGTGCTCACGCCGCAGTCGGGCGTGAGGCCGATGTCGGCGTACTTACTGACGAACTTCGCCCGGTCGGATGCGATGATCACGTCGGCGACGAGCATGAACCCCAGTCCGCCGCCGGCGACGGCGCCCTGGACGGCGGCGACGATCGGCTTCGCGACCGATTGCAGCGTCCGATGGCCCTCGTGGATGATGTCGGCGAGCTCGGTGACGAAGGCGCCCGTCGATCCTGCGCTGCCGTCACCCATCCGCGACATCGCGAGGACGTCGCCGCCCGCGCAGAACGCGGGTCCGTTGGCGTCGAACAGGACGGCCCGGACGTCGTCGCGCTCCGCGATCTCGAGGGCGAGGTCGCGCCACCGTCTGGCCGCACGGTCGTCGATCGCGTTGAGGCTCGCGGGCCGGTTGAGCGTGAGGTGCGCGAGGCCGTCGCTCACCTCGAAGAGGATGGTGTCGTCGCTGGTCACGGAGTGGCTCCCTGGTCGGTGGATGGGTTCGTCGGCATCGGAGAGCCGGTCATTTCGGCGCCATCCGGATCGCGCCGTCGAGGCGGATCGTCTCACCATTGAGGTAGCCGTTCTCGACGATGTGCAGCGCGAGTGCGGCGTACTCGTCGGGACGGCCGAGGCGGGCCGGGTACGGCACCTGGTGCCCGAGCGACTCCTGCGCCGCCTCGGGCAGTCCGGCGAGCATGGGCGTCTCCATGATGCCGGGTGCGATCGTCACGACCCGGATCCCGAAGCGCGCCAGCTCGCGGGCGATCGGCAACGTCATCGAATGCACCGCCCCCTTGGACGCGGCGTAGGCGGGCTGGCCGATCTGTCCGTCGAAGGCTGCGACGGACGCGGTGTTGATGATGACGCCGCGGTCTCCGGCGCCGTCGACGGGATCGCCGTCCGGGTCGTTGTGCTGCATCGCGTCGGCGGTGAGCCGGATGACGTTGAAGGTGCCGAGGACGTTGACGCGCAGGACGCGTTCGAAGGTCCCGAGGTCCGCCGGGCCGTCGCGGCCGAGCACCTTCGCCGGTGGCGCGATGCCGGCACAGTTCACGACGACCCGCAGCGGTCCACGCGACACCGCCGCTTCGACCGCCGCCTGCACCTGCTCACCGTCGGTGACGTCGGCGGGCACGAAGGTCGCGAACCCGCCGAGCTCCTCGGCCCGCTCCGCCCCTGGTGAACCGGGGAGGTCGACGAGCACGACGCGCGCGCCGGCGCCGGCCAGCCGCGTCGCGGTCGCGAATCCGAGTCCCGAGGCGCCGCCGGTGACGATCGCCGAGCTGCCGGTCACATCCATGTCGTGGTTCCCTTCACCTGGTGGGCGCGCCCATCAGAGGCGCTCGATGATCGTCGCGTTGGCCATACCGCCGCCCTCGCACATCGTCTGCAGACCGTAGCGGCCGCCGGTCGCCTCGAGCTGGCCGAGGAGGGTGGCGAGGAGCTTCGTCCCGGAGGCGCCGAGCGGGTGCCCGAGGGCGATCGCCCCGCCACGCGGGTTGAGCCGGTCGTCGTCCACCCCGAACTCGCGTTGCCACGCGAGCGGGACGGAGGCGAACGCCTCGTTGACCTCGAACGCGTCGATGTCGTCGATGTCGAGCCCGCTGCGCTCCAGGATGCGGCGGGTCGCGGGGAGAATGCCGGTGAGCATCTCGATCGGGTCGCTCCCGACCGCGGCGAAGGAGACGAAACGCGCACGCGGCGTCAGCCCCAGCTCGAGCGCCCGTACCTCGCTCATGATGAGCGCGGCGGAGGCGCCGTCGGTGAGCGGTGAGGCGTTCCCCGGCGTGATCCGCCAGGCGATCTCGGGGAAGCGCGCCGCGAGCCGCTCGTCGCGGAAGACGGCAGGGAGTCCGGCGAGCGCCTCGGGGGTCGTCCCGGCACGGACCGTCTCGTCGGTCGTGACGACGGAACCGTCGGGGAGGGTGACGGCGACGACCTCGCCGGCGAACCCGCCGGACGCCCAGGTCGCGGCGGCGCGCTCATGGGAGCGGGCGGCGAAGGCGTCGAGCTCGTCGCGGCTGAGGTTCCAGCGGGCGGCGATGAGTTCGGCGGAGACGCCCTGGCCGACGAGGCCCTCGGGGAAGCGGGCTCGGAGGGCGGAGCCGAAGGGGTCTGCACCCTGCACGTTGGAGCCCATCGGCGCTCGACTCATCGATTCGACCCCGCAGGCGATGACGACGTCGTTGCCCGCCGACATGACGCTCTGTGCGGCGAAGGTGGTGGCCTGCTGGCTGGAGCCGCACTGCCGGTCGATGGTGGTGCCGGGCGTCTCCTGCGGGAGGCCTGCGGCGAGCGCCGCGTTCCGCGCGATGTTCTGCCCCTGCTCGCCGGACTGGGTGACGCAGCCGGCGTAGACGTCCTCGACGACCGCGGGATCGATGCCGGTCCGCTCCACGAGCGCGCGGATCGTGCCGGCGAGGAGGTCCGTCGGGTGCACGGCGTTCAGCGCACCGCCCGGTTTGCCCCGGCCGGACGGCGTCCGGATCGCGTCGACGATCACTGCAGTGCGCATAGCCATCTCCTTCGAGGTCTGCGTCCACCCTAGGCCTGGCACCTGCGCGGAAGGCGGCGGTTGTCGCCCTTCGACAAGCGAGGGGCCGGAACGTCCGTGTCCGCTGGACCGGCCCGACGATCCGCGGTCGGCGCCACGTACGATTGAGCGGTGGCCGACCCGAAGATCCTCCTCTACTACGCGTTCGCTCCCCTGGCGGACCCGGAGGCGATCCGGCTGTGGCAGCGCGACCTCTGCGAGTCGCTCGGTCTCCGTGGTCGCATCCTCATCTCGAAAGACGGCATCAACGGCACCGTCGGCGGCGAGCTCGACGCCTGCAAGCTCTACGTCCGGAAGACGAAGGAGCACCCCGCGTTCCGCGACCTCGATGTGAAGTGGAGCGACGGCTCCGGCTTCGACGAGGACGACCCCGTGCGCACGGCCAGGCACCGGCCCGCACCCTGGCGTCGGAGTAGCGACTTCCCGAAGCTCAGCGTGAAGGTGCGCGAGGAGATCGTGTCCTTCGGCGCACCCGGTGAGCTCGTGGTCGACGAGCACGGCGTCACCGGCGGCGGGGTGCATCTGCAGCCCACGGAACTGCATGAGCTCGTCGCGGAGCGCGGCGACGACGTCGTGTTCTTCGACGGCCGGAACGCGTTCGAGGCCGAGATCGGTCGGTTCGCCGGCGCGGTCGTCCCCGACGTCGCGACCACCCGGGACTTCGTCGCCGAGCTCGACAGCGGCAAGTACGACCACCTCAAGGACAAGCCGGTCGTCACCTACTGCACGGGCGGCATCCGCTGCGAGGTGCTCTCCGGACTCATGCGATCGCGAGGGTTCGGCGAGGTGTACCAGCTCGACGGCGGCATCGTCCGGTACGGCGAGCAGTTCGGCGACGACGGCCTGTGGGAGGGATCCCTGTACGTGTTCGACAAGCGTGGCTCGCTCGAGTTCAGCGATCACGCGGCCGTCATCGGGCACTGTGTCGTCTGCGACGCGTCGACCAAGCACCTGCAGAACTGCGCGGACCCCTCCTGCAAGACGCAGTTGGTCGTGTGCGAGGCGCACGCGGACGGGCCCGACGGCGGCCCGCGATGCGCCGTGCACGCAGGGTCCGACGCCTCCACCGATGCTCGCACCGGCCAGCCCGCCTGATCCGCCACCGTCATGACCGCCCACTTCCGCCTCCGCACCGAGCTCGACGGGACGATGCAGCAGGCCTTCGACCTCTCGCGGTCGATCGACGCCCACCTCGGCTCGATGGCGGACACCGGTGAACGGGCGGTCGGCGGCGTGACCTCCGGGCTGATCGGCCTCGGTGAGACCGTCACCTGGCGGGCGAGGCACTTCGGTGTGCCGTGGACGATGACGAGTCGGATCACCGCGTTCGAGGAACCCCACCGGTTCACCGACGACCAGGTGTCCGGTCCCTTCCGGACGTTCCGCCACGTCCACCTCTTCGAACCGCTGGAGCGACCGATGGGGACGGCGCGGACCATCATGCTCGACGACGTCACGTTCGCAGCGCCCTTCGGTCCGCTCGGGGTCGTGACCGAACACGTCGCGCTCACCCGGCACCTGCGACGACTCATCGAGTCGCGGAACCGGTGGTTGGCGGAGGCACTTCGACAGGCTCAGTGACCGAAAGGTGCGGCTCAGTGACCGGAGGGTGTGGCGGTCCGGTCCCTGAGCCTGTCGAAGGGCGGATACCTCGACATCGAGACAACCCGACACCCGTCGTGCCGCGCCCTGACCGCGCACATCCACCCCTGCCAAGATGGAGCCATGGGTGCTCGCACGAAGTCGAAACTGGCCATCATCGGGGCGGGGAGCGTCGGTTCGTCCCTCGCCTACGCCTCGCTCATCCGCGGCAGCGCCCGGCGGGTGGCGCTCTACGACATCGACGGCAAGCGCGCCTCGGCCGAGGTCCTCGACCTCGCCCACGGGACGCAGTTCACCGGGTCGAGCAGCATCACCGGCGGTGACGACATCTCGGTCGTGGCCGATGCGGACGTCGTCGTGATCACGGCCGGCGCGAAGCAGGAGCCCGGCCAGACCCGACTCGACCTCGCTGGAACGAACATCCGCATCCTCGAGCAGCTACTCCCGAAACTCGTCGAGCAGGCTCCGGACGCCGTCTACATGCTCGTCACGAACCCGTGCGACGTCCTCACCGTCGCCGCCCAGCAGATCACGGGGCTGCCGCGCGAACGCGTCTTCTCCTCCGGCACCGTCCTCGACACCTCCCGGCTGCGCTGGTTGCTCGCTGAGCACGCGGGTGTCGCGACCTCGGCGGTGCACGCACTCATCGTCGGCGAGCACGGCGACAGCGAACTGCCGCTGTGGTCGCAGGCGACCATCGGCCCCGTCCCGATCCTCGACTGGGAGCTGCCCGACGGATCGCGCTTCACGGAGCAGCAGCTCGACGAGATCGCGGTCGACGTCCGGACGGCCGCCTATCGCGTCATCGAGGGCAAGGGCGCGACGAACTACGCGATCGGGCTCTCCGGTGCACGCATCGTCGAGGCCATCCTCGGCGACGAGCACGCGATCCTGCCGGTGAGCACCGTGCTCGACGGGTACCACGGTGTCAGCGGGGTCGCCCTGTCGGTGCCGAGCATCGTCGACCGCTCGGGCGTGCGGTCGGTGGTCGAGGTCGCGATGTCGCCGCGCGAGGAACAGCAGTTCGCCGACTCGGCCGCCGCCGTCCGCGCGTCGCTCGACTCGCTCGGGCTGTAGCAGCCGACCTCGTCCTCGGCTCCGCCGTCCCTGTCTCAGGAAAGGTGCGGCGCGTCGCCCCGATGCGAGCCCGCCACGCCGGGCATCTCCTGAGACGGGCCACAGGCGCCTGCACCGGGATCTCCCCCGAGCGGCCGATGCGCAACCGGTCTCGGCCCCGATAGCGTTGCAGGACGAGGCGCGGATCCGGCCGCGCCCCTGGGGAGGTACCGGATGACCGCTGGCGTGACGATCGAGTTCGACGGACTCTCGAAATCCTTCGGGGCGGTGCAGGCGGTCGACGACCTGACGTTCCACGTGGAACCGGGCAAGGTCACCGGTTTCCTCGGCCCGAACGGCGCCGGGAAGACCACGACCTTGCGCATGCTGCTCGGCCTCGTGCAACCGACGTCCGGGAGCGCGACGTTCGGCGGCGTCCCCTACGCCAAGCTGCCGGTGCCTGCCGCGACCGTCGGCGCGGCTCTCGAGGCGGCGAGCTTCGTCCCCGGCCGCACCGCCCGCAACCACCTGCGCGTGCACGCCTCGGCAGCGCGTCTGCCGGCGAACCGGGTGGACGTCGTGCTCGCGCAGGTCGGGCTGCTCGACGTCGCGGACCGACGCGTCGCCGGGTACTCACTCGGCATGCGCCAACGGCTCGGCCTCGCGACCGCGCTCCTCGGCGACCCCGGTGTGCTCGTCCTCGACGAGCCGATCAACGGGCTCGACCCCGAGGGGATCAAGTGGATCCGCGGCTTCCTCACCGCGCTCGCGGCCGAGGGTCGGACCGTCCTCATCAGCTCGCACCTGCTCAGCGAGGTGCAGCAGTCCGTCGACGAGGTCGTGATCATCGCGAAGGGGCGGCTCGCGCACGTGGGCACGCTCGCGAGCCTCGACGCCGCCGACACCCTCCGCGTCGTCGTGAACTCCCCGGAGCACGAGCGGCTCGCCACGGCGCTGACCGCCGCGGGGTACACCTTCGACCAGGCCCGCTCGGGGCTCGTCGTGCACGATGTGGAGGCGATCGACATCGGCCGGGTCGCGCTCGCCGCCGGCATTCCGCTCAGTGCGTTGTCGCGGCATCGATCAGGGCTCGAGGATTCGTTCCTCGCGCTCGTCAGCGGTGGGGAGGACCACGCATGACCTCACTTCTGGCAGCCATCCGCTCCGAGTTCCTCAAGGTGTTCACCACCCGCGTGTGGTGGGGCCTCGCGCTCATCCTGTTCGTGTACGTCGGTTTCGCCGCGGCCGGGGCCGCTCTCCTCTTCGCCAACATCCCGGGTGCAGCCGAGTCCAGTGGCGCAGGGGCCCAGGCCACGAGCGAGATGCTCACCCAACCCGGTCTCATCTACGGCTTCGCGACGAGCATCGGGTACGTCTTCCCCGTCCTGCTCGGAGCGCTCGCCACGACCGGCGAGTTCCGGCATCAGAGCCTGACGCCGACGTTCCTCGCCAACCCGAACCGCGGTCACGTCCTCGTCGGCAAGGTCCTGGCGCTGACCGGGGTCGGCGCGCTGTACGGCGTGATCGCGCTTGTTGCGTCCGTCGGTCTCGGCGGCGGCGCCCTGGCGATCAGCGGCATCGACCCGATGCTGACCGACGCCGACACCTGGGCGCTCATCGGCCGTGCGGTGCTCGCGATGGCCCTGTGGGGTGCGATCGGTGTCGGTCTCGGGGCGGTGCTGCCGAGCCAGGTGGGCGCGATCATCGTCGTGCTGGCCTTCACCCAGTTCGTCGAGCCGCTGCTGCGCCTCGCCTCCTCGTTCTCGGAGGTCACCGCCTCCATCGGCCGGTTCCTGCCGGGCGCTGCGACGGACGCCCTCGTCGGACCGAGCTTCTACTCGATGATGTCGGCGCAGCAGGACGCGCTGGCCTGGTGGCAGGGCGGACTCGTCCTCCTCGGCATCGGAGTGATCGTCGCGCTCATCGGCTACGCCACGACCTGGCGCCGCGACGTCACCTAGGCACGGCGCGCGATGGCTCGCGCCAGGCGGCCCCTCGGCGGGGAGGCGTAGGCTCGACGGACAGCCACCGACCGGTCACCGCACCGGAGACAGGAGCACCATGGGCCGCGCATACCTCGTCGAGCAGGTCGAGCACGAGGGTGGCAAACCCACCCGGACGGTCGACCTCCGCGACCTCCCCGACGCCTCACTGCCCGACGCCGCCGTCACCGTCGACGTCGAGTACTCGAGCATCAACTACAAGGACGCCCTCGTCCTCACGGGGAAGCCGGGCGTCGTGCGGTCGTTCCCCATGGTCGCGGGCATCGACCTCGTCGGCGTCGTCGCGGCGTCGAGTGATCCCGCGTGGACGGCCGGCGACCGCGTGGCCCTGTTCGGCGACGGCCTGAGCGAGGCCCGGTACGGCGGGCTATCCGAGCGTGCGAAGGTGCGGTCCGACGCGCTCGTCCGCGTCCCCGACCACGTCTCGAGCGCACAGGCCGCCGCGATCGGCACAGCCGGGTACACCGCGGCCCTCGCCGTGCTCGCGCTCGAGCACGGCAGCGCGACCTCCGGCGCCGTCCGCGTCGGCGGGCTCCCCGTGCTCGTCACGGGAGCGGGTGGCGGCGTCGGAGGCATCGCGATCGCACTGCTGGCCGCCGCCGGCTTCGAGGTCACGGCCTCGACGGGGCGGGTCGACGAGCTGGGTGACGCCCTGCGGCGGCTCGGTGCGACGTCGATCGTCGACCGCGCCGAGTTCGCCGAGGCCGGTCGCCCGCTCGGCAGCCAGCGCTGGGCGGGAGCCGTCGACTCCGTCGGCGGTCAGACGCTCGCGACGGTCCTGTCGCAGGTCGAGTACGGCGGGACGGTCGCCGCCTGTGGTCTCGCCGGTGGGTCCGATCTCCCGACGTCGGTCATGCCGTTCATCCTCCGCGGAGTCACGCTCGCGGGCGTGAACTCCGTCGAGGCACCGCTCCCCCTGCGGCAGGCCGCCTGGGAGCGCGCTACCACCGCGCTCGACCTCGATGTCCTCGACACCCTGACCGAGACGGTCCCCCTCGCCGACGCGACGGATGCGGCGGAGCGGGTCCTCGCAGGCTCGGTCCACGGCCGGATCGTCGTCGACGTCCGCGCCTGATCGGGCCCAAGGAACAGGCCCGGCCGTCCCCAATTCAGGAGAGTTGCGGTGGGGCGCACACCCACCCGGGCGACACACCGGCCGACTCCTGAGACAGGGACACCGCGCAGCGCTCCAGGAACGCGACAGCGGCCGGTGCCCGAAGGCGACCGGCCGCTGCCGACGGGACTGCTGAGACTCAGTAGCCGGCGGTCGACATGACCGAGCCGAGCGCGACGGCGTAGAAGATACCGCCGATGATGCCGAGCACGACGAGGATGATGCCGATGATGACACCGATCTTGGCGAGCTGGTTCGGGTAGCCGGCGTCCTTCGACTGCTTCTGCGCGACGAGGCTGATGATCAGGCCGACGAGCGGCACGACGATCGCGAGGATGAGGCCGACGAGGCCGAGCGTCTTGCCCGGGTAGTCGGCGGGCAGAGCGCCGCCAGGCTGCTGCGGGGCGTTGTACTGGGGTGCGTTGGTCATGATGGTTCCTCTCGAGGATGGTAGATGCGCCACGGGCGCGAGCCAACAGTAGTGGGTTAGGTACCCGACAGGCGATGGGGACAACTCCCCAATCGCCCGGATGTCATCTGATTACGGGCAGGTGATGGTGGTCGTGCCGTCGGTGTGGACACCGCTCCCGAGGGACGCACACGCCTCGTTGAACGCCGCAGCTCCGATTGCGACGGCGGCGATCGTGATGATGATCGCCAGCACGATGAAGACGATCGACAGGATGAGGCCGACCTTCGCCAGCGTGTTCTTGACACCCGCGTTCTTCGACTGCACCAGTGCGACGATGCTGAGGATGAGGCCGATCGGCGGGGCGAGGAACGCGAGGATCAAGCCGACGATGCCGAGCGTCTTGCCGGCGGTCGCGTCGCCGGAGGGAGCTGCGCCGCCGGAGTACGCGGGAGCGGAGCCGTACTGATCCTTCGGGGGCTGCGGCGCCTGGGGAGCCTGCGGCGGCTGGCCGGGGTACTCACCGGGAGGAGGAGTCGACATGGCTGTGGTCCTTTCGAACAGGCGGATCTGCGGAGGTTCGAGCGCGCCCAGAATACCGGTCAGACGTCGTTTTGTGCCCTGTTCGAGGGAAATGGTTGCGAACGGCCCTGATCAGCGCCAGGATGCGCGGGCACCGCGCCCTGGCCCACGATCCGGGCCCGGCCGAGACCGCCGTACGTCCGGCAGCTCGTCCTAGTGCAGGTCGAGGGCCGCGATGAGCTCGGCGCTGCGACGGGTCGTGATGATGAGCCGCGAGTACTCCGCGTCTTCGAGATCGATGACGACCGACGGTTTGGTGCCTTTGATGACCAGGAAGTCCATGCCACCGTGGAACTTCCACTGGCCGATGGCGAGCGTCAACGGGATCGCGGTACCCGGCGCACGGATGCCCCGGACCCAGATCCACGGGTCGTCGGTGATGGTGGCGGAACGGATGCTCGACCGTGGCACGACGACGTTGCTCCGACGCAGCGAGAGCGCTTTGTCGTACGCGGACAGCTCGATCTCCAGTCGGTCGGGGTGCAGACGCAAGGAGGCCATGCCTCTAGTCTGCCAACCCCCACCGACGTTCGCGTTGCCGGAAGTTCACAAAGCGGTAACGCATGCCCTGTGCGACGTCCGACGTCGGCGGCGGGGCGACCGTCCGACTCAGCGGATGGCCGCCGCAGCCGCGCGGGCCGCCGCGGGCAGGGCGTCGACGATGCGCCCGATCGCTTCGTCGTCGTGCGCCGCGGAGACGAACCAGGCCTCGTACACGCTCGGCGGGAGCGACACCCCGGCGTCGAGCATGCGGTGGAAGAAGGCAGGGTACCGAAAGGCGTCCTGCCGCAGGACCGCGGCGTAATCGGTCGGTGCCGTCTCGCTGAAGGCGAAGGAGAACAGGTTCCCGGCGCGTTGCACGGTGTGCGCGACCCCGGCCTCCGTGAGTGCGTTCGAGGTCGCCTCGGACACGATCGCGGCCGCCGCATCGACCCGACGGTAGACGTTCTGGTCGGCGAGGCGCAACGTCTCGATGCCGGCGGCGAGGGCCACCGGGTTCCCCGAGAGCGTCCCGGCCTGGTAGACCGGGCCGGTCGGCGCCAGCAGGTCCATGAGCTCGGCGCGCCCACCCAGCGCGGCGAGGGGCATGCCGCCGCCGATGACCTTGCCGAACGTGAAGAGATCGGGCTGGTACACACCGACGGGGATGCTGATGGCGCCGGTCGAGTTGGCGACGGCGTGGTTGCCGGCCTCCCAGGCCTCGGCACCCGGGACGGGCTCCGTGCCCGGCGCGACGGCGGCGAGTCCGCGGTTGTCGAGTCCCCACCAACCGGCGGAGGAGACGCGGAACCCGGTGAGCACCTCGTCGATGATGACCAGCGCGCCGTACTCGTGCGCGAGCTTCACGACGCTCGCGTTGAACCCGGGAGCCGGCGGCACGACGCCCATGTTGGCGGAGGCCGCCTCCATGATGATCGCGGCGATGTCCTGGCCGCGCTCGGCGAAGACCTCGCGGAGTGCCGACCGGTCGTTGTACGGGACGACGATCGTCTGGGCGGCCGTCTCGGCGGTGACCCCGGCGGACCCCGGCAGGGCGAGGGTCGCGACGCCCGATCCCGCTTCGGCGAGCAGGCCGTCGGAGTGGCCGTGGTAGTGGCCGGCGAACTTCACGATGAGACTGCGACCCGTGGCACCGCGCGCGAGGCGGATGGCCGTCATAGTCGCCTCGGTGCCGGTGGAGACCATGCGCAGCTTCTCGATCGGCGCGACACCGGACGCCTGGACGCGCTCCTTGACGAGCTCCGCGAGCTCGGTCTCGGCCGGGGTGGACGCGCCGAAGGAGAGACCGCGGACCGCAGCGGCCTGCACGGCCTCGACGACCTGCGGGTGCGCGTGTCCCAGGAGTGCGGGGCCCCACGCGCTCACGAGGTCGACGTACTGCACGCCCTCGGAGTCGGTGATGTAGGGGCCGGTCGCGGACACCATGAACCGCGGCGTACCGCCGACGGAGCGGAAGGCTCGGACGGGCGAGTTCACCCCGCCGGGGATCGATCGCTGGGCTCTGACGAATGCTGCGTCGTTCATCGGGTTCCTCCTGCACGCAGGCCGCGCGCCTCATCCAACCAACCGGCGAGTTCGACGGCCCAGTAGCTCAGGACGACCTCGGCTCCGGCGCGCTTGATGGACAGCACCGACTCCTCGATCGCGCGTCGACGGTCGATCCAGCCCTGCTGGGCGGCGGCCTCGATCATGGCGTACTCACCGGACACCTGGTACGCCCAGACCGGGATCGAGACCGTGTCCGCCACGTCGGCCAGGACGTCGAGGAAGCTCCCCGCGGGCTTCACCATGACGATGTCGGCGCCCTCGGCCTCGTCGATGAGGGCCTCGCGCAGACCCTCACGACGGTTGGCGGGGTCGAGCTGGTACGTGCGGCGGTCGCCCTGCAGTTGCGAGTCGACGGCCTCGCGGAACGGCCCGTAGAGCGCGGATGCGAACTTCGCCGAGTAGGCGAGGATGATCGTGTCGTCGAACCCGGCGGCGTCGAGCGTCTCGCGGACGGCGGCGACCTGGCCGTCCATCATGCCCGAGAGCCCGAGGAGGGCCGAGCCCGACTCGGCCTGGGCCAGCGCCATGTCGCGGTAACGGTCGAGCGTGCGGTCGTTGTCGACGCGCCCGCGGTCGTCGAGGACGCCGCAGTGTCCGTGATCGGTGAACTCGTCGAGGCAGAGATCGGTCTGCACGACCAGGGCGTCGCCCACCTCGGCGACGAGCGCACGGGTGGCCACGTTGAGGATGCCGTCGGGGTCCGTCGCGCCGGAACCCACGGCGTCGCGCTCGGCCGGGACACCGAAGAGCATGACCCCACCGATGCCGGCCGCGGCCGCCTCGGCCGCGGCGCGCTTCGCGCTGTCGACGGTGTGCTGCCGGACGCCCGGCATCGAGGAGATCTCGACCGGCTCGGAGACGCCCTCCCGAACGAACATGGGGAGCACCAGCTCCGCCGGGTCGAGTCGCGTCTCGCTGACGAGGCGACGGATGGCCGGCTGCTGCCGGAGACGACGGGGACGGGTCTCGGGAATGCTCACCCGTCCAGCCTACGCGCCGCTACCGACCCGCCCTCCCGGTTCGCGCAGGGCGTGAAGCCGGTCAGCGGTTCCCGTCGCCGGCGTCCTCGTCGTGCTTCTGGCTGAGCGCCACGGACACGATCGCCTCGATCAGCGAGTCGACCGTCTGCTGCTCCGCCACGACGTCGACCCGGAGCCCGTAGCCTCGGGCGTCACGAGCCGTGCGGGGTCCGATCGCGGCGATGACGGTGCTCTCGGGGATCTCGGGGAACTGCGAACGGACCTGCTCCGCCACGCTGCCCGAGGTGACGAGGATGGCACGCACCCGGCCGCTGGCGACGTCGGCGACGATCTTCTCGGCGACCGGGACACCGACCGTGCGGTAGGCGACGACGGACTGGACGTCGTGCCCGGCCGCGATCAGGCCCTCCGTGAGGAGCGGCTTGGCGATGGCCGAGCGGAGCGTGAGGATGCGCTTCGGGTGCGGTTCGAGCGCCGTGAGCTCCTGCACCATGCCCTTGGCGGAGTTGTCCTTCGCCGGCACGAGGTCGACGCTGTAGCCGACGGCGGTGAGTGCGGCAGCGGTGGTCTCGCCGACGGCGGCGACCCTCGTCGTCTCGGGGATTCGGATCCGCTGCGAGGACAGCACGTCGACCGTGGTCGCGCTCGTCACGGTGAGCCAGTCGAACTCGCCCGCCTCGAGCGCCGCGAGCGCGGTCCCGAGGGTCTCCGGGTCGTCCGTGCTGGCGAAGTTGATCATCGGGGCGACGACGGGCGACCCACCCTTGCCACGGACCGTCCCGGCGACCGAGTCGCCCCACGGACCGCCGCGCGGCACGAGGACGCGCCACCCGCCGAGCGGCTTGGTGGCGGTGGGAACGGTGTTCGACTTCGTCCAGTCCTTCACGCAGCGCCTCCCAGCGGGGCGAGGTCGGCTGCGCCGGCCTCGATGAGCTCGTCCGCGAGCGAGACTCCCAGCGCGTCGGCCGCTTGCAGCAGCTCCCGCCCGTGTCCGTCGCCGGAGAACCCCTCCGCGCGGCTCTCCCGGTGGATCATCTCGGTGCCGTCGAGCGAGTAGACGGCGGCCTGCAGCACGAGGTCCTCGTCGTCGAGCCACGCTGCGGCGCCGACGGGAGCCGAGCAACCGGCCTCGAGTCGACGGAGCACGGCCCGTTCCGCCGTGGCCTGCCATCGGCTCGGCGCGTGGTCGAGCAGCGCGATGGAACCGGCGATGGACGATTCGTCGTCGTCGAGGCACTCGATCGCGAGCGCCCCCTGCCCCGGCGCGGTCGGCCAGGTGTCGAGGTCGAAGAGCCCGGTGACGGCGTCGAGCCGTCCGAGGCGGGTGAGACCTGCGGCCGCGAGGACGACGGCGTCGAGGTCGTCGTCGATGCGGCGCAGGCGGGTGTCGATGTTGCCGCGGATGTCGACGACCTCGAGGTCGGGCCGGATGCGCTTCAGCTGAGCGATCCGACGCGGTGAGCCGGTGCCGATCCTGGCCCCCTGCGGCAGGTCGTCGAGCGAGCGGTCGTCCGAGGCGCACAGGGCGTCGCGTGGATCCTCGCGCATCGGCATGGCGGCGATCGTGAAGCCCTCGGCCGGAGCCGTCGGGAGGTCCTTCAAGGAGTGCACGACGAGATCGCACGCGCCGTCGAGCAGGGCGTCGCGGAGCGCGTTGACGAACACGCCCGTCCCGCCGATGGTCGAGAGCGACTCACGACTCGTGTCGCCCTGCGTCGTGACGGTGACGATCTCGACGTCCTCACCGGTGGCCGCCGTGAGGGCGTCGGCCACATGACCGGTCTGCGCCAGCGCCAGGGCGCTGCCGCGGGTTCCGATACGAAGGGTCATGGGGCGATCCCCGAGAACGCCGGTTTGAAGCCCAGCCGGGCGTTCTCGCAGCACCCGGGGCGGCAGACGTCGTACCAGGGGCCGAGGTCGGTCATGTGCGGTCGTTCCTCGACGGGCGTGCCGTCGCGGCGCTCGAGGACGAGGTCGACGAGTCCCTTGACGTAGGCGGCGGCGGTGCCCGGCGTCGGGACGCGGACGGCGGCCAGGCCGTGTTCGCCGGCCGTCTCGATGGCCTCGTTGTCGAGGTCCCACATGACCTCCATGTGGTCGCTCACGAAGCCGAGCGGCACGATGACGATCGCCTTGCGGCCGGCGGCGGGCAGCTCGGCGATCGCGTCGTTGATGTCGGGCTCGAGCCACGGCATGCTGGGCGGGCCCGACCGGGACTGGTAGACGAGCTGCCACGGCACCGAGACACCGCTGCCGACCGCGCCACCGAGGACACCGGCCTCACGGAGCTGGTCGATGGCGTTCGCCATGACGACCTCGGCCACCGCGAGGTGCTGGGCCTCGTACGCCCCGTGGTCGCCGAAGCCGCGGAAGTCGGGGCCGGAGCGCGCGGCGTCGCCGGTGGGGATCGAGTGCGTCGCGAAGAGCACCTCGATCTCCGTCTCGGCGGAGAGCTCGGGCTGTTCGCGCAGGTACTCGGCGATCGCCTCACGGACACCGTCGATGAACGGGGTCACGAAGCCGGGGTGGTCGAAGAACTGACGCACCTTGTCGATCTGGATCTCGCCCTGGAGGTTCGTCTCGTCGACGGCGATCGCGAAGTCCTCCCGGTACTGCCGACAGCTCGAGTACGAGGAGTAGGCGCTCGTGGCGATCGCGATGAGCTTCGTGAAGCCGCGCTCGTGCGCCTCGGTCAGCGCGTCGCGCAGGTACGGATCCCAGTTGCGGTTGCCCCAGAGGACCGGGAGGTCGATGCCACGGGACGCGAGTTCGAGCTCCAGGGCCGCCTTGAGCGCACGGTTCTGGTCGTTGATGGGGCTGACGCCGCCGAAGTGGCGGTAGTGGTGCGCGACCTCTTCGAGACGCTCCTCGGGGATCCCGCGCCCGCGTGTGACGTTGCGGAGGAACGGGATGACGTCGTCCTGGCCCTCGGGCCCGCCGAAGCCGGCGAGGAGGATGGCGTCGTAGTCCGTCGGCTCGGAGACGTGCTCAGGACCGGCCGCTGCGGCGTCGGTCGCGCCGCGGACGATGCGCTCGGGGGCCTCGGCTCCGGTGCTCCCCAGGTTCATGGCTGCCATCAGCGCACCACCTCCAATGCCTCGGCGGGCGTGATACGGCGGCCCGTGAAGAACGGCACCTCTTCGCGCACGTGGCGGCGCGCTTCGGTGTTGCGCAGGTCGCGCATGAGGTCGACGAGTTCGACGACGTCGTCGGCCTCGAGCGGCAGGAGCCACTCGTAGTCGCCGAGGGCGAAGGAGGCGACGGTGTTGGCGAGCACACCCGTGAACGCCGCACCCTGACGGCCGTGCTCGGCGAGCATCTTGCGACGCTCCTCCTCCGGCAGGAGGTACCACTCGTAGCTGCGCACGAAGGGGTACAGGCAGAGCCAGCCCTTCGGCTCGATGCCGCGGAGGAACCCGGGGACGTGCTGCCGGTTGAACTCGGCGTCGCGGTGGACGCCCATGGCGTTCCAGGTGGGTGCCAGCGAACCGAGGATGGCGGTGCGGCGCAGCTCGCGGAGGCCGGCCTGCAGGCCCTCGGCGGTGTCGCCGTGGAGCCACAGCATGAGGTCGGCGTCGGCGCGGAGGCCGGAGACGTCGTAGATGCCGCGCAGGGTCACGCCCTGGGCTTCGACGAGTGCGATGGATGCTTCGAGTTCGGAGACATGCTCTTCGCCGAGCGGCAGCGCACTCGCCGGCTCGCGGCGCAGGACAGCCCAGAGGGTGAATCCTGAGGGGCCAGTCGGGGTGGCTGAGTCGGTCGGGTGGTGCGATGCCTCGGCAGAGGCCGGGTGAGTCATAGTCCTATCCTCACCCAGTTCGGTCGATTGGGCAAAAGGGGCAGGTCACGATTGACACCGAGCCCAGCCTCACCGGCGATACAGTCGGGTGATGACCAGCGAGCAGCCTCCCGTCCAGTACCACGTCGCCAGAGCGGCCGAGATGGATCCGGTGACGCTCTACCGTGTGCTGAAGATCCGCGTCGACGTCTTCGTCGTCGAGCAGACGGCGCTCTTCGCCGATCTCGACGGACGCGACATCGAGGACGGGACCCTCATCGCCTGGGCGCAGGAGGGCGACGAGGTGCTCGCGACGATCCGGATCCTGACCGAGGCCGAGCACTCGGAGATCGGACGGGTGGCCACGGCGTTCACCGCCCGCGGGCGAGGTCTCGCCGCGGAACTGATCCGCCGCGCGGTCGCCGACCACGGGCATCGGGAACTCCGCATGGGCGCCCAGAAACGCCTCGCCGACTGGTACGGCCGGTTCGGGTTCGAGATCAGCGGCCCCGACTATGTGGAGGACGACATCGTGCACGTCCCGATGACGCGCGTCGCCACGCCGAGCGACTGACCGGCGGCGGGACGCGTCAGCGCACGATGGCGCGGACGATGCCCCATACGGCCAGCCCCGCCGCACCGGCGAGGCCCGCGACACCGGCGTAGAAGACCGCCGGGCGTTCGACCTTGACGGTCGCGATCTGCACGATGGCTCGACGCTTGGCGCGGTGCACCTGCTTCGGGACGTTGAGCTTGTCCTCGATCGCGTTCAGTGTGGCGACGAGCTCGGCACGAGCCTGCTCGGGCGAGGGCGTCGCCCCCGGGAACTGGTCAACGGTCATACTCGCCGAGTCCCTTCACTGCCTTGATGTCTTCCTTCACGTTGTCCATCGGGCTCGGGTCCTCGTTGATCTTCTTGAAGTAGCGCAGCGCGATCAGTACGAGGACCGCAGCGACGAGGACGAAGAGCACGAAGACGCAGAGCGCCGCCAGCCACGAGGGCATGACGAGCGCGAGCGCGAGGATCAGCACTGCGACGAGCACGCCGACCGCGAAGAAGAGGAACACCGCGGCACCGGCGACGAAGGCCGCGCCGATACCCGCGTACTTGCCCTTGTGGGCGAGCTGCGTCTTGAGGTTGGCGATCTCGGCCTTGACCAGGTTCGAGACGACCCCGGGCAACTGGCCGACGAGGGTCAGGAGGGACTCGTCGCGCTTGTCGTAGCGCGGCTCCGAGCGGTTGCGGTCACTCATGAACGGCATCGTCGGTGCTACTCGCCGCTCTTGGGCTTCGGTGCCGTCGTCTTGGGCGCGGCAGGCTTCCGCACTGCGGGCTTCGAGGCCGACGACGTCGAGGTGCCGGAGGCCGTGCGGGCGTCCTTGACCGTCTCGGACACGTCCTGGACGGTGTCCTCGGTCTTCGAGATGGCCTTATCGAGCTTCTGGCCGGGCGTCGAACCCTGCTGGCTGACGACCTTCGCGACGGCGCTGACGCCGCTCCACAGAGCCGCGGGGACCTCACTGATGCGTGCCTTGGCGAAGTCCTCGACCTTGCCGCGCTGCGCGCGCACCGGCTTCGCGTTCCACAGCTTGACCCACTGCGTCTTGATCTGCTCGTAGCGTTCGCGTCCGGCGCGGGTACCGAGCACGTAGCCCGTGAGCCCACCGACGACGAACATGACCTTGCCCTTCATGGCGCCTCCGTCTGTTCGAGTGGTGCTGTGATGCTGCATCCAACGGGACCAGCGTAGTCGGGTGTCACTCCGACGCCACCATCCGGTCGGGGGTTGACAGGAAAAGATGCCGGGTCGGGCATATGGGCGCGTCTACCGCTGCAGCGCCTGATGGCGGAGTCGTGCCGCCGCCTCGTGGGCGTCGGGGACCACCGAGGCGAGCCCCGTGCCCGACAACCAGGCACCAGTGACCGCTAGGTCGGGCACCTCGGCCACCGCTTCCCGGATGGCCGTCGAGCGTTCACGCTGGCCGCGCGCGGCGGTCGGTTGCGTCCCTGTCCAGGAGATGCGGTGGAAGCCGCGGACGCTGCCCGGGTCGAGCTGGACGCCGAGCATCGCGGACGCGTCGTGCAATGCCGTCGAGAGCAGCTCCTCGTCGGTCAACGCGCTCGTCGCGTCGGCCTCGCCCTGACGGCCGAAGGACAGGCGGACGACGTGGCGGTGCTCGCCATGCTCCTTCGCGCGGTCGGCGAGCCAGGCCCATTTCGCCGTCGCGTGGGTGAGCGCCTTGGCGTGGAGCGTGGAGCCGGGTGCGACGAGCAGCCCGGAGCCGCGCGGTGCGGCGTCGAGTGCCGGTTCGTCGAGCACGATCGTCACGAGTTCGATCGGCGCGGGCAGGACCGGGTCGCCCGCATCGTCGCCGGCGGCGGGGAGATCGCGGAGCGCCGGCCCGACGTCGGCCAGCAGGTTGCGGGCCGGCTGCTCGGGCGTCGCGATGAGGACGAGATCGGCCTCGAGCACCCGACCGTCGGTCAGGGCGACGTACCAGGGGGCCTTCGACGCACCCGCGGCGGCGGGGCGCTCGCTCATCCGCGGGAGGCCGGCGTCGCCGAGGCCGACACCCGGTCCGTCCACGTCGATGTCGAACGGGTTCCGGGAGATCGCCGTGACGGCGACGCCGGTGATGAGCGTCGACCCCCACCGCTCGAGCTCCGCGGTCAATCCCTCGACGAGGACGGTCATGCCACCGTCGAGGCCGCCGACCGCGGCACCGGCGGGCGCGTTCTCCCGGAGGGCCGCGACGGCGAGGGACAGCGCCCCGGTGCGGGTCAGCGCGGCGTTCAGTCCAGGAGCCGCGCGGTCGACGTCGAGGTCGTCCGGAGCCGCCGAGTAGACGCCCGAGGTGACCGGTGCGACGAGGAGGTCGTGGACGGCCGCGCCCATGCGCTTCCTGACGAGCGCACCGAGGTTGTGCTCGGTGCCGATCGTGAGCGGCGGGCGGATGCAGTCGAGGTAGGCGCGCAGGGCACCTTTCCAACCGATGACCCGACGGACGTCGTCCGCGAGGGGGTTCGTCGGGATGCCCAGCAGTCCCGCCTTGGGGAGCGGGACACTCCGCTGCGGCTGTCCGGGCTTGGCGACGTGCAACCAAGCCCCCGCCCGGTTGGGACGCACGACGCGGTCGGTCAAGCCCAGCTGCTCGATGAGCTCGACGACCGAGCCACCGCGCGTCGCGAAGCTCTCGGCACCGACGTCGACGCGGAGACCCGCGACCTCGGCGGCCGCGAGCGCACCACCGAACGACTCCTGCGCATCGACGACCGTGACCGAGATGCCGACCTTGGCGCAGTCGACCGCGCCGACGAGTCCGGCCACACCACCGCCGATGACGACGAGACGCTTCGGCTCGAGACTCATGCGGGCTGCCAATCGTGGGCGAGGGCGACGATGCGGGTCAGGACGTCCGGGTCGGTGTCGGGCGGGACCCCGTGGCCGAGGTTGAGGACGTGCGACGGCGCCGCCGTCCCGCGCTGGAGGATGTCGAGGACGTGCGCCTCGAGGACCGGCCAGGGGGCGGCGAGCAGTGCCGGGTCGATGTTGCCCTGCACGGGGACGCCGCCACCGAGACGTCGGATGCCCTCGTCGAGCGCCAGCCGGTAGTCGACCCCGACCACGTCGGCGCCGACCCGGTGCATCGCGCCGAGCAGTTCACCGGTCCCGACGCCGAAGTGCACCTTCGGGACGGCGAGGTCGGCGACGTGCGCGAGCGCGGCCCGGGAGGCCGGGGCGACGTGACGCTCGTAGTCCTCGAGGGAGAGCGCCCCCGCCCACGAATCGAAGAGCTGCGCGGCCGACGCGCCGGCGAGCACCTGGGCGCGGAGGAAGCGACCGGTGACGTCCGCGCACCAGGCCATGAGCTTCGCCCACGAGTCCGGGTCGGCGTGCATGAGGGTGCGGGCGGCGAGGTGGTCCTTCGACGGCCCGCCCTCGACGAGGTAGGCGGCGAGCGTGAAGGGCGCGCCAGCGAAGCCGATGAGCGGCGTGCGGCCGTCGCCGATCCCCGCGAGCCCGGCGACGGTGAGCGCGACGCCTTCGCGGATGGGCGCCAGTGTGTCGTCGAGGACGGCGGGATCGAGCGCGACGAGCGCGTCGACCTCGGCGGCCGTCCGCACCGCCGACCCCATGACGGGACCACGGCCCGGCACGATCTCGACCGCGACGCCGGCCTGCTTCAACGGCACGACGATGTCACTGAAGAAGATGGCCGCGTCCGTCCCGTGCCGTCGGATGGGCTGGAGGGTGATCTCGCTCGCCATCGCCGGGTCGAGGCAGGCGTCGAGCATGGCCGTCCCGATCCGCAACTCGCGGTACTCGGGCAGCGACCGGCCGGCCTGCCGCATGAACCAGACGGGCGTCCGCTCGGGACGGGTGCCGCGGTACGCGGTGATGAGCGGCGACGACCGGGTCACGCCGGTGACGAGGGGGTGTTCGGGTGGGAGACTCACCCTTCCATCCTCCCATCTCCGCCCTGAGAGCGAGGGGCGTGCGTGCGATCGGGTGAGGGTCACCTGGGTGGCTTCCCGGAGAGGCCGACGTGCCCGCTCGGGTAGACTCATCGGGTGCTCATGTGTGTGACGGCGAGCCATAAGAACGCCACCTTCGACCTCCTCGAACGACTCTCAGTCGGTGCCGAGGGCGTTGCCGCGCGCCTGGTCGAGCACCACGAGTGCGTCTCGGGTGCCGTCGTCGTGGCCACCTGCAACCGGTTCGAGGCGTACATCGACCTCGACGAGCCCGTCACCGCCGCCGCATCCGTCGCCTTCGAGGCCGCTGCGGAGGCCGTCAGCGAGACCACAGGCATCCCCGCCGAGCAGCTGCGGGAGGTGTTCGACCTCAGCATCGGCACCGCAGCAGCCGAGCACCTCTTCGCCGTGTCGGCCGGACTCGAGTCCGTCGTCGTCGGCGAGGGCGAGATCGCCGGCCAGGTGCGGCGCTCCCTCGAGGCAGCTCGCGCCGGTGGCACCACCAGCTCCGAGCTCGAGCGTCTGTTCCAGCGCGCGTCTCAGACCTCCCGCGGCATCAAGAACCGCACGCCGCTCGGGCGCGCCGGGCGCTCCATCGTGCGTCTCGCCCTCGACCTCGCGGAGAGCCGTATCGACGACTGGGCCACGCAGCGAGTGTTGCTCGTCGGCACCGGCGCGTACGCCGGCGCGAGCCTCGCCGCCCTCCGCGACCGCGGCGTCACCGACGTCCTCGTGTACTCGCCGTCCGGCCGCGCCGAGAAGTTCGCGCGCTCGCACGAGATCGGTTGGATCGGACACGACGACCTCGCCCGCACCACCGGCGAGGTCGACATCATCGTGACCTGCACCACCGCCGAGGGCCACGTCGTCGACGCCGAACTGCTCCGCGCGGGTCGCACGGCCGTCGCCGCCGACCACCGCGCACGAGCCGCGGCCGCCACGGACGCACCGACGCTCTCACTGGTCACCCCGGCGGCACCCGAGCCCACCGGGGTCTCCGCACTCGTCCACGACGTCATCACCGAAGCCGCCGCCGAGTGCCCCGTGCCGCACGCCTCGGCCCAGCTCGTCATCGACCTCGGCCTGCCGCGTAACGTCGACCCCGACGTCGCCACGGTGTCCGGTGTCGTCCTGCTCGACCTCGAGACCATCCGCATCCACGCGCCGCTCGAGGAGCTGCAGGCCACCGAGGTCGCACGCTCCATCGTCAGCCGCGCCGCACAGAAGTTCGCCGCGGTCGGCGAGGAGCGCAGCCTCGAGCCCGCCGTCGTCGCCCTCCGCAGCCACGTGCACGCGCTCGTCGAGGCCGAGGTCGCCCGTGCGACCGCGCGTGGCGACGACGACGGCTCGACCGCCCGTGCACTGCGGCACCTCGCCGGCGTGCTGCTGCACGAACCGACGGTGCGGGCGCGGAACCTCGCCCGCAACGGCGAGCAGGCTGCGTACACGACGGCGCTGCAGACGCTCTTCGGTATCGAGGTCCCCCAGGCACCGGCGGTCATCGCTCCGGTCGCCGACACCGATTCGGCAGCTTCCGCCTCCTAGGTTTCCGGCCCCACTGAGCCGTCTGGTCCCTGAGCCTGTCGAAGGGCGCTCGAACGACGAACGGGCACCGGCGCGATGCCGATGCCCGTCATGATCCGCCTGCCGAGCAGGCCGTGGATCAGTAGTCGTAGTTGTAGCTGCTCGCGGTACCGATCGCGCCGGCGATGAGCAGGACGTAGAAGATGATGAAGATGACACCGACGAGCACCGAGACGCCACTCACGATCGTGCCGGCGAGGGCCAGGCCGCGGCCCTGCTCGCCGGTGCGCTTGATCTGACCGAGCGCGATGATGCCGAGCACGAGGCCGACGACGCCGAACCCGACGAACGGGGCGATGAGCGAGATGATCGCCATGACGTTCGTCTTCGGGCCGGTCGGCTGCGCGTAGCCGTACGGAGCCTGGGGCTGACCGTAGGGAGCGGCGGGCTGACCGTAGGGGTTCTGCTGCTGACCGTAGGGAGCGGCGGGCTGACCGTAGGGGTTCTGCTGCTCGCCGTACGGAGCCTGCGGCTGGCCGTACTTGGGCTGCTCGCCGTACTGCGGAGCCTGCTGGCCCGACTGCTCGCCGTAGGGCGAGGGCTGACCGTACTGCGGCGCCTGTTCCCCGTACTGCGGAGCCGGCGGAACCTGCGATTCGCCGTAGGCCGGCTGCTGGGGGTTCTGGCTCTGACCGTATGGGTCGTTCGGCTGGCCGGAGTTCGGATCAGTCATGAAGGTGCACCTCGCGCATAGGGGTTCGACGAACGGACTCATGCTTGCAGCGTGCCGTCGCCTTGTCAACACAGGGTAACCCGCGATCCCTGATGTTCACTGGGCTCGCGCGGCGCGCACCGGAGGCGGTGGCAAGATGGACGAGGGGGTGCGGATGGACGAGGAATCGGTGGCGGAAGCCGAGGACGTCTCGCTCGCCGACGCCCCGCCGGTCGCCGAGCGACCTGGCGCGCTGGCCATCGCCGGGATCGTCGCCGCCGACTGGGTCCACTCGGTCGTCTGGCACACGCGGGCCTTCTTCAGCGGGCGCATCCCGAAGGAGTACGCCCGTGGCGACGCGAGTCGACCGGTCGTCGTCCTCATCCCCGGCGTGTACGAGACCTGGGCGTTCCTGAAGCCGGTGGCCGACCGCCTGAACGCCGACGGCTACCGGATCCGCATCGCGCGCGGCCTCGGCTACAACCGCAAACCCATCCGCGACACGGCTGCCCGCTTCGCCCGTGCGCTCGGGCGGTTGCCGAAGCCCGCCGCAGGGTGCGTCATCGTCGCGCACAGCAAGGGAGGGCTCGTCGGGAAGGAGCTGCTCCTCACCGAACGCGAGCGGCTGGGCCTGCTCGGGGTCGTCGCGATCTGCTCGCCGTTCTCCGGATCGGTGCTCGCGAAGTACGTGGTCGACCCGAGCCTCCGTGCGTTCCTCCCGACGGACGAGACCATCGTCGCGCTCGGCGCCCCGCACGACGTCAACACCGACATCGTCTCGATCTACAGCACCTTCGACCCGCACGTGCCGTCCAGCAGCGTGCTGCCCGGAGCGACGAACGTGCTCCTCCCGGTTCCGGGTCACTTCGTGATCCTCAGCACGGACGAACTCAAGGACGCCGTGGAACTCGCCGTCGACGGGTTCGCCGACCGGTTGCGGCCCGCGCTGGAGCCCGAGAGCCCGGCCGACCGGTGAGCCGTGCACCCGCGGGCTCGGGCAGCCCGCTCCCCGACATCCTCGTGTCCGCGGTCGCGATCGTCCGCGGACGGCGGGTCCTCATGGTGACCGCTCGCGGTCGTGACGTCCTCTACATGCCCGGTGGGAAGATCGACGCGGGCGAGACGCCGGCCGAGGCCGCCATCCGGGAGGCACGCGAGGAGGTCGCGGTCGAGATCGATCCGGCGCGGGTCTCGCCGTTGTTCACGGTGGTCACGCAGGCGCACGGCGAGCCCGACGGCCGGCTCGTGCGGATGCACGTCTTCGCGGCAGAGACGGACGAGACACCGACGCCCTCCGCCGAGGTGAGTGCGGTCCACTGGGTGGGCACGGAGTCACTCGACCGCTGCCCGCCCGCGGGGCGTGAGGTGCTCGAACGCCTGGCGGCGGCGGGGCTCATCGACTGAGTGGAGGGTGGGGTCCGGCCCCTGAGCCTGTCGAAGGGTGAAAGCCTCAGCACCGGACTGCCCTTCGACAAGCTCAGGGACCAATGAGGTGAGCCCGTCGGCAAGCTCAGGGACCGGCGGAGGTGAGCCCTTCGACACGCTCAGGGACGGGGACGAGCGAGACCGGCTCAGTGCACGTACTCGAGGAGGTCCTGGCCGAGGATCCGGACGGCGTCGACCACCCCGAGGCGCGTGCCGAGCTCCGTGTCGTCGTAGCTCGTGCACACGGCGTAGCTCACGGCGCCGTTCGGGCCTCGGAGGATGCCCGCCTCGGCTCGCACACCGACCCCGGATCCGGTCTTGTTGAAGAGTTGGATGCCGTGGTCGGGCTCACGGTGGGCCAGCGGGTCGAGCCCGAAACCCGAGGCGACGAGCGAGAGGTCCGTGTTCAGCGACAACCAGGCCAGGACCCGGCGGCTCGTGGTGGCGTCGACGATCTCGCCCGTCGCGAGCGCCTGGAACAGCCAGGCGAGTTCGCGGGCGGAACCGACGGAGAGCTGCGGTGCGTTGTCGGGGCCGCGGTGGTCGCGGACGATGTCGAGGAGGGCCGTGCGCTTCAGCCCGATCTCCTCGGCACGGTGGCGGACGGCGTCGAGACCGATGTGGCGGAGCAGGACGTTCGTGGCGAGGTTGTCGCTCGTCGCGCCGACGAGGGCCGCGAGGTCGGCGACCGGGAGGGACGGCGCTTGGAGGTGCTGCCAGATCCCGGAGTCGGCGACCGCGTCGAGCGGCTCGCGGTCGAGGATGGTGAGGCCGCTGAAGTCGGCGTCGCCGAGGCGGGCCGCGACCTCGATGAGGAGGAGGACCTTGCCGATCGAGGCGGTGGGCACGACGACGTGGTCGTCGGCCGACATGAGCATCTCGCCGGTGGTGATGTCGTTGATCCGGAGGCTGACCTGCGCGCCCGACGCGGCCAGCTCACCGAGGGCGCTGAACCCGCGGGTGAAGGGTTCGATCTGGGCTGAGGCACGGTGGCGCCCTCGACGCGCATCGCGCGAACGGCGACGTTCCGACTCGTGCACTCGTGAAGCCACGGCTGACCGAACTCCTCTGCTCCAGATGGTGATCCCGACGATCCTGCGGCTGTGGACCTGCCCCGGTCAGCCCACTCGACGGCCCTCCGCCGACCCGCGCAGCGGGCCTCCGGATGTGCCGTCCACGGTATCGTAAGCGGCCTTCGCGCTGGCTGCGAATCCGGGCCTGGGAACGTCGTTCCCGGGCGCGTCGGTCCGACATCCGTCGCTTCACCACCCGTGAATCCGGCCGGTCCACCGCCCGGATCCCGTCAGGTCCAGAGCCTGATCAGACGCGAGCGCGGGCTGGGAACTGGGTCGCGAACTTGCCGCCACTGACGTCGATCAGCGCACCGGTGACGTAGCCCGCCTGGTCGCTCGCGAGGAACCGGACGACGTTCGCGACGTCCTCCGGTTCCTCCCAACGGCGCACCGAGAGTGTGTCGAGGAGTTCGTCCTGCTGCGCCGTCGGGAGGTCGGCGAAACCGTTCATCGCCGTCGGCACCATGCCGGGGGCGTAGGCGTTCACCGTGATGTCCCACGGTCCCAGCTCGCTCGCGAGGACCCTGGTGAGCTGCACCACCGCGGACTTCGACGCCGCGTAGGCCGCGCTGCCGACGCTCGGGATGACCGCGGCGAAGCTCGCGGCGTTGATGATGCGCCCGGAACGCTGTCCCTTCAGATACGGGATGACCGCCTTCGACACCCGGAACACGCCGCCGACGTTGACGTCGAAGCACCTGGTCCACGCGGCGTCGCTCGTCTCCTCGAGCAACGACTGCACGTTGATCCCGGCGTTGTTCACGAGGACGTCGATCCCTCCGAGCTCGGCGGCAGCCGCCGCGACCGCGCGCGACACGGAGTCCTCGGATCGCACGTCACACGTGATGGCGACGAGGCCACCGTGGTGGGTTGCCACGAGCGCGTCGAGGGAGGAGACGTCGAGGTCGAGCACCGCGACGCGGGACCCCTCGGCGAGGAAGGACTCCACGAGGGCGAGCCCGATCCCCCGAGCACCTCCGGTCACGATCACCCGTCGGTCCGTCAGGTCCAGCAGCATCGGTGTCTCCCGTCGTCCGAGCGCAACCCTCGACGCGTCGACCCGGTGCCGACGGCCGCGTACGCACCAGGCGAGTAAAACATACTTATGGCCGGTCGGTTCGCTACACTGGCGCCATGACGGATCGAGTGCTCTGGGTGACGGGTGGCGGCAGCGGTATGGGACAGGCCGTGGCGGTGTCGGCCGCGGAGGCGGGATGGCGCGTCGCCGTGACGGGGCGGCGGCGCGAGGCGCTCCTCGAGACGGTGGAAGCCGTCACCTCCGCCGGCGGTGTGGCCGTCGACGCGGAGGCCGACGCGACGGACCCCGCTTCGCTCGCCCGAGCCCATGAACGCATCGTCGCCGAGCTCGGCCCGGTCGACGACCTCGTCACCGCGGCGGGCCTGAACGCACCTCGGCGCCGGTGGGACGACCAGACGATGACGGAGTTCGCCGCGATCGTCGACACCAACCTCACCTCGGTCGCCCGCACGATCGACCTCGCGCTGCCCACCATCCGCGACGCGCAGGGACGGATCGTCGTCATCTCCTCCTTCGCCGGCTGGCGCTTCTCGACCAAGGGTGGCGTCGCCTACAGTGCGAGCAAGACCGCGCTCGCCTCGCTCTGCGCGACCCTCAACGAGGAGGAGGGACTCCACGGCGTCGGCGCCACCCACCTCTGCCCGGGCGACGTCGACACCCCGTTCCTCTCCATGCGGCCGCAGGTGCCGGACGCGTCGGCGCGCGAGACGATGCTGACGCCCGGGGACATCGGCCGCGCCGTGCGGTTCATCCTCGACGGCCCGCCGCACGTGCGGATCGACGAACTCGTGATCTCCCCCACCCGTCCGTCAGCACGGGCGTGAGTCGCGCACCGGGGACATCGGCCTTCGAACGCACGCTCGACCGGATCGGCACCGACATCGTCGACGGCGGACTGCCCGCCGGCACGGTGTGCACGGTGGACGAGCTGGTCGACCGCGCCGGGCACTCACGGTCGGTGGTCCGGGAGGCGACCCGTGTGCTCGCCGGCATGGGACTCCTCGCCAGCAAGGCCCACGTCGGTCACACCGTGCAGCCGTCGTCGAGCTGGGACTGGTTGCAGCCCCGGGTGCTCCGCTGGGCACTGGCGAGCGGGCGACGGGAGTCCACCCTCCTCGCGATCCGCGAGCTCCGTACGGCGACCGAGCCGGAGTCGGCACGGCTCGCGGCCGAGCGACGCGGCGACGGCGACGCCCGTGAGCTCCGCGAGACGAGCGAGGCACTCCGCGCGGCGGCGGCTCGCCAGGATCCGATCGCGTTCCTCGAGGCCGACCTCCTGCTGCATCGCCTCATCCGACGGGCGGCGGGGAACCCGATCCTCGACCGGGTCGGCGACGCCGTCGACGAGGCCCTCCGGGATCGTGTGGTCCAGCTGCCCGGTGACGGCATCGACCACCACGACGCGGCGTTGCACACGGACCTCGCGTCGGCGATCGAGGCGCAGGACGGCGAGCGGGCCGCCGCGACGATGCGCGTGATCATCCTCCGCACGGCTTGACGACGGCGGTGGCCGACCGCCATCCACACACACGGTTCTCGCAGCTTCGCGAAACACGTCCGTCACGCAGGTAACGACCGTGTTGCAGTGCTGGAAAATATTTGCAAGCTTCCTGTACTTATTGAATACTGTTTCCACACCCACTGAAAACAGCAGGGATCGACCGCGGTTTCCCGGTCATCACGGATCCCGGGCCAACGACGGCCCGGACTCCCGATCCCAGAATCGAGGAGCAGCACCATGCGCAAGCGCACCCTTCCGCTGGCCGTCCTCGCCACCGCGGCACTCGGCCTCACCGCCTGTGCCGGTGGCGGTTCCGGCTCAGGCGACGTCTCGGCAGACGGCCAGACGCTCACCGTCTGGATCATGCAGGGCACCAACCCCGACTCCGAGGCCTTCTTCAAGGAGGTCGGCTCGGCCTTCAAGAAGGAGACCGGCGCCACCCTCAAGGTCGAGTACGTGCAGTGGGCCGACGCCCACGACCGCTTCGTGACGTCGATCGCCGGGAACACCACCCCCGACGTCGCCGAGACGGGCACCACCTGGACGGCCGAGTTCGCCGATGCCGGCGCCCTCGCCCCCATCGGCGACTACGTCGACAAGGCCGGCCTGAAGGACGACCTCGTCAAGGGCCTCGCCGACTCCGGCACCTACGACGGCGAGCTCTACGGCATGCCGTGGTACGCCGGCGTCCGCTCGATCGTCTACCGCACCGACGTCTTCGAGGAGCTCGGCCTCAAGGCGCCGACCACCTGGCAGGAGATCATCGACGCCGGCACCGCGATCAAGGCCGCCAAGCCCGACATGATCCCGTTCCCCGTCCCCGGTGACGCCGAGTTCACGGCGTACCCCTGGGTCTGGGGCGCCGGCGGCGAGGTCTCCGAGCTCGACGGCGACACCTGGAAGTCGGGTCTCGCGAGCGACGACTCGCGCAAGGGCATCCAGTTCTGGACCGACCTGGCCACCAAGTACGACCTCTCCTCCTCGGGTGCCACCACCTGGAAGGAGACCGACGTCCTCGACAACTTCGTGCAGGACAAGGTCGCCATGGCGATCATGGGCTCCTGGACCCCGGCGACGATCGTCCAGAAGAACCCGGAGCTCGAGGGCAAGTTCGCCGCCATCCCGATCCCGGGTGAAGACGGCGGCATGTCGCCCTCCGTGCTCGGCGGTTCGCACCTCAGCATGTTCAACACCTCGAAGAACAAGGACCTCGCGTTCCAGTTCATCGAGATGATGACCACCGGCAAGTTCGCCTCCGAGTGGGCCGAGCAGACCGGGTACTTCCCCGGCCAGACCTCGCTCCTCAGCGACTCGACCGAGAGCGACGACCCGCTGGTGAAGCCCTTCGCCGAGCAGTTCGTCGACGGCGGCGCTTCCCTCCCCGTGACCCCGAAGTTCGGTGCGGTGCAGGCGAAGAAGACCACCAACGCGATGATCCAGGCCATCCTCTCCGGGAGCAAGTCGGTCGACCAGGCGACGACCGACGCCGCCAAGGAGATGGACGACATCATGAACGGCAAGTAGCCGATCGTGTCGACCCTCACCCCGCCCACGGTCACCCGCGAAGCCCCCGCTTCGCGGGTGGCCGGGGGCCCTTCCCCCAAGCGGCTGCGCCTCCTGATGCGCACCCGCCCCTGGCTGCTGCTCACGCCGGCGCTCCTCATCCTCGCCGTGCTCCTCCTCTGGCCGCTCATCCGCGTCGTCCTGTTCTCCCTGCAGGACTACGGCCTGCGCGAGATCGTCAGCGGCGACACCAACTTCAACGGCGGCGCGAACTACGCCGAGGTCTTCGCCGACCCGACCCTCTGGACCGTCGTCCTCCCGAACACCGTCCTCTTCGCCGCCGCGGCCGTCATCGGTACCGTCGTCCTGGGCACCCTCGTCGCCCTCCTCATGGCGAACCTCGGCTCCTTCTGGCGCACCATCGTCGGCAGCGCCATCATGGTCGCCTGGGCGATGCCCGCCGTCACCGGCACCTACGTCTGGGTCTGGATCTTCGACGCCGACCGCGGCATCGTCAACCAGACGCTCATGGGGCTCGGGCTCATGGACGAGCCCTTCAACTGGTTCACGAACCAGTTCACGTTCTACGGCATCGCGCTGCTGAACGTGATCCACCACGGCTTCCCCTTCGTGGCCATCACCGTCCTCGCCGGCCTGCTCGGCGTGTCCAAGGAGATGCTGGAAGCCGCCGAGATGGACGGGGCGGGCGCGTTCCGTCGCTTCTTCCAGATCACCTTCCCATCGCTGCGTCAGGTGTTCTCGGTCGTGATCATCCTGTCGACCATCTGGGACTTCAAGGTGTTCGCGCAGATCTACCTCATGCCGGGTGGTTCCGGCTCGAACCGCGAGGTGTTGAACCTCGGCGTGTGGTCGTACGTGGAGTCCTTCGGACAGAACCGCTACGGCTTCGGCTCCGCGATCGCGGTGCTGTTGACGCTCGTCCTGCTCGGCATCACGATCGTCTACATCCGCGCCCTCATGAAGGAGGACGAACTGTGACCACCCAGGCTCCGGCCCCCACCGCAGACCGTCGACCGGCTCAGAAGCCGGGCATCGACCGGTCCGCCACGCCGCAGGTCCCGATGCACCGGAAGGCGAGCGGTCGGAAGATCCGCTCGAACACCGTCAAGGCGATCCTCGTCACCCTGCTGCTCGTCTTCACGCTGTTCCCGGCGTACTGGATGCTGTCGAGCGCGTTCGACGCACAGGCGTCGAGCGGCGGGCAGTCGTTCTTCCCGAAGGAACTGTCGCTCACGAACTTCCAGTCGGTCCTGACCGACGGCGGCTTCGGCGTCTTCCTCCGCAACTCCGCGATCGTGGCAGCCGCCACCGTGCTCATCTCGGCGGCCGTCGCGCTCCTCGCCTCGGTCGCGGTCGCCCGCTTCCGGTTCAAATTCCGCACCGCGGTGCTGCTCATGATCCTCGTCGTGCAGATGGTGCCGCTCGAGGCGCTCGTGATCCCGCTGTTCGTGCAGATCCGCGACCTGCAGCTGCTCAACACCCTGCTCGGGCTCATCATCGTGTACGTCGCGCTCGCGCTGCCGTTCGGCATCTGGATGCTCCGCGGCTTCGTCGCGGCGGTGCCGGTGGAGCTCGAAGAGGCGGCCTTCCTCGACGGTGCCAGCTGGTGGCGCATGTTCCGCTCGATCATGCTCCCGCTCGTGGCCCCGGGCCTCGTCGCGACGAGCGTGTTCAGCTTCATCACGGCCTGGAACGAGTTCATCTTCGCGATGACCCTGCTCGGCGGCTCGACGGAGAACTACACGGTCGCCATCGGCCTCAAACAGTTCTTCGGCCTGAACTCCAACGACTGGGGTTCGGTCATGGCGGCGTCGACCATCATCACGATCCCGGTCATGATCTTCTTCATCCTCGTGCAGCGCCGCCTCTCCGGCGGACTGGTGTCCGGAGCGGTGAAGGGATGATCGACCCAGACGTCGCGCGGCTCGTCCGGGGCGTCCTCTGGCCGGGGTTCCTCGGCCGGACCGCCCCGGACTGGCTGCTGCGCGAACTGGACGGCGGCCTCGCGGGCGTCGTGTACTTCGGGCAGAACCTCTCCTCGGACCCGGCGGAGGTCGCGGCGCTGTCGGCCGAACTCCGCGTCCACCGGCCCGAGGTCCTCATCGGCGTCGACGAGGAGGGCGGCAACGTCTCCCGCCTGGAGGCGCAGACGGGTTCCACCCTGCCCGGGCATGCGCAGCTCGGTGCACTCGACGACGTCGAGACGACGCGCGCGGTGGGTGCTGCACTCGCCGAGCGGCTCCACGCGGCCGGGGCGAACGTCGCACTCGCGCCCGTCGCCGACGTGAACACCAACCCCGCGAACCCGGTCATCGGGGTGCGCTCGTTCGGACCCACCGCCGACCTCGTCTCCCGCCACGTCGCCGCGATGGTCGACGGATTGCAGACCGGCGGGGTCGCCGCGTGCGTCAAGCACTACCCCGGACACGGCGACACGGCGAGCGACTCGCACCTGGATCTGCCCCGCATCGACCTGGACCTGGCGGAGCTCGAAGCCGAGCATCTGCCACCGTTCGACGCGGCGATCGCCGCCGGCGTCGCGAGTGTCATGACCGCCCACATCGTCGTCCCGGCGTTCGGTGACGCCCCGGCGACACTCAACCCGATCCCCCTCCGCCGGCTGCGCGAGAGCGGCTTCGACGGTGTCATCATCTCCGATGCACTCGACATGGCCGCCATCCGTTCCACCACCGGCTCCGGACGCGGGGCGGTCCTCGCCCTCCAGGCCGGGGTCGATCTGCTCTGCATCGGCAACCCGTCCAACCTCGGGCCGAAGCAGGGCGCGACGACCGACGAGGACGACTACCTCGAGGTGTTCGAGGCGGTCTGCGCGGCGGTGGCCGACGGTGAGCTCGATCGAGCGATCGTCGAGCGCGCGGCCGCCCGGGTGGCGTGGCTCGCACGGTCCGTCAGCCCTTCGACAGGCTCAGGGACCGGGGAATCGGTCCCCGAGGAGTCCCCGGTCCCCGAGCGGTCACCGGTCCCTGAGCGGTCACCGGTCCCTGAGCTTGTCGAAGGGCGCTTCTCCGACGCCATCCGCCGGGTCGTGCGCGTCCGGGGCGACGTCGCCATCGCAGCGTCGGCGATCACCCTCGTCGACCTCCGCGACCGACCGACCTTCGCCGTCGCCTCGGCCCACGATCCGTTCGCCGAATCGCTCGCCGAACGGTTCGCCGTCGCCCGGCTCGCTGCCGGCCCGAGCCTCCGGACACCGGATCCGCAGGCCGAGGCACCCGCCTCCGATGAGCTGGCCCTCCTCATCGAGACGATCCCCGCCGACGACGGCGTCGTCCTCCTCGCAGACCGCCTCGGCGGCGACACCCCGCAGCGGCTCGCGGTGGACCGTGTCGCGCTGGTCCGGCCGGACGCCGTCGTCGTGAGCGTCGGACTACCGCTCTCCGAGGACGCCGTCCTCCCCCTGCCGGTGATCGACACGCTCGCGGCCTCCCGAGCGTCCGCCGACCGGGTCACCGAACTCCTCGCCGCGGCCTCCACCGCGGCACCGACGCACCATCTGCACGACCAGCACCACCGGAACGGATCATGAACCACCTCGCAGCACCCGTCCTCGCCATCGATCTCGGGAAGACCTCCTGTCGCGCCCGCATCACGAGCGGATCCGGCGACGACCTGACCATCCTCGCGGAGGCCCGCGGCCACGGTGCACCGGGCCTCGCCGACCACGAGGGTGCGGAGCTGTCCGCCCGCGCAGTCCTCGAGACGGTCGCGCACCTCCCGGCCGACCTCCTCACCGCGGTGCAGCACGTCGGGATCGGCGCCGCCGGGGTGGAGGCGGCCCCGCACGAGGTCGCCGCGTTCACCGCCGAACTGCGTCTGGCGCTCGGAGCGACGATCGCCGTCGTGAACGACGCCCTGGCAGCCCACGCCGGTGCGTTCGCCGGTGGTCCCGGCACGGTGCTCATCGCCGGCACCGGATCCGTCGTGTTCGACGTCGACGCCGACGGCTCCGTGAAGCAGATCGACGGTTGGGGTCCCTGGCTCGGAGACGAGGGCAGCGGTCGGTGGATCGGGCAGCAGGGCCTCGAGGCGTGCATGCGTGCCTTCGACGGCCGCGGCCCCGCCACCGCCATGCTCGCCGACGCCGAGGCGCTCATCGGGTCGATCCCCGCGCTCCCCCGCTGGGTCTCCAGCACCGGAGCACCGGCCCGCCAACTCGGCACCTTCGCGCCCGCGGTCATCACCCGAGCCGAGGAGGGCGACGCGGTCGCCGCGGACATCGTCGACGCCGCCTGCGCCCATCTGGCTGTCAGCGCCGCCGCTGCCCGCACGGGTGCCGTGTGCGTCGTCGGCGGGATCGCCTCCCACCCCTACGTCGCCGCACATCTCGCGACGGCCCTGCACGAGGTCGGCGTCGACCTCGTCGCACCCCGCGGTGACGCACTCGACGGAGCCAGACTCGTCGCACTCGACACCGCGATCTCCTACGACGGAAGGGTCGTGCGCGACGATGTCCACGCAGCCTGAGGACGCTTCGGCCGCCCACCGTTCGACAGGCCCAGGGACCGGTGAACGCGACATCATCCGCGCGGAGCTCGCCACGCTCTCGACGGAGCAGGTGAACGAACGACACCCCGACCTCGACGCCCTCTCCACCCGGGAACTCGTCTCCGCGATGAACGAGGACAACCGTTCCGTCCCCGACGCCATCGCGGCCGTGGAACCCGAGATCGCCGAGGCCGTCGAAGCGATCGTCGAGCGCCTCCGCCGGGGCGGACGACTCGTCTACCTGGGCGCCGGGACCGCCGGACGGATGGGCATCCTCGATGCGAGTGAGGCACCACCCACGTTCGGGACCGACCCCGGCCTCATCGTCGGACTCATCGCGGGTGGTCCGGGCGCCATCCAGCAGGCGGTGGAGAACGCCGAGGACCGCGACGACCTCGGTCGGGCGGATCTGGAGTCGCTGTCGATCACCGCGGACGACGCCGTCGTGGGGGTCTCCGCGTCCGGCCGCACGCCCTACGTCCTGGGCGCCCTCGAGTACGCGCGCTCGATCGGTGCGATCACGATCGGCCTGTCGTGCAACGCCGGCTCCCCGCTCGCCCGGGACGCGGACATCGGCATCGAGGCGGTCGTCGGTCCGGAGCTCCTCACGGGATCGACCCGGCTGAAGGCGGGGACGGCGCAGAAGCTCGTGCTGAACATGCTGTCGACGATCACGATGGTGCGGCTCGGGAAGACGTACCGGAACCTCATGGTCGACCTCCTCACCACGAACGAGAAGCTGCGGGCGCGAGCGGAACGCACGGTCATGTTGGCGACCGACGTCGACGCCGCCACGGCCGCGAAGACGCTCGCATCCGTGGACGGCTGGGTGAAGGCCGCTATCCTCGTCCTCGTGACCGGCATCGCCGCAGACGAAGCCGTCGCCCGCCTCCGTGGTGGCGACGGCTCCCTCAGCGCGGCCATCGCAGCGCACGCCGTCGAAGACCCGACGGGGGCCGCACCGGATGTCCACTGACGCGCTGCTCGTGCTCCGCCAGGCGATCCCTCGTCTGAGCGCCGCCGAGACGCGCGTCGCCGAGACCATCATCGGCACCCCCTCGCTCGTCGTCGAGCTGACCATCACCGAACTCGCGAAGGCGTGCGGCACCTCCCAGGCGACCGTCGCGCGGTTCTGCCAGACCATCGGGTACACCGGCTACCGGGAGTTCCGGGTCGCCGTCGCGACCTCCACGAGTCGCGAGCAGGCGGAGCGTGACCGGTTCGAGGTCGACGACGCCGACATCGACCCGGACGACTCGGTCGAGACGGTCGTCGCGAAGGTCGCCTACCAGGAGGTGCAGGCGATCGAGCTCACCGCCCGCTCACTCGACCGCGACGCCCTGGACGCGGTCGTCGACGCCCTCCTCGTCGCCCCACGGATCGACGTCATCGGCTTCGGGTCCTCGAACCTCACGGCGCAGGACCTCCACCAGAAGCTCTACCGGATCGGCATGCCGGCCAACACCTTCGTCGACGCCCACCTCGCACTGCCCTCGGCCGCCCTCCTCGGGCCCGGTGGGGTCGCCATCGGCATCTCGCACTCCGGGCTCACGGTCGAGACCGAGCAGGCGATGCAGCTCGCGCGGGCCGCCGGCGCGACGACCGTGTGCATCACCAACTTCCCCGACTCCCCCATCGCCAGCCGGTGCGACCTCGTCCTCGCGACGCAGGCGAGGGAGAGCCGTTACCGTTCGGGTGCGATGTCGTCGCGCATTGCCCAGCTCGCGCTCGTCGACCTGCTCTTCATCCGTGTCGCCCAACGTCGTTACGACGCCGCGGCCGAGTCCCTCCGCGTCACCTACGAGTCCATCCAGGACCACCGCATCGACACTTGAATCCGGCCCGGCCGGCGAGAGCGCAGTCGATGCTCTCGAATTCGCCCCGTGAGCGCGTGCACTACGCTCTCGTGGGAGTCACGGCAGCAGCGGCACGCCCGTGTGCTCGGCGAGCGCGAGCAGCAGCTCGTCCTGGAACGCCTCGTCTCGGACCGCGCGGTGCGGCTCCTCGCGTCGCTGGTGGTGCCAGTATCCGGAGGTGTCGGCGCCGCGCCCTTCGGCGAGCGCCACCTGGGTCCGGTGCCCGAGTTCCAGATCGTCGGGCGCGTTCGGCCCGCCCATCCGTGTCGGCACCCACCCCGGGTCGACCGCGTTGCTGAACACCCCGGGACGCACTCGCGCGATGGCCGCCGCGAGGACCGTCACGAGGAGTTTGCTGTCGGAGTAACTCGTCGTCCTCGTGGAGCCCGACCAGTCGAGACCGTCGAGCGTCGCGGTACCGCCGCGGTGCATGCTGCTGCTGAGGAACACGAGTCGCCGCGCGGGGACGAGGGCGGTGAGCAGGTAGGGCGCGACCACGTTGACCGGCAGGACGGCCGTTCCGTCGAGGACGCCGGCGTTGTGGATGATCGCGTCCACGGGACCGGCTGCGGCGACCTGCTCCGCGAGCTCATGGACGCCGTCGGGGGTGGTGAGGTCACCGGTGACGAGGTGCGCGGAGGGCTCGTCGAGCAGCCGGACACCGTCGGCGCGGGCGAGGCTCCGTGCGTGGACGAGCACCTCGTGCCCGTGGTCGACCAGCTCGGTCGCGGCGCCGAGCCCCAGGCCGACGGCAGCACCGGTCACCAGGATGCGCGCCATCAGCGACCCCCTGCCCGTCCGGCCTCGCTGGTGTCGGGCTCGTTCGTGACCGCCGCACCGTCACGCTGCGCAGCCTGCCGCTGGGACGCCGCCCAGTTCGCGAGCAACTGCAGTCGCTCGGCGGACGGCGAGCCGGGCTCCGCCGTGTAGACGAGCACGACGCGACCGGGGTCGGCCGTGATCGCGAGCTCCTCGTAGGCGAAGGTCATCTCGCCGACGATCGGGTGGTTGAACCGCTTCGTGCCCGTGCCGTGCGTGCGCACGTTGTGCGCTCCCCAGAGCGTGCGGAAGGCGTCGCTCCGGGTCGACAGCTCACCGACGAGGTCGTGCAGTCCTTTGTCGTGCGGGTCCCGGCCGGCCTCGGCACGCATGACCGACACGCACATCTCGGCGAAGACGTCCCAGTCGGGGTAGAAGTCACGGGAGGCCGGGTCGAGGAACTGGAACCGCGCGAGGTTCGGGGTGCGCCCGCCGTCGCCGATGACCGGTGAGTAGAACGCGCGCCCGAGCTCGTTGGTCGCGAGGAGGTCCTGGTGGGTGTTGCGGACGAAGGCGATGCCGTCGGTGATCGCATCGAGCATCCAGTGCAGGCTCGCCCGGGTCGCGGGGTTCTTGGCCACCCGGCGACGCGGTCGACCGGAGAGTGGGACGCCGTCGGCCGCGCGGGCGAGGTCGAACAAGTGGGTGCGTTCCGCCTCGTCGAGCTGGAGCGCCCGGGCGATGGCGTCGAGGACGGTCGAGGACGCTCCGGCGATGGCTCCGCGCTCCAGCTTCGCGTAGTACTCGACACTGACCCCGGCGAGCGCCGCCACCTCGGAACGCCGCAGCCCGGTCACCCGACGGTTGGGGCCCGCGGTGAGGCCGGCGAGTTCCGGGGTCAGCCGTGCCCGACGCGTCATGAGGAACTCGCGTACGTCTGCTCGATCGTCCATGCCTCCGACGATACGTCGTCGAGGCGACTCGACAGGTGCCCTCTCGGTACACCTCTCAGGCGGGACTCCCTCCCGCGGCGCCCGGGGCGTTGACTGGTCGCCTGCACCACCCGACAGAAGGAGCACACATGCGCGCAGTCGTCATGCACTCGCCCGGCGACGTCCGGGTCGAGGACCGTCCGGACCCCACCGTCATCGACCCGACCGACGCCGTCATCCGGCTCACGGCGACCTGCATCTGCGGCTCCGACCTGTGGCCGTACCGCGGGGTCGAGCCCGTCGACCACACGAACATGGGGCACGAGTACGTCGGTGTCGTCGAGCAGGTCGGCGAGGACGTTCGGACGATCGCCGTCGGCGACTTCGTGGTGGGCTCCTTCGTGACCTCCGACAACACCTGTGAGATCTGTCAGGCGGGGTACCAGTCGAAGTGCGTGCACGCCGAGTTCGTGTCGGTCGCCGCTGGCACGCAGGCGCAGCTCGCCCGTATCCCCCACGCCGACGGCACGCTCGTGGCGACGCCGGGGCAGCCGGACGCGGAGCTCATCCCCTCGCTGCTCGCCGCGTCCGACGTACTCGGGACGGGCTGGTTCGCCGCTGTCGCCGCCGAGGTGGGGCCGGGGAAGACGGTCGCGGTCGTCGGTGACGGGGCCGTCGGACTCATGGGCGTCCTCGCGGCCCGGGAGCTCGGGGCGGAACGCATCATCGCGATGTCCCGTCACGCCGACCGGCAGGCGCTCGCCCGCGAGTTCGGCGCGACCGACATCGTCGAGGAGCGCGGCGCCGAGGGTGTCGCACGGATCACGGAGCTGACCGGCGGTCTCGGCGCGCACAGCGTCATCGAGGCGGTCGGCACCGAGGAATCCATGCTGCAGGCGATCCGCTCCACCCGCGGGGGCGGCCACGTCGGCTTCGTCGGCGTCGCCCACGAGGGTGTCTCGCTGCCGCTCGACGAGCTCTTCTTCGCCGAGGTGCACCTCCACGGTGGGCCGGCGCCGGTGCGACGGTTCCTCCCCGAGCTCATCCGGATGATCTGGGAGCGGAGGATCGACCCGGGGAAGGTCTTCGACCTCACGCTGCCGCTCGAAGACGCCGCCGAGGGCTACCGGGCCATGGACGAGCGTCGTGCGATCAAGGTGCTGCTGACACTGTGAACCCCGCGGAACCGATCACCTCGACCCCGGACGCTCCGGCCGGGGCGTCGCCTCTCCCGACAGCCGGTGCGCCCACCCGGATGCCCTGGTTCGCGCTCGCGGCCCTCACCGCCATGGGGTTCGTCCTCGTGGCCTCGGAGACGATGCCGGCAGGGCTCCTCCCGGTCATCGCCCGAGATCTCGAGACGAGCGAGGGCCTGATCGGTCAGTTCATCAGTGTGTGGGCGCTCGGGACCGTCATCGTCACGATCCCGGCGCTCGCCATCACCCGTGGGCTGCGTCGCAAGCCGCTCCTCCTCGGCGCGATCGTCGGGCTCATCCTCGCGAACACCGTGACCGCGGTCGCGGGGGACGTCGTCGTCGCGCTGGTGTCGCGGTTCGTCGCCGGTGCGTTCTGCGGGGTGATCTGGGGCATGCTCGCCGCCTATGGGCGTCGCATCAGCCCGCCCGACCGTGGAGGCCTCGCACTGTCGATCGTGTCCGTCGGAGCGCCTGCCGGGCTGGCGCTCGGGACACCGCTCGGCGCCTGGCTGGGCACCGCGTTCGACTGGCGCTGGGCGTTCGGAGGACTCACGGCGCTCGCGCTCGTCGTGCTCGTGTCCATCGCGGTGGTGGTGCCCGACGCGCCCGGACAGCCTCGCTCGGCACGGCTCCCGCTTCGACGGGTGCTCGTCCTACCGGGTGTCGCTGTCGTCCTCGCGGTGATCGTCGTCTGGATGCTGGCGCACAACACGGTCTACACCTACATCTCGCCGTTCCTTCGGTCCTCGGGCACGGGACTCGGAGCCGATCTCGTGCTGCTGGTCTACGGTGTCGCGTCCATCGCGGGCATCGGTCTCACGGCGGCGCTCATCGACCGGGCTCCGCGTGCGCTGCTCCACGGGAGCGTCGCGATGTTCGTCACGGCGGGCGCGCTGCTCCTGATCGGCCACGCGTCGATGGTCGCCGTCCTCATTGCGACCGTCCTGTGGGGCCTGGCGTTCGGCGGCTCCTCGGCCCAGCTGCAGTCTGCGCTCACCCGATCGGGACGCGAGCACTCGGACGTCGCGAACTCCTTCCTGCCCGTCGCGTTCAACCTCGCGATCTTCGCCGGCGGTGTCCTCGGGGCGCTCCTCCTCGGCACCTTCGACGGCCTGATCCTCCCGGTGGTCATGATCGCCCTCGGGCTCGCTGCGCTGCTGCTCACGATCGCGGGACGCCGTGCGGCCTTCGCCGCGGGGTGACGCGGAGGCCGAGCCGGTGGCCCCGCTCGCGTGAGACCATCGGGCATGGCTTCCATGGATGATGCACCCCGGATCGGGGACCTCGAGGTCGAGAGCGACGCACTCATCGGCGCCGGCACGACGCTCTCGGAGCTGGCGGACGAACTGGCCTGTGGCGTCGACGACGCCACCACCGCCGAGGCCCCGTCGGTTGGTTGGCGGGTGCTCCGCCGGTTGGAGAGCGGTGCGGTGTATCTCGGTTCGCCGGTCGATGCGGACCACCGGATCTGGCGCCTGGCACAGCTCCACACGGGAGAGCAGCCTCCGGTGGTGCGCGTGCACCCGGACACGTCGGACGTGCGACCGAGCCGAGCAGAACGCCGACAGGGCTTGGTGCTGCGATGGCCGTCGTTCGTCGCCGAGCTGGCTGACCCCAGTGAGCTCGTCATCGACATCGTCAACGCGGGCACAGCGAGATGGATGCCCACCGATGAAAGGTTCTTCGCCATCGGCGCGCTCACCGTTCCAGGCGAGACCTCGTTCTCCTTCGGATGGATGGGTTCCGCGGCGGGCCGCGCCGTCCCGCTCGACCCCGAGGAGTGCGCCCGAGTCCCGGTGCAACTCCAGCTGCAGTCCGACCCCACCTCACTGGAGCCCGGCCCCTACGACCTGCACGTCGTGGTCGTCGAACTCGGGCTTCGTCTCGCCGAGCCGCTCCGGGTCGAGCTGACCGCTGAGCTGATCGCGCGTCAGGTCTCCAAGCAGAACCGCCACCGGGCCGACCCCGCGAGCGAGCGCCGAGCCTTCGATCGACAGATCGAAGCAGAGCAGCTGCGAGTCGGTGCCCGCCGGTCCTGGCCCGAGATCGCCGAGGTGGTCGGGAGCGCGGTGTCGGACGACGAGGCGTTGGAGCGCATCGCAGCCGTCCTGGACTGTGAGCCGGAGCAAGCGACGTCCGTGTACGACTCCTCACTGCGCGCGATGGTCAGGGCGGACGCCGACCGTCGTGACGAGCAACTGCAGGAACTCATCCGGCAACGCGACGCCCTCGGGTGACCCTTCACCCGAGCACCTGAGCCACCTAGACTCCCGCGCATGGGTTATGTCGGAAGCGATCTCTGGGAGCTGCGGCAGCTCGTGGGGCATCGGCTCCTCGCGCTCCCGGGTGCGCAGGTGATCGTGCTGGACAGCGAGGGGAACGCACTCTTCCAGCGGCGGGTCGACACCGGCCTGTGGGAGATCCCGGCCGGCAGCTGCGAGCCCGGAAGTAGCTTCGCGCAGACCGCAGTCATCGAACTGATCGAAGAGACCGGTCTGTCAGTGGACGAGCGCGACCTCGAACCGTTCGCCTGTCTCTCGGCCGCTGAGCACCACATCCTCGAGTACCCGAACGGCGACCGGGTCCACGCGTTCGCGATGTGCTTCGTGGTACACACGTGGACCGGTTCGCTCCGCGCCGAGGCGGACGAGGTCGTCGAATTCCGTTGGGCCCCGCTCATCGCCCCGCCTTCACCGACGCATGGTCCCACCCTCGAAGTCCTGCGCCTGTTCGACGCCTACGCCGCGTCGGGAAGGTTTCAGGCGGGGTGACGCCGCGCTCCACGAGAGCGCAGTAGATGTCGCCTCAGACGGCGGATGAGCGCCGCTTGTGCGATCTCGGCGAGCGGGCCAGTCGGGGGAGGAAGAGCGCGAGCCCGAGGAGGGCGACGCCGAGCCAGGGGGCCACGGCACGGATGGCGGGGACCACCGGGCCGTCCTCGTACCAAGCGAGCGGGAAGCTGAGATTGGTGTTGCCCGCGGCATGCAGCGCGGCGAAGTCGAACAGGACGACCCACTCCTGTGGACGCTGCACTCCATCGGTGTAGTAGGGTGCCATCGCGAGGACCGAGGGTTCGTCCGTGGTGACCGTCTCACCGGCAGCGGCGACCTCGCCCCGGTTGATCTGCGCATCGGTGTACTCGGGCAGCCCAGCGCTCAACGGAACGTACATGCGCCATTCGTCGGCCAGTGACGCTTCACGCTCGTTCGGGTCCTCCACGCCATCCCGCCCGCTCACCGTGGCGATGAACCGTGCAGGAAGGTCGTCGGACAGGATGAGCTCGGACGGCTCGACGATCGACACGCGGTCCGGGACACGGGAGCGGGTGTCGACGTCGATGAGCGTGAAGGTCCGATCATCACGCGAGTACGACCCGAAGCGACCGACCGGGCCCTGGAATCGTTCGAGCTCGACCTCGGTTCCGTCCGCGGTGGTCACGGTGATGCGGTCGGGCGCGCTGAACGCCGGCCCGTCCGCCGGCACGACCGGGAGGGTGAGCCCTGCCGCACTGGTGAACGCGAGCACCGCCAGCACGCCGCAGAGGACGCGGATGACGACGAGCTGATGGCGACGAAAGGTCTCCCGGCGGCCCCCGTCCGCCGCCGCGGCCTGTTTCTGAACCCGCTGGTCGCCCATAGATATCCCCGTCCCCGTCCGACACCCTAGCGAACCCCGGGCGGAGAGGGACCGTTCCGCCGGATCCCGAGGAGGGTCAGCGCTCGCGCTCGCTCAGCCGGGCCGGATACGCTGGCGAGCGGGGCGAGACGACCGCTCGACCGACGAGGGGATGCCGGATGCTGACTGACGCACTCACCATCGTGCTGGCGGTCGTGTCGGCGCTGCTCCTCGGGTTCGCCGCCCGACGGGTGCTCGACGCCCCGGTGGGTTGGCCACGCAGCATCCTGGTCGGGCTCGTCGTGTTCGTCACCGGCCCACCGTTCGTGAACTGGCTGCTGCAACAGACCGGCCTGGTCCAGCCCGGTGAGGCCGGGGACGCTCGGGCGGCCTTCGCGGCGATCGCCGTCGCCCTCCTCGCGATCGGCTGGATCTTCGCCCTCGGGCTCGGTGTCCTCGTCGCCATCGAGGTCATCATCCCGACCCGGCCGCTGATGAACCCGATCGACGTCGTCCGCTCCGCGATCAAACGACGGCGACGGACGAGGCGATACCTGCAGATCCTCGCCATCGCATCCCGACACGGCGCGGGCTGGCTCGTGCACGGCCGGTCCCGCGTCCAGCTCGAACTCACCACGAGCGAGCAGCGCGCCAACGCGATCATCGCGACGATCAACGACTCCGGCGTCACCTTCGTGAAGCTCGGACAAGTGCTCTCCACGAGACGGGACCTCGTGCCCGAGCCGTACCTCAGCGCCCTCGCGTCCCTGCAGTCCGAGGCGACCACCCTCCCCTGGCACGAGGTCCAGGTCGTCATCGAGACCGAGCTCGGCGCACCGATCGACACCGTGTTCGCGTCGATCGACTCCGAACCGCTCGCGGCCGCATCCGTCGCCCAGGTGCACACCGCCGAGATGCTCGACGGTACCCCCGTGGTCGTGAAGGTCCAGCGACCGGCCGCCCGCGTGCAGGTCGAGGCAGACGCCGACATCGTCGTCCGCCTCGCCGAGCGCGCCGAGACGCACACCAAGTTCGGGCAGGACCTCCGCCTCGCCTCCGTTGCGCGGGCCTTCACCTCGACCCTGCTCGAAGAACTCGACTACCGGATCGAAGCCCGCAACGTGGAGATGATCCGCAGCACCTTGAAGCGTCGCGATGAGCGCGACGAAGGCGTCCGGATCACGGTCCCACGCGTCTATCCGGCGGCCTCCGGTGCCCGCCTGCTCACCATGGACCTCGTCGACGGACTGCCACTCAGTCGAGCGCGGGACCGCATCGCGACCATCCCCAAGGAGGAACGCGAGACCCTCGCGACCGGCCTCATGGAGGTCGTGCTCGAACAGATCCTCGTGCACGGCGTCTTCCACGCCGACCTCCACCCGGGCAACGTCATCCTCCGCGAGGACGGATCGCTCGGACTGATCGACTTCGGGGCCGTCGGCGTCATCGAGCGCAGCCAGCGGCAGCGACTCACCGCGGTGATGCTCGCCACCGTCAGCGAGGACGACATCGCGGCGACCGACGCCCTCCTCCTCATCGTGGACCTGCCCGAGGACGCCGACCTCGACGCCCTGCGCCACGACGTGGGCATCGTCATCACGACCGAACGTCACCGCCCGGGTGGCGACGGCTCGATCTTCAGCCGACTCCTCGACGTCATCCGGCAGCACCACATCGCGCTCCCCGGCGACCTCGCCGCCGCGTTCCGCAGTTTCGCGACCCTCGAAGGGTGCCTCAAAGCGCTCGACCCCGACTTCGACATGTTCGAACAGGCCCTCCCGATGGTCCCGCGCCTGCTCCGCCGCTCGCAGTCCATCCGGCAGACGGCGGTCACCCTGCAGGCGCAGGCCGCCGTCACCGCCGCCTTGGCCCGCAACCTCCCGCGCCGACTCGACTCGCTGCTGTCCGGCCTCGAGGACGGGACGGTGGGCGTGACGCTGAAGGGCTTCGCCGATGAACCGGCGAAGGGGCTCGTGGAGGGTGTGACCGCGGAGATCGTGGGAACCCTGATCTCGATCGCCGCCCTCGTGATCGCCGTGGTCCTCGTCGTCACCGGTGCCGGCCCGGTCCTCCCCGGCGGCCTCCGGGTGTTCGACCTGATCGCGGCGTTCATCGGGTTCCTCGGCTTCCTGGGCCTGTTGCGCGTGCTGCGGCAGACCGTCGTCCGCCGAGGTCGGTGACCGGAGCACCCTGCTGTTCACCTGACGGCACTACCGTGATCGGGTGAGCGATCCCCGACTGCAGCGACGCCTGGGCACGAGCGCCGCGGTGTTCATCGGCCTGGGGTCGATGATGGGCGCCGGCGTCTTCGCGGTGTTCCAGCCGGCGGCGGAGGTCGCCGGCGCAGGACTCCTCATCGGGCTCATGATCGCCGCGGTCGTCGCCTGCTGCAACGCGATGTCCTCCGCGCAACTCGCCGCACAACTCCCCTCGGCCGGCGGCACCTACCTGTACGGCCGCGAACTCATCGGGCCGTGGTGGGGCTTCGCGGCCGGATGGAGCTTCGTGGTGGGCAAGACGGCGAGCGCCGCAGCCATGGCGGTCGCCTTCGCCGCGTACGCTGCACCGGCCGAGTGGAGTCGTCCGGTCGCCGCGCTCGCGGTCGCCCTCGTGGTCGTGACCAACTGCCTCGGGGTCACCCGCACCGCGACCGCGACCCGGGTGATCGTGGTGGCCGTCCTCCTGGTCCTCGCCGTGGTCGTCGGCTCAGGCCTCGTCGGACCGGACGCCGGTTCGACGGGGCTCGCGTCGCTCGGGTTCGACGCCGGCCCGCTCGCCGTGCTGCAGTCCGCGGGGTTGCTGTTCTTCGCTTTCGCCGGGTATGCGCGGATCGCGACCCTCGGCGAGGAGGTCCGCGACCCGGCCAAGACGATCCCGCGCGCCATCGGGATCGCGTTCGCCGTCGCGGTGATCGTCTACGCGGCCGTCGCGGTCGTGTCGCTGCTCACGCTCGGCGCAGACGGTCTCGCGTCCAGTGCGCGCCCCTTGGCCGCGGTGGTGGAGACGAACGGGTGGCCGTGGGCTGCGACGCTGGTGCGACTCGGTGCGGCGGCGGCCTGTCTGGGGGCGCTCCTCGCCGTGTTCGCAGGCATCGGACGGACCGCCTTCGCGATGGCGAGGACCGGCGACCTGCCCCGGGTGCTCGACGCGGTGCACCCGCGCTTCGCGACCCCCTACCGGGCGGAGCTCCTCGTCGGCGCGGTCGTCGTCGTCCTCGTCCTGCTCATCGACCTCCGGAGCGCGATCGGGTTCTCCTCGTTCGGCGTGCTGCTCTACTACGTGGTCGCCAACGTCGCGGCGTTCCGCCAGACGCGCGAGCACCGACGGTACCCTCGCGCGGTCAGTGTGTTCGGCGCCGTCGGTTGCGTCGTCCTCATGTTCACACTGCCGCCGACGTCGGTGCTCGTGGGCGGCGTCGTCGTCCTCGTCGGGTTCGCCGGGCGGGCGGTGGCACTTCGGCAGGCTCAGTGACCGGAATTCGGCTCAGTGACCGGATGCTGGTCCCTGCCCTTCGACAAGCTCAGGATCCGCCTGTCGGAGGGTGGCCGACGAAAGGGGGCTACAGCTGCGTGGAGAGGCGGAAGATGTTCTCGACCGCCAGTTCGGCGGCGATCGCGTCACCGGCCTCGACCGCCTCACGGAGCTCCGGATAGCCCTGCTCCTTGGCCGCCCAGTCCGTGTTCTCCTCGGTGCGGGTCGCGGAGGACCGGTAGGTGAGGCCGTCGATGATGTCCTTCGTCGCCGCGACGAGCGTGGCGTTCGGGCACGCGGCGATGAACGCGTCGAAGAGCTCCCAGCTGAGTCGCCCGTGCTCGGCCATGTCTCGCTGCTCGACGACCACGATCACCTGGTTGATCGCGCGGACGAGCGCCTTCTTCTGCGTCGCGCCGAGACCGGGCACGGTGACGCGGACGACACCGCCGAGCATCGCGCCCAGTGTCTGCATGACCTCGGTGCGCTGTGCCGGGTCGGGCAGGGCGACTCGGGTGTACCGCTGTGCGGCCATCTCGATGAGGCCGACGCGGGCGAGGTCGTTGAGGGCCTCGCGGATCGGCGTGCGGGAGATCCCGAGCCAGGACTGGAGTTCGCCGTCGTTGAGGTGCTCACCGGGCTCGAGGGTGCCGTCGAAGATGGCCGTGCGGATGCGTTCGACCGCGACCTCGCGGAGTGACCGACGCTCGACGGGCGGGTTGGCTGAGGGCACGGGCATGCGGGATCTCCTTCGTCGGCGAATGCTATGCCATCAGCGTACCGAATATCAGCGGATCCACCCGGGGTTGACGGGAGAGTCGACGACACCTGACGGGCGGGGTCACCGCGCGGTCACCGCAGGGTCGCCCGCCCGCAACCGCGCATTCATCCGGTCTCCGTACCGTGATCGGCTGCCGAGCGTTGCGATTCGCTCGGCGGTTCGGGCGATGCCTGCACCTCGGAAGAACACTGGAGATCTGCGTGAACGACATCACCGGCGCGACTGACACGCGCCACCGCTCGCGACACCGCGCGACGCGACTCGCCGGCGGCACCCTCGGAGCGCTCGTGCTCCTCGTGGGCGTCGGCACCACCGCCGCCGCACCGGCGCAGGCGGCCTCGTACCCCGACACCTTCCTCGACACCGCGTCGACCGTCTGGAGCTACTCCGACGACGCGAGCGACCCGGCCGCCGGTTCCGCCGATCGCCTGGTCTGGACGCAGGGCGGCTTCGACGACAGCGCATGGAAGACCGCGAACGGCAGCTTCGGCGCGAAGAACGGTCGCGCGACCGGCATCGGCCCGTACACCGCGAAGACCCTGCTCAACCAGTACATCGACGGCAGCGCGGCACCCGATGTGCCGACGTATCACTTCCGTTCGGACTTCGAGCTGACCGGTGAGCAGCTCGACGGACTCGACAGCCTCCAGGGCAGCATCGTGTACGACGACGCCGTGCAGGTCTTCGTGAACGGCACCAAGGTCGCCGGCTTCGTCGACGAGCAGGTCGAGGCGGCGCCGGAGGCGTCACGCAACCAGATGTACGCCGGCGCCAGCAACGGCGATCCGCTCACCTCCACGTTCACCGTTCCGGCGGGCGCACTCGTCGCCGGCGAGAACACCGTCGCGGTCGCGCTCTACCAGGACCGGGCCACGAGCTCGGACATCTACTTCGACCTGACCTCGCTCGCCCCGGTCGCAGCCGACGAACCCGTGTCGATCTCCGACGTCGTCCTCACGATCGGCGCCGATGAGAGCGAACGCGGCATCACCTGGTACAGCGACCGCGATGTCGCCCAGGTCGCTCAGGTCGCACCGGCGTCCGCGATGACCGGTGACGCCTTCCCCGAGGCGTCGGCGGTGAACGTGCCGGGTGTCGGCGGCGTCACGACGAGTGGTGAGTTCAACCGCTTCGCGACGATCACGGGACTCGCCGAGAGCACCGGTTACGTCTACCGGGTCGGCAGTGACGACAACGGATGGTCGGAGGTCTCGGCGTTCACGACCAAGTCCTTCTCCGGCGACTACGACTTCCTCTTCGTCGGGGACCCGCAGATCGGAGCCTCCGGGAACGTGGCGAACGACCAGGCCGGCTGGGCCGACACCCTGGACGTCGCACAGGCCGCCTACCCCGATGCGGAACTGCTGTTCTCAGCGGGTGACCAGGTCGAGCGCGCCGGCAACGAGGACCACTACAACGCCTTCCTCGCCCCCGAGCAGCTCCGCACCATGCCGCTCGTGCCCGTCAACGGCAACCACGACGTCGGCTCGAAGGCCTACGAGCAGCACTACAACGTGCCGAACCTGGACCCCACCGCCGGCGCGGCGACCTCCGGTACCTCCTCGGGCGGCGACTACTGGTTCTCCTACAAGGACGTCCTGTTCATGGTGATCAATTCGAACAGCAGCGACTACGACTCGCACGCCGCGTTCCTCGAACAGGTCGTCGCCGAGCAGGGTGCGTCCGCGAAGTGGAAGGTGCTCGCGTTCCACCACTCGATCTACTCGGTGGCGGCGCACACGAACGACACGCAGATCGTGGACATGCGGGCGAAGCTGCCGTCGATCATCTCCGACCTCGGCGTCGACCTCGTCCTCCAGGGACACGACCACAGCTACACGCGCAGCTACCTCATCAAGGACGGCGAGCTCGCGAACCCGGACGAGACCGCCGCACAGGGCACCGTCACCGCGGGCCCAGGCGAGGTTCTCTACGTCACCGCAAACTCCGCGAGCGGGTCGAAGTACTACGACGTCAAGGCGCCCGACGCCTGGTTCGCCTCGGTCATCAACCAGGAGTACACGCGCAACTACTCGAACATCCGGGTGACCGACGACTCCATCACGATCACGACGCTCCGGAGCGAGGCCAACTCTGCCGCCCGGGCGGCGGTGAACAGCGTCGTGGACGAGGTGACCCTGCAGCGCGAGGACACCGTCGCGCCGCAGCTCGTGCTGCCTGAGACCGAGACCACGGTGGAGCAGGGCGCTGCGTTCGACGCGCTCGCCGGCGTCACGGCGACGGATACGCGCGACGGCGACCTGACCGCGGCGATCACCGTCTCAGGATCGGTCGACACGATGACGCCGGGCACCTACGCCCTGAGCTACGCGGTGTCCGACGCCGCCGGCAACACAGCGACGGCAAGCCGCTCGGTCACGGTCACCGCTGCCCCCGCCGTTCCCGGCACACCGGGCGCCGGCAGCGGGACGGGTCCAGGTTCCCCGACGCCGGTCGCGTCCGGCTCCGACCCGCTCGCGAACACGGGTGCGGAGATCGGCGGGATCGTCGCGATCGCGTTCATGCTCCTGTTGGGTGGCGCGCTGACGCTGCTGCAGCGTCGGGCCCGCGCGCGTCGCGAGGGCTGACCTCGGGCGGGTGCCCCGTCGTCCATGGTCGTCCGCGATCCGACGGCGGGGCACCTCTGCTTCCGCGCCCGGCCCTGGTCGGTCATCTCGTCATCGCCTGCACGATCGGATCCCACATGTCGCCCACCCGCACGCGCCCATCGCGCGTCGCCCGCTTCCACTCCGCAGCCGTCTTCGCGCTCGCACTCGCACTGACCGGGTGCTCCGGAACCGGTGGAACCGAAGGGGTCCTGACAGCGCCGACCGGTCGGACCGACGCTGCGCCGTCGGTGCCGGGCGCGACGAGCACGCCCGAGCCCGCCTCATGGGCCGACGCCGTCGCACCGGAGGGGTTCACGGTCGCCGTCGTGACCGCAGTGCCCCAGGGCGCCGACCCCGAGATCGACGCCGCGGTGGACGCCATCGGCGCGCGAACCGGCGCGGCCGTCAGCAGGACGGTGGTGCCTCCCGGTGGCGCCGGCACGGGAGATCCCCTCACAGACGTGCTCGCCGGTTCCCCCGACCTCGTGGTCGTGCTCGGCCTGGAGCTGCTCGACGTCGCCGACCGCTCCTCGGCGTCAAATCTCGGGCAGCAGTTCCTCATCATCGGCGCACAATTGCCGGAGCCGACGGCGAACGTCACCGCGGTGGTCTGGCCGGGTGCGACCGCGCGACGTGCCGACGAGCCCCGAGCGGCGCCGAACGGCTTGCCGGGGGTCGCCGCGCATGCGGGCGACGCGCTCCAGGCGGGCCTCGCGGCGCTGATCGCCGACACGACGGGCGGGGTGCTCGTCCTGTCGTGAGCCAAAGTGGCAGTGGAGGGTGGCGCCCCTCGTGATACGAGAAACTCGATCCGAACATATCCTGCATATCAGACTGATATACTGATCCTTCATCGTGAGCTGAGCTCCGTTCGCCGGAAGTCCGTCCGCGCCGTGGCGAGAGCCATGGTCTTCGACCAGCTCCCCCATCGAAGGAATCTCATGACCCCTCCCTCACTCGTCCAACCCGACCCAGGCGTCGGTGCCGCTCCGCCGCGGAGACGGGCACCCGTACTCCGCTCCATCGCCGCGCTGGCGATCGGCGCCGTCGCGGCGATCGCCAATGCCACGCCAGCGCACGCCGCAGACGTCACGTTCGCCGATGGCAACCTCAACTACTGTGTCCAACAGGCGCTCGGGCTCCCATCCGGGACGCCCATCTCCGAGGAGCAGGCTGCGACGGTGACCACGCTCCGCTGCGGCACGACCGTCCAGTCGCTTGTCGGCATCGAGTCACTCACCAACCTCACGTCACTCTCGCTCACCCGTGCGCCGCTCTCCGCCGGCGTCGAGCCGCTCGCGTCCCTCGCTTCGATCACGAGCCTGTCGCTCACCGGGACATCGAGTCTCGACCTGTCGGTCATCGCCGGGATGACACAGCTCACATCGCTCAACATCCAGTCCGCGCCGCTGACCGACCTGTCGCCGCTCGCCTCGATGGTGAACCTCACGAGCCTCGGACTCAACGACGTCGGGGCCAGCGATCTGAGCCCCCTCAGCGGTCTCTCCGGCTTGGAAGCCCTCTCCGTCAAGGGCAACCGGCTGACCACGCTGGCGCCGCTGTCGACACTCACCGCGCTGCACTCGCTCGAGGCGGCGTCCAACCAGATCTCCGACGTCTCGCCGGTGGCGAGCTTGACGAGGCTGCAGCACCTGAACCTGCTCTCCAACCAGATCGAGGACGTCACGCCGATCCAAGGCCTCACGAACCTCCGCACCCTGAACCTGCAACTCAACCGCGTGTCCGACGCCGGCCCGTTGAGCACCCTGACGAGGTTGACCTCCCTGGCGCTCGACGACAACCGGATCACCGACCTCTCGCCCTTCATCCCGCTCACCGCGCTTCAGGTGCTCACGATCAACGACAACCTGATCGAGGACGTCACACCGCTCCGCGAACTGGTCCACATCGAGACCCTCGAGTTGTCCGGGAACCACATCTCCTCCATCGCACCGCTCGCCGGCCTGGTCGCGACGAACTACGTCCGCTTGGACCGCCAGGTGATCGCGCTCCCCGAGATCGCCGTCGGCGCACCACAGGAGAACCCGATCCGGTCGCTCGACGGAACCCCGGCGCCCGTCACCTCGGCCACCGCGCAGTACGACTCAGCGAGCAACACCTGGACGTTCGCAGCGGTCGGCAACAACTCCCTCGCATGGACGGTCCGCGACCTCGGCATCGGCTCGTACTCCGCGTTCTCGGGGCGGATCACTCAGCGCTCGATCGCGACGGTCGGGTCGCTCGAACTCGAGCAGTCCATGGCGCTCGAGGAGACCGGCACCCACCCCGCCCCCGGCGACACGGTGACGCACACGTACACCCTCCGGAACACCGGCACGGCGACGGTCTCCGACGTCTCGATCACCGACACCACTCCCGGCCTCTCCGGATTCAGCTTCGACTGGCCCGCGGCCGAGCGCGTCCTCGCGCCGGGACAGGTCGCGACGGCGACGGCGACGAGCACGCTGACGCAGACCGACATCGATGCCATGCGCCTCGACAGCTCTGCGACCGCCACTGGAGCCGCGGCGACCTCGCCGGTGGTCTCGAACGAAGCGGCAGCCACCCTCCCGATCGACGGACTGAACGAGATCAGCGTGACCATCACGGCGGACACCACGTCCGTCGGCGAACCGGCGGCGGTCGGCGACCCCATCGGCTACGCCATCATCGCGGCGAACACCGGCACGCGAACCCTCACCGGGACAACGGTCACCGCATCGCTCCCGGAGCTGTCCGAGTTCGTCATCGAGTGGCCGGGCGCGGCGGGCGTCCTCGCTCCCGGCGAGCAGGTCCGCGTCACGACCGGGTACCCCATCACGGCGACGGACATCGAGCTCGGGTCGGTCAGGAACGTGGCGACCGCGAGCGGAACCGGGCCCGACGGCGTCGGCGTCGACAGCAGCGCCTCGGTGTCAACCGATCTGAGCAGCTCGATCGTCACGCCGGACCCGGAACCGACCCCGGACCCGGATCCCACGCCGACCCCGGAGCCCTCCCGGTCGCCCGCTCCGGGAACGGTCGCCCCGGCACCCGGCGCGACCACCGGCGACCTGGCGAAGACCGGCGTCGACAGCGGCGCGCTCACCGGACTCACCCTCGGCGCACTGCTCCTGTTCGGCGTCGGCGCCGCGGTGCTCGCGGAAACGCGCCGACGGTCACGCGCCGCAGCAGGCGCTGAGCGGAACGCGTAGACGCATCACTGGTGCAGCGGAGGGCGGGTTGTCGACAACCCGCCCTCCGCTGTGTTCCCGGAGCGACCCCGCTCGTCGGCATGATCGCCGAACGGCCGCCCAAGCCCGAATCCCGATCAGGCCTTCGGATCAGGCCTTCGGGATGAGCGGGATGACGTCGCGGCTCGGCGGAACGACCTCGCCGCTCTTGCTGCCGCCGATGACCTTGCCCTCCGGGCGGTCGTAGACGAGGTCGAACTCGGTCTCATCAGTGCGCACCCAGGCGCCGATCCAGCCGGTCGCCGTCTCACCGGCCGGTGTCGCCTGCAGGAGTGGGTACCCGGCCGACGCCATCGGAGCCTTCAACTCTTCGGGCGTTCCGAGGCCGAGCGTCACGTACTCGAGGTTGACGGCACGGGTGGTGACGGAGACCCGGTGCGGGAAGACGCTGCCGCCGTACTCGTCGCCGGCTTCGAGTCGGACCTGGACGAGCATCGGACGCAGGCCGTCGGTGGTGCCTGCAGGCGCCGGGAAGTCGTCGACGATCGCGAGGGCGGTCACCGTGGTGCCGTCGACATCGTCGGTGAGGGTATGCTCCTGCAGCGGAGTGCTCGGTGGCTGCGACACGGACGGCGTCGGCGAGGCGGAGGATCGGCCCGCATCCGACGAGGAGCCGGTGGAGCAACCGGCGAGGGCGAGGGCGGCGACCGCGAATGCTGCGGCCAGGGTCGTTCGACGAGAACTGATGCGCATGACTCAATCCTGTCAGACACGCCCAGGTGCGATCCGTCGCCGGATGGTCGGGCGCGGGCGACGCGGGCGCACGGAACGGCCATGTGGCGTTGCAGTCCCGTGCGACCGCGATGCACGCGTTCGATCCAGCCCCTCAGACAGCGCCACCGAAATAGACCTCGACCTCCTGGACGGTTCCGTCCACGACACGAGTCGCTTCCAGGTTGCGATACGTCTTCCCTTGCACGACGTACTCGTAGCGGTGGAGGACGATGCCGTCGGTCTCGACGATCTGGAGCGTCACGCCCGGGGTGTCGAAATGGTCGGCGGTCGGGAAGCAACGCTCGAGCCAGGTCGCTCGGTCGAGGTGGTCGTCCTGCGGGCTGGTGAAGACGAAGTCCGCATGCATGAGCGCCTCGGCAGCATCCCGATCCTGCTCGCGGAACGCCCGCATGAACGCCAGAACCGTGTCGATCGCCGATGAACGCATGCGGTGATCCTACGCGCGGAGCTGGCGCGGCGGTTGGGGAAGATGTCCGCGTGGGCCCTTCGACACTTTCAGGGACCGGCTGCCGGCGTTTCGACCCCTGCGCCGGTCGCGGGGCCCGCTTGAACCTCCCGCAACGCTCTTCGATCGCCGAGGAGACTCGGTCCCTGAGCTTGTCGAAGGGCACCCTGAGCAAGCATCAACTGTGGGATAAATTCCCAGATCAGGAGCTGATTCTTTGTCCGTTCGAGTGTCAGTGGTCCGTGTTTGGATGGACCTATGACCAGCACCGCACCGAACCCGCTCACCGCCGCCGCGGCCGGGTTCGATGCGCTCTGGCAGAGCGCGCTCGACGCGATCCGTCCAGGCTCCGGTGTCGCGGAGCAGCTCGAGAACATGAACGACGAGGCGATCCTCCGTGTCCTCGACGAGCTCGGTGCCGTGCAGCATGCGGTCGAGGTCCTCGCCGCACGCGTCACCGGCGCGATCGCGTTGCGCCCGTCGCCTTCCCGCCGCGACGGCACCCTGGTGCGCGCCGCCGGTTACGCGAACCCGGGTGTCATGGTGTCCGAGCGGTGGCGGGTGGCGCGCACCCGAGGCGCGGCGATCGCGGAGGTCGGTGCCGCCATCACGCAGCCGCGCGGGTTGCTCGGCGAGCTGGAGGAATGTCCGTTCCCCGCAGTCGCGGCATCGCTCGAACCGGTTGCCGCCGATGACCCATCCGATCCCGACACAGGCCCGGACGACACCCACCCATCAAGCACTGCCGGCACACCCAGAGCACCCCTGAGCGTCGACGGGGCCGCGGCCATCGTCCGGGAGCTCCGCAACGCGGGCCGCATCTGCAGCAGAGGCGAACTCGAGGCGGCGTCGGTCATCGCCATCGAGCACGCCGCCCACGCGCCCCTGCAAGACGTCACCCGCATCGCCAAACTCGTCCGCACCCGCCTCGACCAAGACGGCCGCGAACCCCGCGACGAACTCCTCCGCCGAGCCGAACGCTGCACCATCCACGAACTCCCCACCGGCATGACCCTCCTCCGCGCCGAACTCGCCCCCGAAAGCGCCGCCTTCATC
>NZ_LWCT01000010.1:0-86316 GCF_001650455.1 Plantibacter sp. H53
GGCACCGACGGCTCCACCGTCAACGTGCTCGACACCAACGGAGACCGCGTCCCCGGCACCACCGCCGCCGTCGTCACGGGCGGCCAGTGGACCACCACCGGCACCTACGCCGACGACGCAGCCGTCGCCCAGACCGTCAACGTCAACCAGGTCACCGGCGGCGCAGGCCGCGGCGAAGAGACCGTGAACTTCACGCTCCCGGTCAACACCGTCCTCGGCGCTCCGAGCATCACCAGCCCGACCGAGGGCCAGACGGTCGTCGGCGACCGCGTCACGTTCACGGGAACCGGCGAGCCCGGTGCCTACATCGGTCTCCTGACCGTGCCGACCGCCGCCCTCGACGAGGTCTCCGCGAACGCCCGCGCTGCAGCCGAGCCGGCCGACCCCGCCGACGACATCCTCGTCGACGAGAACGGTCAGTGGAGCGTCACGCTCGCCTTCGCACCGAACGCGTACACGACCGTCGCGATCCAGAGCACCGTCCCCGCCCCGACCGAGGTCGACCAGATCTCGGCTCCGTCCGAGCCCGTGTCCTTCACCCTCACTGCGGCCCCGGCCGCTGTCGCACCGGGTGCAGCCACGCCGCCGGCAGCCAACGCCGGGAACTCCCTCGCGTCGACAGGTGTCGACGGCACCGCGTTCATCGGTCTCAGCGCCCTGCTGATGCTCGGTGGAGCCGCACTGCTCGTCGTCCGGAAGCGTCGCGCACAGCTCAGCTGATCTGACGCGCTCCCGAGCCCCGGGGTCCTGCCATGTGCAGGGCTCCGGGGCTTTCGCGTGCTTCCGCGGTCGACGGCAGAGCGGCGCGAGCGCAGGAGATCGGCGCGAGAGCAGGAGATCGGCGCGAGAGCAGGAGGAAACGGCGCCGGATGTCCTGCTGCGAGGCGGATGTCCTCCTGTGACGCGGACGGGCTGATCGTGCCGGGCCCGGAGACGGGCACCGCGGGCACCGCGGGCACGAAAAGACTCCCCGCGCACCCGCCAGAGCCCGGTTACCCTTGCTGCGTTTCCGCCCTGGGGGAGTTGGCCTGGATGGCGCCACGCGGGGAGCCGTCACCCAGTGTACCCGAGCCGCGACCGGGTTGCGTACGCCCCGGTTGAAGCGTTGACTGGCGGATCTGGGACCACTGGCCCCAGATCACCGATCGACCGCCGTCCCCACGAACGGACGGCGCACCGATCGGGACCGCATCGAACGAGAGGACTCACATGACCGACGTCGTCATCGCCGGAGGACACGGACAGATCGCCCTGCACCTGCAGCGACTGCTCGCCGAAGCAGGACACTCCCCCGCCGGCATCATCCGCAACCCCGAGCAGGTGGGCGAACTCCAGGGCATCGGCTCCCGAGCCATCGTCCTCGACCTCGAGCACTCCTCGGCAGCAGAACTCGCCGACGAACTGGCCGGGGCCGACGTCGTCGTGTTCGCGGCGGGAGCCGGCCCGAACAGCGGCGCCGACCGCAAGCTCACCCTCGACCGCGACGGTGCCATCCTCCTCGCCGAGGCGGCCGAGCTCGCCAAGGTCCCTCGCTACGTCATGGTGTCGGCGATGAGCACCGACGACTTCGACCCGGAGTCGGACGACGTGTTCCAGGTCTACCTGCGGGCGAAGTCCGAGGCCGACGCCGACCTCCGCGGGCGCGACCTCGACTGGACGATCGTCCGTCCGGGCGGCCTGACCGACGACGCCCCGACCGGCACGATCACCGCCGCGACGACCACCGACCGCGGCTCGATCCCGCGCGCCGACGTCGCCGCCGTGCTGTTCGCGCTCATCGAGTCGGGCGCGGCGTCCCGCACGCAGTTCGAGGTCATCGGCGGCGAGACCCCGATCCGCGAGGCGCTCGCGGCGCTGTAGGCCCCTGCACCTCGACAGGCTCGGTGAACGGATCCCCGTTCCCGGGCCTGTCGTCGTTTCCGGCACACCCGGTCCCGGAGCTCGAACCCGGTCCCTGAGCCTGTCGAAGGGCACCGCGAGCAGACGCCACCCTTCGACAAGCTCAGGGACCAGAACGGGACGGGCAACGAACACCGCTCCCTGAGCTTGTCGAAGGGCCGCACAACCGTTGGGCACGTCGGCTCCGAAGAAGTTCCCGACCCGCAGCGGCACCGTGTGTGCGCGACCTGGTACACATATGGAGTTCCTGTGGGCGACACGTCCAGGGGTGTTACCTGTTCGTTATCAGTCTTAGGATCGGGCAACGGGTTCCGGCCCGGACGATGTACGCAGCGCGACGGAGGCCGACGATGGACCAACGCTACGACCCCGCGTTCCAGCGCGGACACACCGACGAGCGCACCCGACCGAACACCGGTGACATCGGCCGGCGCAGCCGCCTCGCCTCACTCGAGGAGATCGCCCCGCAGCTCATCCAGCCGCCCACCGACGGTCGCCCCGTCCGCCCGCCGACCGACGACCGGTTCGACGACGGCCCGCGCGCCCGGCCGTCCCGCGGCATGCCGTCGCAGGCCGACCGTCGCATCCACCCGTTCGAAGCTCGGACCGCTGACACCACGACGGTTGCCGATCAGCCTGGCTCGGCAGGTCCCGACGCGCAGCAGACCCAGCTCGACCAGCAGCGGTACGAGGAGTACCTCGACGCCGCCGACGCCCATCGCGTCCGCGCCGTCGTCTGGGAACGGGTCCTCTGGATCGTCGGCGTCGTCTTCACGCTCGGCGGCGGCGTGGGGCTGTGGCAGTCGTTCACCCTGCTCTACCGCGGGTTCGTCGGCGACAGCGGCCCGACCGACAACTACCTCTGGATGCAGTTCCTCGGAGCACTTGCCCCGACCCTCATCACGATCGGACTCGCCACCATCGTCGCGCTGCTGTTCAAGCGCATGCTCGACCACGACCGCAGGAGCCGACCATGACCGAGCAGAGCAACACCAGCCGCGCCCCACGGGACACCGTCGCCGAACTGAAGCCGGCGCTGAACGCCGAGGAGTTCCAGGTGCTGGCCGAGCGCATCCTCGACAACGTCGAGCGCGTCCTCGACGGCAAGCCGTTCGCCGCGCGGATGGCGCTCATCGTGATGCTCGCCGAGGGCCACCTCCTCATCGAGGACGTCCCCGGCGTCGGCAAGACCGTCCTCGCGAAGGCCCTCGCCGCGTCCGTCGGCAGCACCGTCCGCCGGATCCAGTTCACGCCCGACCTGCTCCCATCGGACGTCACCGGCGTCTCGATCTTCAACCAGGTCGACCGCGAGTTCGAGTTCAAGCCCGGCGCGGTCTTCGCGAACATCGTCATCGCCGACGAGATCAACCGCTCCTCGCCGAAGACCCAGTCGGCGTTGCTCGAGTCGATGGAAGAGCGTCAGGTGACGGTCGACGGCGAGACGCACGCCCTGCCGTCGCCGTTCACGGTCGTCGCCACACAGAACCCGCTCGAGATGGAGGGCACCTACGCTCTGCCGGAGGCCCAGCGAGACCGCTTCATGGCGCGCATCTCGATGGGATACCCCGACGCGTCCGCGGAGCTCGCGATGCTCCGCCAGCGCGACACGGTCAACCCGCTCGACACCATCGGTCCGGTCGCGTCACGCGGCGACGTCGAGCGCCTCATCGCCTGGGCCCGCGGCGTCTTCGTGTCGCCGATCGTCGAGCAGTACTGCGTCTCGCTCGTGCAGGCGACCCGTGTGCACCCCGAACTCCGCCTCGGCGCGAGCCCGCGTGCCACCCTGCAACTCGTCCGTGCGGCCAAGGTCCTCGCAGCGCTCGACGGCCGCGAGTTCGTCCTCCCCGACGACATCGACCAGCTGCTGGCACCGGTCCTCGCCCACCGGCTCATCCCCACCCGCCGCGCGGTGAGCGCCCACGACCGCTCGGGCGTCCAGGCGGTCTCCGAAGTGCTCGCCGAGCTGCTGGAGCGGACACCCGTGCCGCACTCCGGTCGCACCGAGCTGAGGTCCTGAACCGATGGCCCCGCACCGCGACCGCCGGATCGCCGTGATCCGGCACCGGAGGTCCTGAGCCCATGAAGCGTCGCGTGCCGTTGACGAGACGCGCGGTCGGCGTGCTCGTCGCGGCCGGCGTGTGCCTCATCTTCGCGCGCGGGATCGGCTCTCCGGAGCTGCTCGCCGCCGCCGGACTGCTCGTCGCGCTCGTCGCCGCCAGCTTCGGCGCGGTCTACCTCGAACGGCCGTCGCTCCGGGTCGACCGCACCACCCGGCCCGACCTCGTCGCGGTCGGCGGGCGGATCGCCGTCGAGGTCACGATCGCCGAGACGAGCGCGCTCCCCCACGTCCACACGGAGTGGAAGGACCGTGTGCCGCCCGGACTCGCCGGCAGCGCCGAGGGCACCCTGCCGAGTACCGGCGTCGCGGGCATCGGATCGCGCCGGCGAACGGCCGAGTACACCGTGACGGCACTGCGTCGCGGCGAGCACGAGCTCGGCCCGCTCGGACTCACCGTGAGCGACCCGTTCGGACTCGTCGTCCGTCGGCGCGACGTCGGCGGGACGCATGCGGTCGTCGTCCTACCGGAGGTCGTGGTCCTGCCCGAGATCCCCGCGCTCACCGCCAGCCGCGACGGTTCCACGCGTCCGTCGTCGCTACACGTCGGCGCTGGCGAGGACGACATCATCGCGCGCCCCTATCTGCCGGGAGACGCGATCCGCCGACTGCACTGGCGGGCGAGCGCGCACCACGGTGAGCTGATGGTGCGGCAGGAGGAGCAGCAGAACGACCCCGAGGCGACGGTCCTCCTCGACACCGCCGCGGCCCACTGGGCCTGGCCCGACGACGATCCGTCGTACCTGCCGGCGTTCGAGCAGGCCGTGTCGCTCGCGGCCTCGATCACCGCCCACCTCGTCGACGCCGACTACCGCGTCAACCTGGTCGGCGCCGGAACCGAGGAGCTCTCCCGGGAGATCAGTGCGAGATCCGCGGCCGGTGGCCTGCGGTCCAGCCCCGTCGGCGACATGGGCGACGCGCTCGCCCGCGGCGGGCAGCATCTCGAGGAGGACGATCTCGACGCCGCGCTGCTCGACCTGGCCCTCCTGCGTCCGTCGGTCCGGCCCGATCGGTTCCTCGACCTCTCACCCGTCATCGCCGCGCGCCGATCGCAACCGGTCATCGCGATCCTCGGCGACGTCGAGGAGGGCGATCTCGGTGAGCTGACCGCGGTCGCGCACCTCTCACCACTCCCTGTCGCACTGCTCCCGGCCGGCGCGCGGCGTCGGTCCATCGAGCTCCTGGAGTCGGCCGGGTGGCGATGCCACGTCGGCGAGCGCGGCGCATCGTTCCAGGCCCTCTGGTCCGGCACGAGCGGCCCGGCGACCACCACGCTGGCGCCGCAGCCTTCCGGCCGCGGCGGCCGTGGTGGTCGGGGTGCCGGAGGTGCGTATGTCCGTCGCTGAGGAACGCCGCGCGGCGGCCGCCGCCCGTGGCCGAGTGGCGTCTCGCGGAGGCGTGCCAGCGGGCGTCCGTCCTGGTGCCGGCTCGTCGAACCCTCGACGTCCGTCCCGCGGCGGAACCAGTGGCGGGTCATGGTCGGGAGACGCCGGCGGACGCCGGGACGACCCACGCGACACCGCGAACGTCGGCGACCTGCGTCTCGGCCTCGCCGCCTTCCTGCTCCTCGCGACGGGTGGCCTCGGGTTCGGCCGGGTGCTCGACGCGCTCGACTGGTGGTTCGTCACGAACCTCGTCATCGCGATCGTCCTCGCCACGGCGATCCTCCTCCGGCGCACGAGACTGCCGGCGGTGTTCGTGTGGCTCGGCGCCGGCATCGCATGGCTGCTGACGATCACGCTGTTCTTCGCCAGTGAGACGGCGATCATCGGCATCGTCCCGACCCCGACGACGCTCGGCGCCTTCGAGCGGTTGCGTGACGCCGGGTTCCAGACCTTCCACGACGGCTCGGCCCCACTCGACACCGACGCCGGCGTGGTCTTCGTCATGGCCGCGGGCGGCGGCCTCGTCGCGCTGGCGGTCGCGTGGCTCGTGCTCGGCCGCCACGCGCCGGTGCTGGCAGCCGTCCTCGTCTTCGCCGTGTACGCCGGGCCGACGGTCGCCGTGTCGTTCCCCCTCGATCCGTGGGTGTTCGCGTTCGTCGCCCTCTCCTTCCTCTGGCTGCTCCGCGAGGACGTCCGACGCCGCGAGGTGCTGCGAGCCCTCGCCTCGGCCCGGGCATCCGGCGATGGACGCGGCGCCGGACCGTCGGCGATGACCGGCGCCGGTCGCTTCGGAGGTCTCGGTCCGGCCGTCCTCGTCAGTGCCGTCGCGGTGGTCGTCGCGCTCCTCACGCCGGCCGTGCTCCCGGACCTCGCCGTCCGGGACGTGACCGCCGGCGCCCGCGGGAGCGGTCCGTTCGTGAACGGCATCAACCCGCTCATCTCGCTCGGCCAGAGTCTGCGGCGCCCCGCGAACACGACCGCGCTCGAGTACACGACCACCGCCGACGAACCGCCGTACCTCAAGGTCACCGACCTCAACGAGTTCACCGGCACCGTCTGGGGACCGGACAACTCGGGCTACAACGACGGCAACACGCTCGACGCCTTCCCCGCGCCGGCCGGACTCAGCGAGGCGATCCCGGTGGAGACCTTCGAGACGACGGTCACGGTGGACTCGCTGTCGAGCCCGTGGCTGCCCTTACCGTATCCGACGCAGAAGGTCGACGGGCTCCGCGGTGACTGGCGGTTCGAGGCAGCCGGGCTGACGGCGATGGCGGAGCGTGGATCCACCCGCGGGCAGACCTACACGGCGACGAGTACCGCGATCCTGCCGACCGCACAGCAGATGCGCGACGTCCCGCCGGTCGCCGACCCGGCGTCGGCCGCCCCCTATCTCGAGCTGCCCGACGACCTGCCGCAGATCATCCGTGACACCGCTGCGGACGTGACGGCGACCGCCTCCACCGACTACGACCGCGCGATCGCCCTGCAGCGCTACTTCCGCAGCACCTTCGAGTACTCGGAGTCGGCACCCGTCGAGGAGGGCTTCGACGGCAGCGGCGCCGAGGTCATCGCGACGTTCCTGGAGCGCAAGGCCGGCTACTGCATCCACTTCTCGTCCGCGATGGCCGTGATGTCGCGCGTCCTCGGCATTCCCGCGCGCATCGCCATCGGGTACCTGCCGGGCACGACGATCGACAACACCCCGGCGAACCGCGACACCTACATCGTCACCTCGGACCAGTTGCACGCCTGGCCGGAGCTGTACTTCGAGGGCGTGGGCTGGGTGCCGTTCGAGCCGACGGCCAGCCGCGGGGTCGTGACGCAGTTCAGCGACGCGAGCACGGCGACGCCCGGCAGCGGATCGGTGAGTCCCGACAGCCGTCCGGCTCCGACCGCGGCGTCGACCCCGACCCCCACCGCGGACGCGCTCGGCGGACCGGCCTCGACCCGGTCCGACGGGGCGTTCACCGCCGCCCTCGTTCCGCTCGCGATCCTGCTCGGCGTGCTGGTGCTGCTCGCCACCCCGTCGATCGCCCGGGGTCTCCGGCGTGCGGCCGGGCGTCGGCGTGCACTGGGCGACGGGACCTCGGCGGGCTGGGCCTGGGTGGAGTTCCTCGACACCGCCCGCGACCTCGGTTTCCCCGTGACGTCGGCGGAGTCACCCCGTGGATTCGCGTCGAGGCTGCGCGGGCAGTTCCGGATCGAGTCGCCGGCCGTCGACCGGCTCGTGGCGGCGGTCGAGCGGGAGAGCTATGCGCCGAGCGCTGGTGGTGCGGCGAGCGCCGGTTCGGTCGACGCAGCGTTGGCTGAGGCGAAGGCGGCCCTGCGGTCCGCGAGTCAGCCGCTCGAACGCGTGCTCGCGGCAGTCCTCCCGAGGTCGCTCGTGCTGCGGCGTGATCAACGGGTGGACTGGCGGCCGCCTGCTGCGAGCTGACGCGAGTGGCGCTCCGTGCCGGTGTGTTCGACCGCTCGCGTTCGTGGTCGGCCGGGCTCGGAACGCGGCGGCGGGGCCGGGTGGCGCGCGGCGGTCCGGGAACCAGGTATGCTGCTATCTGGCCGTTTTTCACAAACTGCCTTGGAGAATTCGCCTAGTGGCCTATGGCGCACGCTTGGAAAGCGTGTTGGGTTAACGCCCTCGGGGGTTCGAATCCCCCATTCTCCGCCAGCTTCACCATGAACGCCCCGCCTCGTGCGGGGCGTTCTGCGTTTCCGGGCCTCCCCAGCGACGTCTCTCCGTGGCGCCAGCGCGGTGCGCTGACGTGAGCGCGGGTCACACGCGTGAGCGCGGGTCTCCGGAGGGGCGCGCTCAGGGCTACGACCCGCGCCCACGCCGAACTCGTTGGTTTCGTGTCAGAGCACCGCGCTGACGCCGAGTCCGCCCAACTCACGTCAGCGCACCGCGCCGAGCAGGTCGATCATTCGAGGGTTGACAGTTAGAACTCAAAGCGTTAGCGTTCTAACCATGGATGATGAGACACCCGATTTCAGCAGCACACTCCAACTGCTCCGCTGGATCGCGTGGGCACAACGCAAAGCAGGCGAAGACTGGATCCGCGCTCGCGAACTCACGCACGAGCAGGCCTTCGTCCTCGGGTACCTCGTCCAGCATCCAGGCTCCATCCAACGCGACATCGCCGAGGTGAGCCGGACGAGCGCCGCCAGCGTCTCGAGTCTTCTGCAGGGACTCGAACGCCGAGCACTCGTGGAACGACGCGCCGAAGCAGGGAACGCCCGCACCAAGCGGGTCTTCGCCACGCAGCGCGGCACCGACCTCATCGCCGGGTTCGAGACCGCGATGGCCGAGGCCGACGACAGCATACTCACCCCGTTGGACCAGAGCGAACGCGACACCCTGCACGCTCTGCTCACGAAGCTCACGGCGCACCTGCCGCAGCCGACCCGCTGATCACCGCTCGGGAACCCGAGCTCCCCGACCACGCCGAGACCACTCGCCGCGTCATCCGCCGACCGCCGCACGCGATGGCGACCGCGAACGCCACGACGGCGCTGTCCGTCGCGCCCGGACGCCTGCTGAGCCTGTCCGCTCCGCCCGCACCGGACGACCACCCCACCAACGAACCCTCGCCGCGCCGGCGCTCATCGTCGCGCGCGGACCCTGCCCGAAACGGAGCCTCCCATGCACCCCGAAGACCACATCGATCCCACAACCGGAACGCCCCTCCCCAGCAGCACCGCACCGTCGACGGCCACCGCGCCACCGACCGTCACCACAGCCTCGACCGACACCGCACCATCGACCGCCGCCGACACGGTCGGCAGCAACCGCTGGTACCTCGCGACCGCCCCGATCATCCGGGCACTCATCCATCTGTGCGTCCCGATGGCGGCGGCCCTGGTCGTCAGCGCCGTCTACAACCTCATCAACGCGGGTGTCGTCGGCTCGCTGCACGACACCACCCTGCTCGCCGCGATCACGCTCGGAGCCCCGATCCTCGGACTGATCATGGCCATCGGCGACCTGTTCGGCGTCGGCGGCGGCGCGCTCATCTCCAGACTCCTGGGCGCCTCCGAACACGACCCGGCACAGGCCGGGGACATCAAACGGGCCGCTTCCTTCTCGGTCTGGGGCGCGTTCCTGACGGGCGCCGTCCTGGGCGGGATCGGCCTCGTGTTCCTCGGTCCCCTCGTGTCGCTGCTCGGGGCGGACGCGGTCACCGCACCCGCGACCTCGGCGTTCATCGGCGTCATGCTCGCGTTCGTCCCCGTCATGGCGACCGCGTTCTGTCTGGAACAGCTCGTGCGGGCCGAGGGTGCCGCCCGCCAGGTGATGATCGCCCTCATCGCGTCGGCCGTGGCGAACCTCGTCCTCGATCTCGTCTTCATCCTCGGGTTTGGCTGGGGCGTCGCCGGCGCGGCACTCGCGATGGGACTGGCGAACCTCGGCGTCCTCGTCTACTTCGTGGCGTGGCTGCAGCGCAACAGCGAGCACGTCAGCCGCGCACCGCGCTGGTTCACCCTGTCGCCGACGATCCTCAAGCCGGTCCTCGGTGTCGGGGTCAGCACGCTCCTGCAGTCGGGGTTCCTCATCGTCACCGCGCTCGTGTTGAACACGCTGGCCGCGGCCTACGGAGACGCCCCGCTGGCCGCCATGGGCGTCGCGGTCCGGATCGCCCAGGTGCCCGAGTTCCTGGTCATGGGTGTCACCTTCGGTGTGCTCCCGCTGCTCGCCTATGCGTTCGGCAAGGGCGACGGCGCGCGCCTCCGGTCGGCTCTCCGCGCCTCGGCACTCACCGTCGGCGGGATCTCGGTCCTCTTCGCCGGCGTCGTCCTCGTCCTGCGCGAACCGATCGTCTCCGCGTTCATCGCCGACCCCGCCGTCCTCGGTCTCGGCGTCACGATCCTCGTCGCCCAGCTCACCGCCATGATCGCCAACGGGTTCACCGGACTCATCACCTCGCTCTTCCAAGCGACCGGGCGAGCGCTCCCCGCGGCGGTCATGGCCGTCACCCAGGGCGTGTTGTTCGTCCCGATCGTCCTCCTCGGCAACCTGTGGTTCGGACTCGGTGGCATCGTCTGGTCGCTCACCGTCACGGAGGTCATCGTCTTCCTGGTCGGTGTCCTGCTCTGGCTCGGCTCGCGACGCGCCATCGACCGTGGGCTCGCAGCCGGTTCCCCGGAGCGTGCCGAGGCCCAACTCGCCGACGCCTGACGGGCTGCCAGCGCGGTGCGCTGACGTGAGCGCGGGTCACACGCGTGAGCGCGGGTCTCCAGAGGGCCGCGCCGAAGTCCACGACCCGCGCTCACGCCGATTGCAGCGATCTCACGTCGGCGCACCGCGCCGGCACCCGCACCACCGCGTTCGAGTCGGCGCACCGCGCTGGCGACACCCCGCCGGGCGCGCGGGCCGTCTCGGGAGCATCACCCCGTCGAGGCGTCCAGGGGTATCCGCATCACCGCGTTCTCGATGAGCACCCCGCGACGCTCGACCCGCTGCTCGCGGACCACGACGAAGCCGTGGCGCTCGAGCACCGGCTGCGCCGTCCGACTCGCCTGCACGGTCACCTCACGGAGCCCCACCGCCCGGGCTTCGTCGAGCACCTGACGGATGAGCGCGGACCCGACGCCGTGTCGTCCCGCGTCCGGATCGACGAACAGCATGTCGAGGTATCCGATCTCGACGTCCAGATCGGTGAAACCGACCACCGCGTCGTCGAGCTCGGCCACCCACGTCGTCACCGCGGCACGTCGGGCGGCCCAGTCGTCCAGCACGGCACCTGCCGGGTCGTCCGGCACCCATGCGGCGAGCTGCTCGGCCGTGTAGTGGGCGGCAGCGGTCACCCGCACCGCGCGTTCGAAGATCGACCTGGTCGCCCGCGCATCGGTGTCGCGGTAGCGGCGGATCCTGAGGTCGTCGAGCACGCGCGTCAGCCTAGCCGAGCGCCGGGACTCCGCGAGCGAGCGACCTCAGCCCTCGAGCGCCGGAATCTCCGAGAGGTCGGTGTACACGGGGATCCCGCGCTCACGGGCGATGGCGACGTCGGTGTCGGCACCGGACGACTCCCCCGGCAACCGGAGCACGGCGTCGCAGTGCTGGAGCAGCCGCCTCGCCGTCTCGTACATGACGTCGCCGTCGCCCGACGCGGTGTCGATCCCCCGCAGGATCGGCAGCGCGACCCACTCCCCGATCATCGGGACGTGACCGAGCGCGTAGATGGGCGCCGCAGCGGCTTCGAGTCGTTCCAGGTTGCGGGCGATGGCGTCGGGATCACCGCCGGTCCCGGAACGGTAGGGGCCGGCGATGAGGATGAGGAGTGGCGTTGTCATGTCCAGCACTGTAGCGTTAACCGTGCACGATCGTGCAACATCAGGAAGGAGCGCGCATGCTGAGCGCACAACGACGGTCCCACCTGCTCGACCTCCTCGACCGCGACGGGCGGATCGTCGCGAAGGACGCCGCCGCTGCGCTCGGACTCTCCGAGGACTCGATCCGCCGAGACCTCCGCGAGTTGGCCGAAGCAGGCATCTGCGTCCGCGTCTACGGCGGCGCACTCCCGGTCGCCGCGGCCGATCGCCCGTTCCGGGATCGACTGTCCCTCGGGACGGCCAGCAAGGAGCGCGTCGCCCGCATCGCCGCCGAGCGGATCCGACCGGGCAGCACCGTCATCATCGACGCCGGCACCACCGCGCTCGCGCTCGCACGACTCCTCCCGGACGACCCGGCCCTCACCGTCATCACCCCGAGCCCGGCGGTCGCCCTCGCCGTGGCGGAGCACTCGCCGGCGCGCGTCATCATGATCGGCGGCGAACTCGGACGTCACTCCATGGTCGCGGGCGGCGCTCTCGCCGCTGAAGCCATCCGTCACCTGAGCGCCGACGCCTGCTTCCTCGGCGTCACCGGCTTCCATCCCGAACACGGCCTCACCACCGGCGATCTCGACGACGCCGCGACGAAACGCGCCCTCGCCGAGCGCAGCACCGACGTCTACATCCTCGCGAGTGAGGAGAAGATCGGGGCCGTCTCCCGGTACCCGGTGCTCGACGTCGGCGAGGTCACCGAGGTCATCGTCGACCCGAAGACGGACGGATAGGACCGTGGATGCGGCCCGGGGATCAGACGTGCAGGATCGTCAGGAGCGCGGGTAGGTCTCCGCGAGGAACGCCGCGTAGCCACCCGGGGTCCGGCCGCGTCGCCGACCCGAGGTCTCGACGGGTGTATCCAGCGTCGGCACGACCCGGAGACCCGCTGCCCGCGCACGCTCGACGAGATCGACGTCCTCGTGCTCGGCCAGCTCACGGAAGCCGCCGAGTTCGTCGAGCCGATCGGCACGGACACCCAGGTTGGCCCCATGCACGTTGCCCGGCAGATGTCCGGGCGGGTGGGTCTCCATCCAGCGCTCGATGTCGCGCTCGGAGAAGTCCGTGAAGTCGGGGCGGACGGTCCCCAGGAGGACGTCGACACCGTCGTCGAAGGCATCGGCGTGCACGGAGAACCAAGCTTCCGGAACACGCGAGTCGGCGTCGGTGTTGGCGATCCACCGCTCTGACACGTCGGCAGCACCCGATCCCACAGCACGCGATCCCATAGCGGCCGCGACACCGGCTAGCCGGGCCGCGCCGACACTGCGCTCGTCGATGACGACGGTGACCGCCTCCTCGGGATCACAGCCCGCCAACCGCTCCCGCACGATCCGCGCCGTGTCGTCGCGACAGTCGTCGAGCACCATGACGATCCCCACCTGCAGCTCGGGACGACGACGCAGCACGGCGGCACGCGCGACGAGCAGCGCGTCGAGGCATGCCCCGATCAGCTCCTCCTCGTCGTGTGCGGGCACGACGGCATCGATCCGTCGCAGCATCAGCCCGTCAGACCGTCCACCGCGGCGACGCTCGCCTCGTCGGCGGGCACGAGGACGTCGAGCAGGAAGTCGTCCTCGACGTGCTGGATGGACCGACGGCCGGGCCAGCGTTCGAGCAACCGGCGATGGACGAACTCGGCCGAGGTCGTGGCGTGGTCGTCGGGGTGCCGCCAGTGACACGCGACGATGCTCCCGCCGGGCGTGAGCGAGCCGAGGAGGTGGTCGATGACCCGATCGAGGTCGGTCCCCGACAGGTAGTAGCCGACCTCAGACATCACCACGAGGTCGAAGGCACCGCTTGGCCAGTCGTCCGGGAGCGTCCCCCGTTCGAACCGGGCAGCGGGCACCCGTCGACGGGCGATCTCGAGGGGCGCCTCGGCGATGTCGACACCGAGCACGTCGTCGCTGCGGTCCGCGAGCCGCTCCGTCAGGACACCCGTCGCGCAGCCGAGTTCGAGCACCGAGCCGTAGCGCTGGCGCGGCAGGGCGGCGAGGAGGACCCGACGTTTGCGCTCCTCATACCAGGACCCGAAGTCCCAGCCGTCGGGGTGGTCGCGGTAGTGGTCCTCGAACGACTCCTTCGAGCGCGAGGTGGTGTCGGCAGTCACGACGGTGTCCGTCGCGGTGGCGTTGTCGGTGGCGACGTCGGTGTCGGAGTCCGCTGCCGCACCCGCATCCGGGTCGGAACCCGGCACGAGATCCAGCGCACGCCCGTTCGGGAACAGCACCTCGAACCGCCGTGCGTAGTGCTGCAGGTGGTGGTGGTCGACGATCGCCTCATCGCCCGGCGCATCCGAGAGCGGCTCCGTCTGCGAGGGGTAGGCGTCCATCGCGGCGATCTTCGCCCCGTGCGCAGCCGCGTCGAGCGGGACGATACGCGCCTCGGGCCACGGCAGGGTCGCGTCGTCGGTGTCGGCCCAGTGCCAGAGCCAGATGGGGAACTCCACGAGCGCGAGGTCGAGCTCGGTCGCGAGGGCCGTGGCGAGTTCGCCCGCGATCCGGTGGTCGCGGTGCCCGTCGCCGCGCCAGGGGGCGACGATGAGCGGTCGTGATCCGGCGGTGGCGACGGCTGCCCGCAGTCGCTGCGCGATGCCCACGCGTTCGGCGTCGAGGCCGCCGTCCGGGATGCGCAGGACGTCGTGCCCGACCGTCGGGTGGAGACGACCGACAGCATCGATGAACTCGGCCTCCCGGCGCGGGGCGAGTTCCTCGGGGGTGGTGGTCGGCGAGTCGGGGTGCGATCCCTCGCCGAGGGTCACGAGGAGGACCTCGACCGGGATCCCGGCGGCCGCGGCGGCCGCGATCAGCCCGCCGGCTCCGAGCGACTCGTCGTCGGGGTGCGGCGACAGCACGACGACGCCCGTGGCATGTCGCCAGCCGTCCCAGACGGGCAGGTCGAGCTCGTGCAAGCGGGTCGCCCAGGCGGCTGCCGACGTGCCGGGGTCGCGGTGGTCGAACGCGGGCATCAGTCGGCCTCCACCAGCATGCGGCCGTAGCGCGCGAGGTCGCGGTCGCCGTGGTCCTGCTGGACGTAGAGCTCGAGGTCGGACATCCGGGCGAGGTAGGCGGGTTCGGAGGTGAGCGGGCCGGGGCCGAGTGCTCCGAGCACCCCGGCGCGGATGGCGTCGACCCGACCCCGGACCGTCGACCGCACGCGCTGGGCGAGGCGCGGGCCGGCCGTGTCGTCGGCGTGGCCGTGTTCGATGGCCTGGGCCGCGTCGGCGATCGCCTGCTCGGCGATCGAGAGGTCGACGGCCGCGGCGCCGAGCGTGCGCAGGAGGAGGTCGGCGTCGGGTCGCGTGCGTGCCGCGGCGAGCAGGCGGTCGACGAGCGTGATCGCGCCGCCCCACCAGCAGGCGGCGACGCCGATCCCGCCCCAGGAGAAGCCGGGGCGTCGCAGGTACCACCCGTCGTCGCCGACCGGGGACGCGGGGACCCCGTCGAAGCCGACCGGGCCACTCGGGACGAGCGGCAGTCCGCGGGCGAGCCACACGCTGTCGTCGGTCGTGACCCCTGGATCGGTGAGTGCGACGGCGAACAGCCGCCGCTCGCCCGGCGCGGTGTGGGCGGTGACGAGCGCGTCGCTCAGGTGGGAGGCGAGGGAGCACCACGGCTTGGTGCCCGACAGCTGCCAGGCGTCGTCGACCAGGGTCGCGTCGAGACGCAGCCCGGGCGCCTCGGCCGCGAAGACCCCCCAGGTGGAGACGGCCGGCGGTTCGAGGTCGGCCTGATGCAGGATGGCCAGTGCGTCGAGGTGCGGTTCGACGACGCGTGCGAGCGTGACGTCGGCCGCCGCGATGGCGCCGAGTCCCGCGAAGACGCGCCCGGCGGTGCGCTGTTCGAGCGGACCGACGAGTCGCACGGCCGTGGAGGTGAAGGCCAGGCGCGACTCGATGCTCGCCAACGATCCCGTCGCCGCGTCGTGCAGAGCGTCGAGGTCGAGGGAGGTGCCGCTGGAAGGCCAGGCGGTCGACTGCAGACGGATCATGCGATCCGCGTCTGGTGTCGGGGTTCCATCGGTGCGCGCATGCGACCTCCTCGCGTCGTGGAGGTCCAAGTCTCGCACCGCCACGCGCCGCCGCCCGACCCTGGACCGCGACCATCGACCCTGGTAGTGCGTCAGCGCGGTGCGCTGACGCGAGCGCGGGTCTCCGGACGGATGCCAGCGCGGTGCGCTGACGCGAGCGCGGGTCATGGACGTGAGCGCGGGTCTCCAGAGGGGCGCGCTCGTTCGCCTGACCCGCGCTCACGCCGATTCCCTCGGGTTCGCATCAGCGCACCGCGCTGACACCGGTTACCGGCACCTCGGCTCAGCGCACCGCGCCGGCACCTCGCTCGGGCGGGACACCCGGCACCGGCTCAGTCGCGGAAGAGGGCGCTGTAGGCGTTGATCGCCGGCTGCCCACCGAGGTGCGCGTAGAGGACGTTGCTGGACGCCGGGATGTCACCACTCGTCACGAGGTCGATGAGGCCCGCCATCGACTTCCCCTCGTAGACCGGGTCGATGATGATGCCCTCGAGCCGACCGGTCAGGCGGATCGCCTCCATCGTCGACTCGACCGGGATCCCGTAGAGGTCGCCGGCCCACCCCTCCAACACCGTGATCTCGTCGTCGCGGAGCTCGCGTTCGAGGCCGATGAGCTCCGCCGTGTTGCGGGCGATGCGTGCGACCTGGTCGCGGGTCTCCTGGATCTTCGCCGACGCGTCGATGCCGATCACGCGGCGCGGTCGGTCCTGCCCGGCGAACCCGGCGATCATGCCGGCGTGCGTGGACCCGGTGACGCTGCAGACGACGATCGTGTCGAAGAACACGCCGAGTTCGCGCTCCTGCTGCTCGACCTCGGCGGCCCAGTTCGCGAACCCGAGACCTCCGAGCCGGTGGTCCGACGCCCCGGCCGGGATCGCGTACGGGGTGCCGCCGCGTTCGCGCACGTCGTCGAGGGCACGCTCCCAGCTTGACTTGAAACCGATGCCGAAGCCCGCGGGATCGAGACGGACCTCAGCCCCCATGATCCGCGACAGCATGATGTTGCCGACCCGGTCGTTCACGGAGTCGGGCCAGTCCACCCAGTTCTCCTGCACGAGGACGGCCTGCATCCCGAGCTTCGCCGCGACCGCCGCGACCTGACGCGTGTGGTTGGACTGGTAGCCCCCGATCGACACGAGCGTGTCGGCACCCTGCGCGATCGCATCGGGGATGAGGTACTCCAGCTTGCGGGTCTTGTTGCCGCCGTAGGCGAGACCGCTGTTGACGTCCTCGCGCTTGGCCCAGATCGTCGCGCCGCCGAGGTGGGCGGTGAGGCGGTTGAGTTCGTGGACGGGACTTGGTCCGAAGGTGAGCGGGTAGCGGGCGAAGTCGCTGAGGGACATGTGGTGGCTCCTGGGTCTCGGTGGTGCGGCTGGCTCAGTCGTCCTCGAGGTGGGCGAGGACGAGGTCGGCGAGGGTCGTCCAGTTGCCTCGGACAAGGGCGGCCGCCGCGTCGACGTCCCCCTCCGCACAGCGCTCGATGACGGCGTCGTGCTGCGCGATCGACCCGCGTGCCGCGACCGAGGAGAACCGCAACCGTTCGATCCTCCGCAGCAGCGGGGTGACCGCCTCGAGCGCATCACGGATGAACGGATTCCCGGCGACGTCCACGGCCACGGCGTGGAAGGCGTCGTCCGCTGCGAGCGCGGCGTCGGCGTCGTCGCGTTGCAGCGCGGCTGCGAAGTCCCGGTTCGCCGCCCGCATGCGGTCGAGGTCGTCCGCGCTCAGGTGCGGCACCGCCTCGCGGACGGCGAGTTCGTGCATGGCGGCGGCGACCGCCTGGGCCTGCAACGTCGCCCGGCTGTCGAGTGGGGCGACGACCGTCGACCGTCCCGGTTTCGCGATGACGAGCCCACTTCGGGCGAGACGCAGCACGGCCTCGCGGATGGGCGTGCGGCTGACGCCGAGCCACCGTTCGAGTTCGGTGTCGACGAGCTTCTCGCCCGGGGTGAAGGTCCCGTCGACGATCGCGTTGCGGAGCGACTGGTAGACGTCGTCGCGGAGGAGCGCCCGGCGATGCGGGTTGGCTTGAGCGGGAGCGGGCATGCAATATATTGCACATCGCAGGAGCGAGAAGTCAAGTGTGCCGGGGCAACCGGGCGGACCGCGTCGAAGAATGGGGCATTCGTCCTACTTGTCCCCCAGATGGCGGATTGTCCACCCATGCAAAGCAGGCCACGATGGTCGGCGGGGGTGAGCGCGTGGTGCGACGGGGTGAAGAACCGGTGACGGTCAGACCGCATCCCCGCGTGCTCTGGAGCGCCGTCCTGAGCGCCGCGATCGTCGTCCTGCCCGTCTGGGGCGTCTCACTCTGGCTCGTCGGCCCGACCCCGAGTGTCGAACGCACCTGGGTCATCACGCTCGGCGTCCTCGGCATGGTCGTGCTGCTCGGCGTCGCCGTCCTGTCTCGACGCCAACGCATCGTCGTGTGTCGTGACGGATTCATCGAGCAGCCCATCGTCGGACGGCAGCGGTTCGTTCCGCGGGAGGCGATCGGCCGCAGCCTACTCTTCGAGTTCCGGGGTCGGGGGCTGCACGCGAGCTCGCAGTTCTTCGTCTGCGACGCCGAGAACCGACCGCTCCTCCGCATGCGCAGCAACCGATGGAGCACGGACAGCATCGCGGCCGTCGTCGCCGCCTACGACGGCCCGGTGGAGCGACCTCGCCAGCCGGTCTCGCTCGACGACCTCCGCGAGGACCACCCCGACCTGCTCACCCCGCTTGAGCGCCTGCGCTGGGCGCGCGCCGAACTCCTGTAGCTGAGACGTCCTGCCCCGGCCACCGCGCTGGAGCGCGAGGGTACCGTCGCTCCACGCGGGATCGGGCTCGGGTTGAAGACCGCCTGGGTCAGAGCGCTTTCGCGTACCAGTGGGCGCCGGGGTCGCCGTCGACCCGGGTGAAGCCCGTCCGCTGGTAGAACTGCTGCGCCCCGGTGTTGGAGACGCCGACGCCGAGGTGCACGCCCGGGACGCCGCGCGCTGCGAGGAGCCCGCAGAACGCGTCGATGAGCCGCCTGCCGACACCCATCCCCTGCGTCACCGGCAGCAGGTCGATGTGCAGATGGGCCGGGTACTGCACGAGGAGCTCCGGGGCCAGTCCGCCACGGTCCGTCGCGGATCGGACGATACCGCGCTCACCCTCCGAGGCGTCACCGGAGGCCGCAGCCTCCGCGTACTTCCCCTCGACGGTCGGCCACCAGCGCTCGATGAACCAGCGGTCGAAGGCGGCCGTGTCCGCGGTGCCCAGGATGTACCCGATCGGGCCCGCACCGGCGTCGACGAGCAACGCCAACTCGGGCTCGTGCTCGACGTAGGGCAAGGCGTAGATGTCGGGCAGGAGATCGTCCGTGCTGAACTGCCCGGTCGCGTCCGCCCCCGAGTCGCCCGTTCGGGTGCAGATCGCCGCCACAGCGGCGCGGTCGGACGGGCGGTATGCGCGGATCTCGGTCACCGCGCCAGCCTAACCGGCGTTCCCCGCTCCCTGAGCCTGTCGAAGGGCGACGTTCCTCCGTGAGCCCTTCGACAAGCTCAGGGACCGACCGAGGCGCGACCCAGGCACCGGTCCGAGCGGGTTGCCTAGGCTGAGTTCCGTGACATGGCGACCAGGGAGCATCGACGCGGCCGTCGAGCAGTGGCGGCTCGTGCCCGACGGCGAGCTCATCGTGACGCCGTCGAGCCGGCTGCTCCCCGTGACGCACCACGGACGACCGGCGATGCTCAAGGTGCCACTCGTCGAGGAAGAGGCGCTCGGCGGACGGCTGCTCGCGTCATGGGAGGGCTCTGGGTGCGCGGCGGTGTTCGCGGGCGATGACCACGCGATCGTCCTGGAACGCGCGACGGGCGGCCGAGATCTCGCCTCGCTGACCCGCGCAGGTGACGACCTCGGAGCCGTCGCGATCCTGTGCTCCGTGCTCGACACCCTGCACACGGCGATCCCCACCCCGGCGCAGATCGATGCCGGTGGCGTCATCGCCGAGCTCCCGACGCTCCGCCGGTGGTTCCGCGAGCTGCTCGCCGACGACGCGTCCACCCTCGGCACCCTCCTCGGCGATCCGGCGAGCGCGGCGTTCCTCGAGCGTGGGCGGGAGCTCGCCGGTCGACTGCTCGACACCACGACGCCTGCCGACGTCGTCGTGCTCCACGGCGACCTCCACCACATGAACGTGCTCGAGCTCGCACCCGGCGACTGGCGGGCGATCGACCCCAAGGGCATCGTGGGCCACCGCGCCTTCGACGCCACCGCACTGTTCAGCAACCCCGATCCAGCGACGGCGCGGAACCCACGGCTGTTCGCCGAGCGGGTGGACGTCGTGCGTCGATCGCTCGGCCTGCCGCGAACCGTCCTCCTCGAGTGGGTGGTCGCGCGCTCCGCGCTGTCCGCCGTGTGGTCGCTGCAGGACGGGCTACTCGACGACGCCCGTGCCACCGTCGAGCTCGGTCGCCTCGCCGAAGACGGCCTCCGGTAGGCCCTTCGACAAGCTCAGGGACCGGAAAACCACTCGGGAACTGGGATACCGCTCAGGGACCAGGACACCGCTCGCAGGACCAGGACACCGCTCCGGCACCAGGACACCACTCCGGGCCGGGACTCCAATCCGATACCAAGACACCGCTCCGGACAGGGACGCCCTTCCCGGAGCGAGACACCGCTTTGGACAGGGAAGTCGCTCAGAGACCTGGGCGCCGATGAAGAGACGGAGCAGCAGCTCAGCGGCGGCGGCGCGTCCCGAAGATGCCCTCGACGACACCGGTGAGGATCGACCGCGTCGCCTTCGACCCGAGGATCTCCTCGAGCGGACTCTTCGAGGACGTCGACGACGACCTCGTCGACGTCCGGCGGGTCGTGCCGGCGGTCTTCCGGAGCAACCGTTCGTACTCGGCGTCGGCCTTCTTCTGCGCCGCGGCCTGCGCCTTGTCGGCGGCGGCCTGCTGCTTCGCGAGTTCCGCCGCGATGCGCTGCCGCTCGAGTTCGGCCTCGGCGGCGAGCGCGGCCTGGTTCGCCTCCTCGAGCTTCGCGGTCAGGATCTCCCTCGCCGACTCACGATCGACAGGCGTCCCGTACCGCGCGAGCAGCGGCGAGGCCGCGATCGCCGCGTCGATCGCGGCGTCGGGACTCGGCGACATGAGTCCCTGCGGTGCCCGCAGTCTCGTCCACGCGACCGGCGACGGCGCCCCCTTCTCGTTCATCACGGTGACGACCGCCTCACCCGTGCCGAGGGAGGTGAGGACCTCGCCGAGCTCGTAGCCGGAGGTCGGGTAGGTCGACACGGTCGCCTTGAGTGCTTTCGCGTCGTCGGGGGTGAAGGCACGGAGGGCGTGCTGCACGCGCGAACCGAGCTGCGCGAGCACCTCGCCCGGGACGTCCTTCGGCGTCTGGGTGACGAAGAAGATGCCGACCCCCTTGGACCGGATGAGCCGGACCGTCTGCGTGATCTGCGCGAGGAAGTCCTTCGACGCGTCGCGGAACAGCAGGTGCGCCTCGTCGAAGAAGAACACGAGCTTCGGCTTCTCGGGGTCGCCCACCTCGGGGAGGGTGTTGAAGAGGTCGGCGAGCAACCACATGAGGAACGTCGAGTAGAGGGCCGGCTGATTCTGGACGCCCGGCACCTCGAGCAGACTGACGATGCCCTTGCCGGTCGGGTCGAGGCGGATGAAGTCGGCGGTGTCGATCTCGGGTTCGCCGAAGAAGACCTCGGCGCCCTGGTCGGCGAAGGTGATGAGCTCCCGCAGGATCACCCCGACGGTGGCGCCCGACAGCCCGCCGAGCTCCTGCAGTTCGCCCTTGCCGTCGTCGCTCGCGAGGTAGGTGAGGACCGCGCGCAGGTCGCTCAGGTCGAGGAGTGGCAGACCCGCTTGATCGGCGTAGTGGAAGACGAGACCGAGGCTGGACTCCTGCGTGGCGTTGAGGCCGAGGACCTTGCTCAGCAGCAACGGGCCGAAGGCGGCGATGGTGGCACGGATCGGGACACCCTTGCCGACGCCGCCGAGCGCGAAGTACTCCGTCGGGGTGGCGGCCGGTGTCCAGTCCTGGCCGATGCCGCGGGTGCGGTCGAGGAGCTTCTCGTTCGACTCCCCCGGGGTCGCGATGCCCGAGAGGTCGCCCTTGATGTCCGCGGCGAACACGGGGACACCGGCCGCCGAGAGCTGCTCGACGAGGCCCTGGAGCGTGCGGGTCTTCCCGGTTCCGGTGGCGCCCGCGACGAGCCCGTGCCGGTTCATGACGCTGAGCGGGATGCGGACCTGCACGCCGGGCACCGGTTCCCCGTTGACCAGGGCACCCATCTCGAGCGCCGGGCCGTGCACGACGTAGCCGTCGCGGATCTTCAGCACGTCGTCGAGGCCGAGCGGGCCCGGGCCGATGGTGTCGACGCTGAGGTCGTCGGTACTGCTGGCACTGTCGCCGCTGCTGCCGGGGGCGGTGCTGCTGGCGTCGGCACCGACCGCGTCGTCGGTCGGAACGTCCGCCCGGACATCGGCTGGGGCCTCGGCGGCCGCCGCATCACTCGCGGAACCGGAGCCCGCAGCCACTGTGGCCCCGCCCGACGCGGTGATCCCGGCCCCGGCGAGCGCCGCTGCCGCTTCGGCCGCCTTCACCTTCGCTGCGGCGAGCGCCGCCTGCGCCTGGGCGGCTTCGAGCTCGGCCTGGGCTTGGGCGGCGGCAGCCTGGAGTGCGGCGATCTGCGGGTCGGATGCTGCATCACTGGGCGTCATGTGCCGAGCCTATCGACGCGTCCCCCACCGGTCGAGGGGTCGCGCGAGGGCTGGACGACTGCTCCGATCACCATTGTTCGCGGGTGCGCTCCTGGTCGACGACGGCGCGCAGGTCGGACAGTCGGCGCATCCCGGCCAGCGGTTGCGCCATACGGGTGTTGTGCCGGATGCGCGGTTCCACGCGGTCGAGGAAGGCCCAGTATCCGGCGGTGAAGGGGCAGGCGTCCTCGCCCAGCCGCACCTTGGGATCGAAGACGCACCCACCGCAGTAGTCGGACATCTTGTCGATGTACGCACCGCCCGAGGCGTAGGGCTTCGTCGCGACGATGCCGCCGTCCGCGTGCTGCGACATGCCGATGACGTTCGCGGGCATCACCCAGGGGGTGCCGTCGACGAACATGTCGATGAACCAGTCGTTGAGTGCGACCGGGTCGTACCCGTGCTGCATGGCCCAGTTGCCGAGCACCATGAGCCGCTGGATGTGATGCGCCCAACCGTGGCGACGCATCCCGTCGATCGTCTCGCGGAGGCAGTTGGACCGGATGGCGGCGGCGTCGAGTTCGCGGAACTGACGTGGGAGCGGCTCGTGTGCTCCGAGGGCGTTGTGACTCGTCCGGTACGGCTCACCGAGGTGCCAGTAGAGATGCCAGACGTAGTCCCGCCAGCCGATGATCTGGCGGGTGAAGCCCTCGACGCTCGACAGTGGTGCGCGACCGGCGTGGTACTCGGCGACCACGGTCTCGACGGCGTCGCGCGGGTCGAGCAGGCCGAGGTTGAGCGGCGCGCTCAGCAGGGAGTGCGCCATCGTCCAGTCGCCGCCGAGCATGGCGTCCTCGAACGGGCCGAAGTCGCCGAGCCTGGTCTCGATGAAGTCCGCCAGCGCCGCCTCCGCCTCGGCCGCCGTGGCCGCGAAGCGCCGGGGCCCGTCGTCGCCGACCAGCTGCACCAGTCCGTCGCGCTGCCACCGGTCGAGGTCCTCCCGGACCTGCGCGTCGATGTCGTCCTCGTCAGGCCAGAGCGGCTCGGGCAGACCGAGCCGGGCGGCTCCCTTCGGCGGCGGGTTGCGGTTGTCGTGGTCGTAGTTCCAGCGGCCGCCCTCCGGCTGGTCGCCGCGCATGAGGATCCCGGTCCGCTCCCGCACCGTGCGGTAGAAGTCCTCCAGGAGGAGCCGCTTGCCGTCCCGCGTCGACGCCCAGGCCGCGAAGTCCGGCTCCGAGGTCACGAAGCCGCGGCTCGGGAGCACCCGGAGGCCGCGCTCACGGACGAAGCGCCGAGCCGTCCACGAGGGCGGGTCGATCACCTCGAGGTCGGCGCCGACCTCGACGACCTCCTCGTAGCGGTCGACCTGGTGGAACTCCGCCCGGTCGCCGAGTTCCGCCGCACGATGTCGGATGGCCGAGAGGAAGAGGTGCGCCTTCGCCCGGTGCATCGGTCGCTTCGCGAAGGTGGACGTCGATTCGATGAGCAGGATCGGTCCGCCGTCGTCGAACGCCGGACCGAGCTGGCCGGTGAGGATCCATCGCCGACGAGGAGTCGCATCAGCGTCGTGCTCGGCGGCGCGCCGACCGGTGGTGTCCATCGCCTCAGCGTACGTGGGGGCGACGGACACCAGCGGGGGCTTGCTCAGCTTGGTCCGATGATGCTGCTCGGTTCGGTTCGGCGGTGCGCTGCCCGGCCCACAGGGCTCAGAGCGTGGCGGCGAACGGGTCCCAGTCCTCGGCGACGAGCGGGACCGGCGCGACCCGGCTCGCCACGTCGACGGTCTGGCCGGACACCACGGACTCGTCGATCGAGACGAGCGTGTCGAGCACGTGGTAACCGAGGGCACCCGAGGCGAGCGGTGTGCCGCCGGAACGGATCGCCCGGGCGAGGTCGAGGACCCCGGTCCCGCGGCCGGCGAGGACACCCTCGGTCGGCACGACCTCCCACTCCGGGTCCTGCTGCATCCGCTCGATGGGCGCCGCGCGGGTGATCCGCACCTCGCCCGTGAACATGTTCGGGTCGGGGATCACGAGCGTCCCCTCGGTGCCGGTGATCTCGACGACGCCCATCTTCGCGAGCGGTGACTCGAAACTGAAGACGCTCTGGCTCACGCCGCCTTCCACGAAGCGGGCGATGGCGCTGACGTGCGTCGGCACCTCGACGGCGAACTCGGTGCCGACGCGGTCGCCCTGCTGGATCGTCCGCGTCGCACGCCCGCGGGAGCCGGCCGCCGACACCGAGGCGACCGAACCGAACACCTGCACGAGCGTCGTGAGGTAGTACGGCCCCATGTCGAAGAGCGGCCCGCCACCCTTCGCGAACAGGAACTCCGGGTTCGGGTGGAAGATGTCCGGCCCGGCGTACTGCATGACGGTCTGGGCGGTGAGCGGCTGACCGATGTCGCCGCGGGCGATGGCGCGACGCGCGGACTGGACGCCCGGGCCGAGCACCGTGTCCGGCGCGATGCCGACGAGGAGTCCTGCGGCGTCGGCCTGCTCGAGGAGCGCGAGCCCGCTCGCACGGTCGACGCTGATCGGCTTCTCCGTCCACACGTGCTTCCCGGCGGCGAGCACCTGTGACGCGACCTGCGCGTGGACGGCGGGGATCGTGAGGTTCACGACGAGCTCGACGTCCGGGTGCGCGAGGACGTCGTCGGCGGTCCCCCACTCGCCGACGCCCCACTTCTCGGCCTGGGCCTTCGCGCGGTCGACGTCGAGGTCGCCGAGGATCACGACGCGGACGTCGGGGAACGAGGTCAGGTGCTCGAGGTAGGTGTCGCTGATCATGCCGGTGCCGATGAACCCGACACCGACCGGGCCACTGCCCTGCGGTGCGCGCGCCGTGCCCTGCGCTGCCGCGGCCATCAGCGGACCACCGCTTCGGTCGAGACGAGCTGCTCGGCGACGAGCGCGTCGACGCTCGCCTGGATGCCGTCGAAGATGTCGCCGGCACCGTAGTGGTCGAACTCGATGATCGCGAAGCGTGCCGAAGGGGCCGCTGCGATGGACTCGCGCAGCGGGACCTCGCCCTGCCCGAACGGTCGCTGGTCGAGACTCGTCGGCACGAAGGGTGCGGCGCCCGGTGCGAACGGGTCGGCGGGCAGCAGGCCGTCCTTGATGTGGAGCGCCTGCACGCGGTCGCCGAGGCGGCCGAGCAGCGCGGGGACGTCCTGACCGGCGGTCGCCGCCCAGAACAGGTCGACCTCGAGCGCGACGTCGTCACGCAGCTGATCGGCGAAGACCTCGAACGCGCTGCGTCCGCCGAACGATGCGACGAACTCCTGGGAGTGGTTGTGGTAGCCGACGCGGAGACCGTGGTCGGCGGCGCGCTCCGCTGCGGCGTTCAGGCGGGACGCCGTGTCGGCGACGGCGGCTTCGTCGAGCCAGCGGTCGGGGCTCACGAAGGAGTCGATGACGATCTCGAGGCCGAGTGTGGTCGCGGCGGCGAAGACGTCCTCCTGTGAGGCGACCGGCATGACCTGGTCGCCGAAGCGGATCTCGTCGGAGAGGAGGGTCGCGTGCCCGGTGCGGGCGGCGAGACCGTGGCGGTCGAAGGCCTCACGGAGTTCGGGCGCACGGGAGACGAAGTCGAACGCCTCGACCTCGTGCAGGCCCATGCCGGCGAGCCGGGCGAGGGCGTCGTCGAGGCCCTGGTCGAGGTGCTCCTTGATGCTGTAGAGCTGCACGGAGAGCGCTGGTGCGGTCATGGTGTTGTCGTCCGTTCTGACGCCGTCGTTGGCATCGCTGGTGGTGGAGTGGAGTTGGTGATCGGGGTGCGAGAGGCTGTGACCTGGTTCACCCACGGGTCGCGATCGATCCGGTGATGGTCCCGTCGGCGTTTCGGGTCATGCGGTGTCGGACCGGCAGGATCGTCAGCGCGCCGAGCACGGCGATGACCCCGGCGCCCCAGAACAGGGCCGTGTAGTTGTTGCCGACCGCGCCGAGTCCGAGGAGGAACGCGCCCACCGCGCCGGCGAGCGACTGTGGCAGCGCGTTCGCGATGTTGAGGACGCCGAGGTCCTTCGCCGCGTCGTCGGGGTTCGGCAGGACGTCCACGACGAGGGCGGTGTCGACCGCGACGTACACGCCGTACGCCGCTCCCATGATCGCCTCGACGACGTAGAACATGGGCACCGTCGTGGTGTGGGCGAGCAGGATGAGTCCGACCGCGAACACCGCCGTCGACCCGATGACGAACACCTTGCGGTTGAGCATCCGGTCCGACAGCCAGCCGCCGAGCTTCGCGGTGATGACGAGCGCGATCGTGTAGATCAGCACACCCATGGTCAGGGTGTCGACCGCGCCCTGCTGCGACAGCCCGACCTCCTCCTGCAGGAAGAACAGGCGGAACGCCACGAAGAGGAACGAGGCGAGCGTCAGGAGGAACCGCGAGAGCCAGACCCAGCCGAAGTCGGGGTGCTTGAGCGGGTTCACCCAGAAGGTGAAGAGCAGGCCCTTCCACCCGCCGACGTCCGGACGGGTGGTGATCGCGCGGTCGGGCAGGACGAAGCAGTACAGCCACACGGTGATGAGCGCGAAGACGGCCGGAGCGACGAAGAGCAGCAGCATGTCGGTGACGAACCAGCTGGCCACGAACGCCGCCGCGAGGATGCCGACGTTCTGCATGACTCCGACGTTCGCGGAGACGCTCCCCCGCTGCTCCGGCGGGACCTGGTCGGCGATCGTCGCGAGGAGCGGGCCGAGGATGGCGTTGCCGGTCAGCTGGGCGAGGCACCACCCGGCGATGAGGACCGGGACGTTCGGTGCGAGGGCGACGATGGTGAGCGAGGCGACGAAGCCGATGGCGCCGAGGAACATCCACGGGCGACGGCGACCGAAGCGAGAGAGCGTGAGGTCGGAGAGTCGGCCGATCACCGGGTTCGCGACGAGGGCGAACAGGGCGGCGATGGAGAGGACGTTGCCGTTGACGACCGCCGCCTGATCCCCCGGGACGAGCTGCTGCGTCTTGAGGGCGAGGCTGACGGTGACCGGGGCGAGCAAGGCCACGAACAGACCGAATTGGGCGAGCGCCATCGTGGTGACGACCCGTTTCGACGCCCGTTCCGTTGGCCCCGACGGGCCGGTGACGAGGCTGACGTAGGGGCCGCTCGAAGCACGCTGGCCGGTGGGTTTGGGGCGGCGGGGTGGGTTGGACATCCGAGTTCCTCTCAACGCTGAGCTGCGGACCGGCTCTGGCCCGCGGGTGGTGCTGTCCTGGCAGGATCAGGAAACCGATCACTGCACGGCTTTGAGTATAGGCGCGAAACCCGAGTGGTCAATAGGTTTTCAAGAATCCCGTCGGTGTTGCTGCTGCCGGCGCGGTGCGCTGACGCGAGCGCGGCCCAGCCGCGTGAGCGCGGGTCTCCGGAGGGTCGCGCTCACGCGCCCGGGGCGCGCCCACGCCGATTACGCAGCACTCGCGTCACCGCACCGCGCCGGGCCCCACAGACCCGCGCTCGGGTCAGCGCACCGCGCCGGCGTCACCGACGAGGAGAGCCCAAGCGCGCTCGAGGTCACCGGCCATGTCGATGGAGGGGTCGAGCGTCCACTGCACCTGCAGACCGTCGGCGAGGGCGACCATGACACGCGCCACGTGATCAGGGTCGAGGCCCGCGGCGACCCGCCCGGAGGCCTGGCGATCCCGGACGACGTCGGCGATGCTCCGACGCACCGCTGTGACGTGATCGACGAAGAACCCGCGCACCGGGTGCTCCGCATCACCGGCGGCGGCCGCCATGGTCAGGTACAGCTCGACGAGACCCGGGACATCGCTGTTGTGGCGCATGACCGCGACCAGACCCTCGATCGCGTCCTGCGACCCGGCCGCGGCGAACTCCTCGTAGTCGACGGCGTCGCGCTCCCGCAGGATCGCCGCGAACAGGTGCTCCTTGGATTCGAAGTAGTGCATGAGCCCCGGCAGGCTGACGCCGACCTCACGCGCGACCTCGCGGAGCGACGTGCCGCGGTACCCCTCGCGCGCGAACACCGCGAGCGCGACGCGCAGGATCTCCTCCCGACGCGCGACGCCCTTCGCGTAGGAGCCCCGTGCCGTCATGTGCCGATTGTAGGGCCGCGCGACGACGGCGGCAGGAGGGATTCCCCACCCGCCGTCGACGTCGACACGTCCACAACGCAGGACGGGTCCGGCGCGCCGCCCCGCGATCGCCGCGAGCGCGGCAGACCCGCCGTGATCGTCCTGAGTTGCGAACGTCGAAACCACTGACTCGCAGACCGGGGCCCGCAGCCCGCTTCCCGACTCAGGCGCCGATTGCGACCGCCGTCCACGACACGGGCGGGAGCGTGATCGTCAGGGTGCCGTCGGCGAGCGACGCGCTCTCGTTCGCGACGAGGCCGACGCGCTCGCGGTCGTCGATCGTGTTCTTCGCGTAGACGTCCTCGTCGTGGATGCCGTTCGCCTCGACGATCGAACCGACGCCGAGCGCCGAGACGTCGACGGTCACCGTGATGGCCTCGTCCTGATGACGGTTCACGAGGAACACGGCCGCGGTCCCGGCCTCGGCGTCGTAGGTCGCGACCGAGTCGACGAGCGGTGCGTCGCCGTGGACCTTCGTGGCATAGCTGCCGACCTCGATGCGCGGCGAGAGCACGACACCCGACGCGAGTCGGCTGGTGACCGAGAACGGGAAGAACGTCGTCTGTCGCCAGGCTCCGCCACCCGGCTCGGTCATGATCGGGGCGATGACGTTCACGAGCTGCGCGAGGCTCGCCGACCCGACGCGGTCGCTGTGCTTGAGGAGCGTCATCAGCAGGTTGCCGAACACGACCGCGTCGGCGACCGAGTAGACGTCCTCGATGAGGCGGGGCGCGTAGGCCCACTCCTCGATCGTGCCCTCGATCGCGTTCCACTCGTCGAGGTACCAGACGTTCCACTCGTCGAACGAGAGCTGGATCTGCTTGTCGGAGTGACGCTTGTGCTGCACGTGATCGGCGGCCGCGACGACCGTCCGGATGAAGTACTCCATGTTGAGGGACGACGCGAGGAACGACCCGAGGTCGCCGTCGCGCTCCTGGTAGTACGCGTGACAGGAGATGTAGTCCACCGAGTCGAAGCTGTGCTCGAGGACCGTGCGCTCCCAGTCGCCGAAGGTCGGCATCGAGGAGCTCGACGAACCGCAGACGACGAGTTCGAGCTTCGGGTCGACCATCTTCATCGCCGACGCGGTCCGGGCGGCCAGCTTGCCGTAGTCGTCGGCCGACATCGCGCCGACCTGCCACGGCCCGTCCATCTCGTTGCCGAGACACCACATGCTGATGCCGTAGGGCTCGGGTGCGCCGTTCGCGATCCGCTGGTCGGACAGCGCCGTGCCGCTCGGGTGGTTCGTGTACTCGAGGAGGTCGAGCGCTTCGAGCACCCCGCGCGTACCGAGGTTGACGGCCATCATCATCTCGCTGCCGGTGAGCTTGCACCACTTGGCGAACTCGTCGACGCCGACCTGATTGGTCTCGAGCGAGTGCCAGGCCAGGTCGCGGCGCACGGGGCGGTGCTCGCGCGGCCCGACGCCGTCCTCCCAGCGGTAGCCGGAGACGAAGTTGCCGCCGGGGTAGCGGATGGTGCTCGTGCCGAGCTCCGTGACGAGGTCCACCACATCGCCGCGGAAGCCGTCGGCATCGGCGGTGGGGTGGCCGGGCTCGTAGATGCCGTCGTAGACGCAGCGGCCCAGGTGTTCTACGAACGAGCCGAAGATCCGGCGGTTGACGGGGGCGACCGTGACGTTCGGGTCGATGGCGATGCGTGCGGTGGTCATGCGTGATCCTCTCCGGGGACGTCGTCGTCCAGACTTCTACAACGTTGAAGGTAAACGTTGTAGAAACAGTCTCGTGTGCCGATCGACAGCTGTCAAGACACGTTCGGAGATGGGGATTCAGCTCTGACGGACGAGGGCGTGGTCGACTCACGTCGTACCAATTCGAAGTCCGCGTAGACCCGACGGGGTGGCACGTCGTCGACACCCCCGGCGATCCGCTCGACGAGCAGCGACACGGCGGTCAGGGCGATCTGCTCCCGCCCAGGTGCGATCGTCGACAGCGACGGCAGGGAGTACCGACCCTCGTCGATGTCGTCGAAGCCGATGACCGCGACCTCGTCGGGCATGGCGACGCCTCGTTCACTCAGGACGCGCATGGCTCCGAGCGCCAGGGCGTCGTTGAACGCGACGATGCCGTCGAACGTGACACCCTCGTCGAGCATCGCGCGCATCGCGAGCGCTCCGTCGAAGCGACCCCAGACCGGGACCTCCCGGACGAGCGCCGGATCGAACACCATGCCGGCAGCCTCCAGCGCCGCTCGATACCCGGCGAGACGCAGACTGGCCGAACCGACGATGTCGGCGCGGTGCGCTCCGAAGGCGACGATCCGTGTCCGACCGAGCCCGATCAGATGCTCCGTTGCGGCTCGCGCTCCCTCGGTGTTGCGCATCGTCACGTGGTCGTTCGGCGCATTGAACATGCGCTCACCGAGGAGCACCATCGGGATGGCGACCTCCTCCACGACGGCGAGATCCTCGTCGCCGAGGTGGAGCGCGCTGTAGAGGACACCGTCGACCGCACGGAGTCGCGCACCGCGCAGGAGCTCTGCCTCGCGTGCCCGGTCGCCGCCGCTGAGCTCGATCAGCACCGACAGGCCGAGCTGGTCGGCGGCGTGCATGACGGCGTCGGCGAGTTCGGCGAAGTAGGAGTTCCGGAGGTCGGGGATGATCAGGCTGATGACGCCGGACCGGCCGGAGCGGAGCCCGCGTGCGGAGAGGTTGGGCCGGTAGCCGAGCTCGGCGATCGCGGCGAGCACCCGCTCCTTGGTCGCCTGCTTGATGTGGGGGTAGTCGTTGACGACGTTCGAGACGGTCTTGGCGGACACCCCGGCGAGCTTCGCCACGTCGTGCAGGGTGGTCGCCATGATCCTCCTCGGCGGCGGCATGCCCGGCCGCCCTGTACGCACTCTACAACGTTGAAGGAGCGGCCCTGGATCCGGGCTCGTGAGCGGTGACGGAACCGGTGGACTCCCTCGGGACGACGCGGAAGCCACTGACGATCGCACGCGGTGCCTCCGGCTGCCCGGGCGCGGCGATCCGCTCGATGAGGAGCTCGACGGCGCGCTCGGCGATCTCCTCGCGGCCGATGTCGACGGTGGACAGGGTCGGGAGGGCGTAACGCGTCTCGTCCAGGTCGTCGAAGCCGATGATCGCGACGTCGTCGGGGATGCGGAGACCGGCGTCCTGGAGGACGCGCATGGCGCCGAGGGCCATCGCATCGTTGAAGGCGACGACGCCGTCGAACGGCAGGCCTGCGGCGATGACCTCGCGCATCGCGTTCGCCCCGTCGCTGCGGTGCCAGCTGACGACCGTGCTGACGTAGGCGGGATCGGCGGGGATACCGGCGGCTTCGAGCGCCTCCCGATACCCCTGGAGGCGGAGGGCGGCCGGCCCGAGGGTGTCGTGCGGGTCGGTGCCGAGCGCGACGATGCGGCGTCTGCCCTGCGCGAGCAGGTGTTCGGTCGCCGCGCGGGCGCCGTCGACGTTGGCCATCGTCACGTGGTCGCGGTCGCCGTCGAACAGTTGCTCACCGAGGATCACCATAGGGCCCTCCGGGAGGAGTGCACTGTCGTCGCGGTCGAGGCTGAGCGGGCTGTAGAGGATGCCGTCGACCAGCTGCATGCGCGGCCCACGGAGGATCTCGAGCTCGACGTCGCGACCGCCGGCGACCTGCTCGATGAGCACGGAGAGCCCGCGCGCACGAGCCTGACGCATGACCGCATCCGCGAGCTCCGCGAAGTAGGCGTTGCGGAGGTCCGGGATGATGAGGCTGATCACGCCGGACCGGCCTGAGCGGAGGCTCCGGGCCGAGAGGTTGGGGCGGTAGCCGAGTTCGGCGATCGCGCGCTCGACCTTGGAGCGGGTCGCGTCGCTCACGTGCGGGTAGTCGTTGACGACGTTCGAGACGGTCTTGATCGAGACGCCCGCTCGTGCGGCGACGTCGTGCATCGTGATCGACACGCGTCTCCTCCCCCGGCCGGCTCCCGGCTGTCAGCAGACTACCGCTCCGTCGGGACGGGGTGTGGGGCCGCCAGCGCGGTGCGCTGACGCGAGCGCGGGTCTGTGGCGTGAGCGCGGGCCTCCGGAGGGGCGCGCCCAGGCGGTGGACCCGCGCTCACGCCGATCCGAGCGGTCTGGGGTCAGCGCACCGCGCTGGCGTCACGGCAGCACGCGAACGACGGGCGCTAGACGTCAAGCGACGAGCGACGGACGTCCACTCAATCAGCCGTCGGTGAGCGGGACACGTTTCTTCGGCTCGGTCGACATCCGGTGCAGCAACGGCACGGCGATGATGAGCGCGACACCGGCACCGAGCAGCAGCCCGCCGATCGTGTCGCTCACCCAGTGGGCACCGAGATAGGTCCGCGACAGCATCATCAGCAGCGTGTAGGCGACACCGATCAACCACACCCAGACCCGCGGGAAGATGATCCCGAACGCGACGGCGATGGTCGCCGCGTTCGCACTGTGCCCGGAGGGGAACGAACCGAAGTCGGCGTGGACGAGGATGTCCTCGGGCCGTGACCGACCGACGATGTTCTTGATGATCTGCACTGCTCCGGCGCTCAAGGCGGAGACCAGCGCGAAGTACAGGGCGGCCCATGGACGGCGCAACAGCAGCAGGACGGCGATCCCGAGCAGCGGCACGACGAAGATCGCGACGACCCCGCCTCCGAGCCAGTTCATGACGAGCGCAGCCTGGACGAGCCACGGCGAACGCTCCTCGAGGACCTCCTGCATCCACTCCTCGTCGAACCCGAACGGGGCGTTCGGACCGCGCTGGAAGAGCAGTACGCCGAGCAGGAGGACGAGGACCACGGCGATCGCGCCGCTGATCAACGGCCACCGCCGGGAGACCTTCGCGGCGAGCTTCGGATCAGGCCGGATCGACGCCGGGTCCGGATCCATCGCGAGCGAACCCGACTCGTCGAGGGCTGGCGAGACCGCCTCGTGCACCTCGGGAGCCGGTGCAGCTGCGGGATCGTCGTGGTCGTCGGGTGCCGTCATCGTCCCATCATGCCGTGTCGGGCATGTCTCACGCGCGGGCTTGCGCCGAGAGGATGTCGTGCTGATCGCCGCGCCGATGCGCCACCGGACGCGTGCCGATGGGCAGTGACAACCGACGTCCGGCGAGCACGACCCGCGAGCCTGGCGGGCGATACTGGAGCAGTGACGACCGACGCCCGAACCGCTGCCCTCGCCGACGACGCACGGTGCCCCTGCCTGTCCGGTGAGACGTACGGCGTTTGCTGCGGCCGCCTGCACCGAGGCGAGTCGGCGGCGGCGACCGCGGAGGCGCTCATGCGGTCACGGTTCTCGGCCTTCGCGGTCGGCGACCCGGAGTACCTGTTGCGCACGTGGCATCCGTCGACCAAGCCGGCATCGCTCGAGTTGGACGACTCGCTCCGCTGGTACCGGCTCGACATCGTCGCGACGTCCCGAGGTGGGGTGCTCGACACCGAGGGGATGGTCGAGTTCGTCGCGCACCACAAGGTTCCCGGCGTGCGGGGCTCCGCGGGGAGCCAGCACGAACGGAGTCGGTTCTCGAAGGACACCGGCGCGTGGACGTACGTCGACGGCGTGGACCCCTCAGTCTGACCGGGACCCGCCCGACCGATCCGGCCCCGATGCCGGCGTCAGCGCGGTGCGCCGGCCCGAACCGCCCGGGACCGGCGTCAGCGCGGTGCGGCCACGTGAGCGAGCCCGAACCGGCGCGACCGCGGGTCGCAGCCGTGAGCGCGCCGCTCCGGAGACCCGCGCTCACGCCACAGGCCCGCGCTCACGTCAGCGCACCGCGCTGGCGCAGCCCACCAGGTCAGCCGGCGAGGGCCGGGACCTTCTTCGGCTGCACGATGAACCAGAGCGCACACACCGACACGACCGAGGTCGCGGCCATCACGGCACCCATGGGGATCGCGGTACCGATCCCGAGCACACCGACGATCGGCGAGATGAGCCCCGCGAGACCGAAGTTGAGCGCCCCGAGGAGCGACGCCGCCGTCCCGGCCTCGTGCCCGTGGTTCGCGAGTGCGAGCACCTGCACCGCCGGGAAGCCGAAGCCGCACGACAGGATGAAGAAGAACAGCGGCACCAGCACACCGAACAGCCCGACGTCCGCCATCGTCAGCGCGACGATCGTGACCGCCGAGATGAGCTGCACGATGGTCGTGCACGCGAGGATCCACTGCGGCCCGTACCAGCGCATGAGGCGCGACGAGATCTGCACCCCGGCGACGATGCCGAGCGAGTTCACCGCGAACAGGAGACCGTACTCCTGCGCGTCGAAGTCGTAGACCTCCTGGAAGAGGAACGACGAGCTCGAGAGGTAGGCGAACAGGCCCGAGAAGCTCATGCCGCCGATGAGGGCGACACCGACGAACACGCGGTCGCTGAACACCGAGCGGTAGCGGTCGCGGACGGTGCTGTGGCCGGCGTCGCGACGCCGCGCCGGAGGCAGGGTCTCGACGATCCAGAGCGACACCGCGATGACGACGAACAGTCCGTAGGCGGCCAGGAACACGAAGAGTCCGCGCCAGTCGAGGACGAGGAGGAGCTGCGACCCGATCACGGGGGCGGCGATCGGCGCGAGCCCGTTCACGAGTGCGAGTCGCGACAGCATCCGCACGAGCGGCTTCCCGCCGAAGAGGTCGCGGACCATCGCCATCGCGACCACACCACCGGCCGCCGCACCGGCGCCCTGCAGCACGCGGAACACCATGAGCCATCCGATGTCGGGCGCGAATGCGGCGCCCACCGAGGCCGCGATGTGGATGCTCGTCGCGAGGATGAGCGGGAGACGCCTGCCGACCTTGTCGCTCCAGGGCCCCATGAAGAGCTGGCCCACCGCGAAGCCGATCGTGGTCCCGGTGAGGGTGAGCTGGATGAGGCTGACCGGGACGTCGAGGTCCTGTTCGAGGATCGGGAACGCCGGCAGGTAGAGGTCGATGGTGAACGGCCCGAGTGCGGTGAGCGCGCCGAGCACGAGGATGTAGACGAGGCGCTGCCTGCCCGAGAGCGAGTCGCCGGGGTGGACGACGGTGATTCCTGCGGTGTGCACTGGTGAACGGATTCCTAGCGAGGTGCGGGGGGGTGGAGGGGTGGTCCGAATCGATGTCGAATCGATTCGAGAAGAGGCGTCAAGGCTAGCAGCCGGGGATGCGTTTTCGCGACACCCCAGGACGACCGATCGGCGTCGACCTCGCTCCACAGGCCCTGGGGAGCAGGGTCGTCTCACCGACTCCCAGGCGACCGCCCAGCATCCGTTTCACGACGTTCGCTAGGCTGATCCGGCTGCAGACGAACCGGTCGCGGTCCGCCTGCCTGAAGCCCGATCCACCCCGCACAGACGCCCGATGCAGGCCCCGTAGCCGCCGACGGAAGAGAGCCATGCCAGACCACTCCCGAGCCCCGCTGCCGTTCCAGGTCGACCTCCGCGGAGTCGTCGACCTGCTCAGCCGCCACATCTACTCGGGACCGCGCGTCTACCTCCGCGAGCTCCTGCAGAACGGACGCGACGCCGTCGCAGCCCGTCGCGCCGAGGACCCGACGGCACCTTTCGGCAGACTCCTCATCACCCCGCACGTGCAGCCGTCCGGCTCGGAGGCGGGCTCGCCGTTCCGGTTCCGCGACGACGGTGTCGGGCTCACCCGTGACGAGGCCGCCGAGCTGCTGGCGACGGTCGGCCGCAGCTCCAAGCGCGGCGACCTCGACGAACTCCAGCGCGGCGACTACCTCGGGCGGTTCGGCATCGGTCTGCTGAGCTGCTTCATGGTCGCCGACACCATCACCGTCCGCAGCCGATCGGCTCGTGGCGGTCCGGCCATCGAATGGATCGGCGACGCCGACGGCACGTTCACGATCCGAGAACTGGACGACGCCACGACCGCCGCCATGCCGATCGGCTCCGAGGTCGTCCTCGATCCACGCATCGACGGTCCGCTGCACGACGGCAGTCTGCTCGGACACGGTTCGGTGCTCGGCCTCGCCACGACGTTCGGACGCTTCCTCGACCTCGACGTCGAGGTGGTCGATCCCTCCGCCCCCGACCACCCGGTGCGCATCAACGTCGACCCGGTGTTCCGGACGGCTGAGGCGACGACTCGCGAAGCGCTCCTGGCGTTCGGGGAGGACCTGCTCGGGACGCGCCCGTTCGACGCCGTCGAGATCGTGGTGCCCGGCACCGGCACCCGGGGCACCGCCTTCGTCCTCCCCTCGCCGCCTCCGCCGGGCGCCCGGCAGGCGAGCCGCGTCTACCTCGGCGGCATGCTGCTGAGCGAACAGATCGACGACCTGCTGCCCGAGTGGGCGTTCTTCGTCCGCTGCATCGTCGACACGACGGGGCTCCGCCCGACGGCGTCGCGCGAGCAGCTCGTGCAGGACGACGCGCTGGAGTTCACCCGCGAGGCCATCGGTGCAGCCCTGCGACGGTGGATCCTCGACCTCGCCCGTCAACGGCCGCACCGACTCCAGGAGTTCATCGGCGTCCACCAGCTCGGCATCAAGGCGATCGCCGCGCACGACGACGACCTCGCGAGCGCCGTGGTCCGGTGGCTCCCGATCGAGACCTCCGCCGGCACGACGACCATCGACGAACATCTGTCGCAGACCGGCGTCATCCGGTACACGGCGTCCCGCGACGAGTTCCGTCAGATCGCCGCGGTCGTCGACCCGGCCTCACCGATCGTCAACGGCGGGTACGTGTACGACCAGGAGATCCTGGAACGGCTGCCCCACCTGATCGACGGCGTGCGGGTCGAACGGGTGACGGTGGCCGACGAGCTCGACAACCTCGAGCCGCCCCACCTGGACGACCTCGCCGCGACGACGGCACTCGAGGACCGCGCCAGTCGTGTGCTCGCCGAGGTGGAGTGCCGGGTCTCGGTTCGCCGGTACCGGCCGGACGACCTCGCCGCGCTGTACGTCGCCGACCCGTCCGTGCTCCGACGGCTCGAGCGGCACCGGGCCGCCTCGGTCGCGCCGGGTATCTGGTCGCAGGTCGTCGGGGCCGTCGACTCCTTCCTCGCCGACGCCGGCCCGGGAGGTGCTGAGGCCGACACCGCCGCCCGGCTCTGCCTCAACTGGAACGCGGCGCTCGTCCGCCGCTTGGCGACCCTCGACGACGACCTCGTGTTCGAGCGCAGCATCCAACTGCTCTACGTCCAGGCGCTCCTCGCCGGGCACCGCCCCCTCGAAGCACGCGACCGCCGCATGCTCGACGCAGCCATGACCGACCTGATCGGCCTCAGTGTCGGTCTCGACGACAAGGAACTCCGATGACCGACACCACCGCCACCCCCGTGAACGACATCGATCCCGACGCGAGCGTCCAGGACCTCCTCGAGGAGGCCGACACCCTGCCGTGTGGTCCCGCCGAGCGAGCCCTGCTCGACGAGGCGCTCCGGCGAGCCGAGGCCGCCGGCGACGAGGAGGCCGCGTACGCGACCCGCATGCGGTTGACCCAGTCGGCGCACATGACGGGCGACACCGACGCCATGTTCAGCTCTTTCGGCTGGTGCGTCGGCAAGCACGATGCAGACCCGGAGCGCTTCCCGATCACGGTCGACGGCTGCGACCTGCTGTTCCAGTACAAGTGGATGGCCGGCCGGCTGTCGACGAACCCGACCTTCTCGCTCGCGCAGATCGAGGCCATGCACGAGGACATGCGCGCGCGGTACGCGGCAGCGGGCGCCACGATGAGCGGCGTGGTGCAGTCGCAGTTCCACATCGCGACGGTGACCGGTCGCCTCGACGAGGCCGCCGCGTTCCTGGAACGCCGCTCGACCATCGAGGACGACCGGTACAGCCACTGCGAAGCGTGCGTGCGCAATGAGGACGCCTGGTTCCACCAGCTCCGCGGGCACGACGACGACGCGATCCGGATCTACGACGAGATGTTCGAGAACCGCATGAGCTGTGGCGAGGAACCGGAGACGAGCGAGGCACAGGCGCTCCTCCCCTACCTCCGCGCCGGCCGGTTCGACGACGCCAAGGCGGCGCACCAGCGCAGCTACCGGGTCGCCCGTTCCAACGCCGACGGATTCGGCATCATCGCCGACCACCTCGTGTTCTGCGCCGTCACGGGCAACGAGGCGCGCGGCCTGGCGATGCTCGAACGCCACCTGCCGACCCTCGTCAACGATCCCATCAACCTGTCCGGGCACGCCGACGGGCTCATCGCGGTCGGCGTCCTGCTGGATGCCGTCGCCCGAGCCGGTCACGGCGATCTGCCCGTCCGCGGCGCCGACGCCCCGGACCTCGTCCGGTACCTCGGCACCGAGTCGACCGACGCCGCCGACTGGACCGTCACCGCGGTCGCGGCGCGCGCCTGGGCGGCCGCCGAGCACCTGACCCGTGCCTTCGACGAACGCAACGGCAACGGCTTCCGTACCGAGCGACTCGAGGCCGCGCGGGCACTCGCGACCGAACACTGGGACCTCCCGCTGTCGGTCGAGGGGTTCGCAGCCCCGGTCGCCGAACCGGAACCGGCTACCACGGCCGCCGAGTGGCGTGAACGGACCTCCGCACTCCTGCAGAGCGCCGACCCACGCGGTGCGATCGTCGCCGCCGAGCAGGGCCTCGCGCTCCTCGCGGACGCCGCGGATCCCGACGAGAACCTCCGCGCCGGGCTCCTCGGTGCGATCGCGCAGGCAGCGGTCATCGAGGGTGACGACGACCGCGCTGCGACGGCCTGGGCCGACCGCGGTACGGCGCTCCGCGCGGCCGGACGCATCGCGGTCGCCGACGTCGAGGCCCGCTTCGGCGTGGCCCTCCTCGGCACGGCGACCGAGGACCGGCTCACCCTTCTGCTCGCCGAGCTCGACGACGCGCGTCTCGTCCCCGTCGACGCGGACCGGCTCATCCACACGCTCGTCGTCACCGCACGCCATGCGTTCGAGCTGGCGGGAGCGCAGACCGAGCAGGAGTCCGCGGAACGGTTCATGGGGATCGCCGACCGACTCGCGGGTGAGGCCGTGCTCGCCGCCGCGGTCGACGATCCGGGCGAGGCAGGCCCACCGGCCCGCCTCCTGCACGCGCACCTCTTCGCCGTGACCGGCCGGATCGAGGAGGCGGCAGAGCTCCTCGACCCGCTCCTCGAGCCCGGGCAGCGGGCGTCGGTCCGCCTCCCGGCATTGACGCTCCGCACCCGGATGCTCGGCGGGGCAGGGGCCTTCGCCGAGGGGGTCGCGCTCGCCGACGAGCTCGTCGCGCTCCAGACCCTCCTCGGCAACCGGCTCGGCATCATCCAGGCATGCACTCTCTCCGCGGCCCTCCTGAGCGACGCCGACCGGGATCGCGAGGCCGCGGCCCGCATGCAGCTGGCGATCACCCACGCGAAGCGGGCGGAGTACGCCGACCTCGACTCGCTCACGCTCCAACTCGCGCGGTACCTCCAGTTCGCGGGCGATGCCGCCACGGCGCTCGAGCACTACGACGAGGTCTACCAGGCGAAGCGCGAGCACGCCGCGCCGGGTGAGCTCGCCGACCTGCTCGCCAACATGGGCGAGGCCGCGCGCATGATCGGCGAACACGGCATGGCGTACGGCGTGTGGCGCGCCGCGATCGACGACGCCGCGTCCGTGGGGAACGACCAGGTGGTCATCCGCACCGGCTTCGGGTTGAGCACGCTCCTCGTCCAGTTCGAGGACGACGACGCGATCGAGGTCATCGACCAGGCACTCGCCGCCGCTCGCCGTCTGGGCGACCCGCAGCTCCTCGTCCAGGCACTCCAGCGTGCGGCGAGCGCACGGGCGGCCTTCGGCGACGACACCGGGCTGCCGCTCTACTCGGAGGCTCGTGACATCGCCTCGGCGCACGAGGCGGCGTGGCTCGTGGCCGACATCACCGATTCGGAGGCACGCTCGCTCGGTGCGCTCGGACGTGCCGACGAAGCGACGGCGACGGCTCGGCTCGCCGCTGCGGGGTTCGTGGCCGCCGGCGACGAGAACGGCGCGGCGGTGGCCGAGGTGTTCGCGGCGAGGTCGCGGGTCGCCGTCGACGACCACGCCGGTGCCGTCGACCTGTTCCGGTCGGCTCGCGGACGCCTTCCTGCCGGCTCGCCCGACTGGACGACGGTCACGGCCGAGCTCGCGGACGCGTACGCGCGATTGGAGCAGCACACCGATGCGGCACTGCTCCGGGCCGAGATCGAGGAGTGATCGGGACCGTCCTCAGCGCGCCGACGGCACCGCGAGGACGGTCTTCGGACCGCGCCTAGGGCAGTCGCGCGAAGGCGCGGACGGGGAAGGTCGCGAAGTCCTCGACGAGCGGTGGCGTCGCGGTGAAGGCGGCGCCGCTCGCGGGGAGCTGTTCGAGGCCGGTGAGGTGCTCGACCACCTGGATCCCGGCCTCGAGGAGCAGCGAGTGGGCCGGACGCGCGCCGCCGGATCCCGGTTCGGTGTCGTCGATGTTGATGGAGTCGATGCCGACCAGCACCACGCCCTGCTCGACGAGGTACCGGACCCCGTCCTCGGCGAGGTAGGGGGCGTCCTTCGTGTAGGCCTCGGTCGCGAAGTGGCGGTCCCACCCGGTGTGCAGGAGGACGGCGGTCCCGCGCAGCTCGCGGTCGAGGAAGACGTTCGCGCCGATACCGCGTTCCGTCGAGTCCTGGAGGTGGAACACCTCGGCCGGGAGGTCGACGAGCTGCTCGAGCGTCAGGCTCGCGAGGTCGCCGCCGCCGGCGTAGCGGTGGTACGGGCTGTCGAGGTAGGTGCCGGTGTTGCCGACCATCTCGATGATGTCCATCGCGAACTCGGTGCCCTCGGCGTACTTCGGGCGCGAGTCCTCACGGGTGAGGAACGGACGGATCACCGGCTCCGGCAGCCCAGGGTAGGTGCGGAGGCCGGCGCGGATCGGGTGGCTGAGTTCGACGAGCACGCCCGCCGGACGGGGGCGCACGGCGTCCGCATGCGCTGCGCTGTCCGGGACCTCGAGCCCGGCCGCAGCAGCCGCCGCCAGGATCCCGCGGGAGCCCTTGTGCTGCTCGCGCACGATCTCGAGCTTGGTGATGCGGATCTCGCCGACCATCGCGAGCCCGAGGTGCGTGACGAGCAGCCGACCGACCTCCTGCTGCTGCGCCTTCCCCTTCGTCTGCGCGATGGCGGGCGGCAGGTCGAGACGAAAGTCCTCGACGGCGAGACCGCCGCCGTTCAGGAAGCTGACGGTGGCATCGAGGACGGCGCGTTGTTCGGTCATGCCCTCATTCTGACGGGTGCCGCGAACCCTGCCGAGGGATTCCCGGCCATGGGCCACCGATATCCGGCCACGACCGTGCGGTTCCGTCGACTGGACGGCTGAGTGCACTCCACAAGCAGACCTCATGAGGCTTTTGTATACAGGGCTTGCATATCACATACCTCATGCCTATTCTCGATATGCAAGGACGGCTGACGAACCCGTCCGCGGACGAGGAGAGCCCCCATGAAGCACCAACGAACCCTGTCGATCGCCGCTGCAGCCACCACGCTGGTCGTGCTCTCCGCGTGCACGGGCGACGCCGGGGGCGAGCGTGTCGGTCGCTGCGCGATCGCCGACGAATTCGCCGCCGGCACGCCGGTCGACGCGACGCCGTCCGGCGAGATCACCTTCCAGACCACCGCGCTGAAGGCCTCGTTCTCCGAGTACTTCACCGAGCTCATCGAGGAGTTCGAAGCCGCCTACCCCGGCACGACCGTCACCTGGGAGGACGACCCTGGCGACGGCAGCTTCGCCACCCGGCTCGTCGCGGACGCGCAGGCGTGCTCGCTGGCGGACGTCGTGAACATGCCGCTCGCCACCGCCGGCGGGCTCCGCGAACAGGGCTTCCTCGCGGACCTCGACGCAGCGTCACCGGGTATCGGCGCCGACTTCATCCCGAGCCTCTGGGACAGCCTGGTCCTCCCCGGCGACGACCACCACTACGTACTCCCCTGGTACTGGGGGCTCATCGGCCTCCAGACGTACAACACCGAGCTCATGCAGCGCGCCGGGCTCGACCCGGAACAGCCGCCGACCACCTTCGAGGAACTCTTCGACGCGGCCGATCAGGTCGCCGAACGGTCGAACGGCGAGTTCAGTGCCTTCTCCGCGAGTCTCGGTCTGCGACTCCCGCTCGAGTGGCAGCTGCAGGAGGCCGAGGTCATCGCCGACGACGGTTCGGCGTTCGTCTTCGCCGACGATCCGGCCGTGCAGGAGTGGACCGAGCGCATGACGCGACTCGCGCTGGCCGGCGGCATCCCGAAGGACTCGATCGCCTCCGACGACGAGCCCACCGCCCTGTTCACCCAGGGCGCGACCGTCTGGGGGTCACCGAACGCCTCGTCGCTCCGGTACGTGCAGGAGGGCAACCCGGGCGTCTACGAGCACGTGGGCGTCTCCTCCCTCCTCGACCGCCGCGGGACGGCGATCGCCGAGGTGCAGACCATCGGTGTCCCGAGCACGAGCACCAACCCGGCCACCGCCATCGCGTTCGCGCGGTTCCTCCTCGCCGCCGAGCAGCAGAACCGCTTCATCAGCGACCCGCGCATCCAGAACTTCCCGAGCACCACCGAGTCGCTCGGCATCCCGAAGCTCACGGACATCACCGGCACCGCACCCATCGACGAGGCGAACCGTCTCGCCGTCGAGCTCGCCGACGAAGCGGAGATCGTCACCATCGTGCAGTGGAGCGAGGCGGTCGCGAACGCGGTCAACGCCGAGCTCCAACTGGCGCTCACCGGGAAGAAGGCGCCGCGTGAGGCGCTCCAGGCCGCCCAGGACGCGGCCAACCGGGTCATCGGAGCCGATGCTCGATGACGACAGCCATCCACCTCAACGGGGCGGCGCGCTACCGACCGCCCTGGGTGCCGCTGCTGTGGTGCGCACCCGCGCTGCTCATGATCTCCATCTGGAGCGTCGGGCCCTTCGTCGGGACCATCGCGCTCTCGTTCACCGACACGTCCCCGCTCGGCATGGGTGGAGCCTTCGTCGGCCTCGACAACTACCGCTCGATCCTGCAGGATCCCGCGTTCTGGTCCGCGACCGGCAACAGCGTGCTGTATGCGGTCATCGCCGTCCCGTTGCTGGTCGTCCTCCCGTTGCTGCTCGCACAGCTCGTCCACACCCGGCTCCCCGGGATGGGGTTCTTCCGCTCCGCCTACGCGGCTCCGATCGTGGCGTCCGTCGTCGCGGTCGGGCTGGTCTGGCAGAACCTCCTCGGTGAACAGGGGCCCGTGAACACGGTGCTCCAACGGGTCGGTCTCATCCAGCAGGCGGTGCCGTTCCTCTCCGAGGGGTCGCTCATCCTGCTCAGCGCCATCGCCCTCACGGTGTGGCGTGGGCTCGGGTGGTATCTGATCTTCTACCTGGCGGCGCTCTCCAACATCCCCCGTGAGCTGTACGAGGCGGCGGAACTCGACGGCGCCGGCCCGATACGACGGTTCCTCACCATCACGGTGCCGGGCACCCGCCTCACGATGCTCCTCGTCGGGCTCCTCGCCGGCATCGGGTCGCTCCGCGTGTTCAGCGAGGTCTACCTGCTCGGCGGCGCCACCGGTGGCCCGGGAGGCGAAGCGCGGACACTCCCGTTCTTCATCCGCGACGCAGCGCTCGACCCGATCACCGGCAACGCGGGCTACGGCGCGGCCGCGAGCGTGGCGCTCTTCACGCTCACCGCCGTGTTCGCCGTGCTGGCTCAGCGCTTCGGCGGCGAGCGGGACGCATGATCGCGCACATCGGGCAGCCACCCGCGCGACCACTCCTGCGGCGTCGGCGTCGGCGCTGGTCGAGGACGACACCGGTGCGGTACGCGCTCCTGCTCCTCGTGCTGCTCATCTCCGTCGGCCCGTTGCTGTGGCAGTTCATGTCGTCGCTCAAGGGCTCCGGCGAAGCACTCTTCGGACGCGACGCCACCCTGTTCCCGCAGTCGCCGACGCTCGACGCCTACGTCACGATCTTCCGGCAGATCCCCATGGACGCCTACCTGACGAACAGCGCGATCGTCTGCACCCTCACCATCGCCTCCCAGGTGGTGTTGCCGACCGCAGCCGGGTACATGCTCTCCCGACGCGGCTGGCGCGGGCGGCGGGTCACCTTCACCGTGCTGATCGTGTCGATGGTCGTGCCCTTCGAGTCGATCATGGTGTCGCTCTTCCTCATGACCCAGGAGCTCGGCCTGCTCGACACCCTCGTCGGCGCGTGGCTCCCCGGTGCGGTCTCCGCGATGAACGTCCTCATCATGCGGGCCGCGTTCACGGCGGTGCCCGACGAGATCGAGGACGCCGCCTTCCTCGACGGAGCCTCGGAGTGGCAGCGGTTCACCGCCCTCTTCCTGCCGTCGTCCATCGGCGCGATGCTCGTCGTCGTCGTCAACTCCTTCATCACCGCCTGGGACGACTTCCTCTGGCCGCTCCTCGTCCTGCGGAGCGAGTCGTCGTTCACCGTCTCGCTCGGACTCGCACGACTCTCGGCGTCGTCGTTCGGGTTCGACCCCAGGGTCGCGATGGCCGGATCCATCATCGCCGTCGTCCCGGTCCTCGTGGTGTTCATCGTGCTGCAACGATGGTTCCACCGAGGCGTCGCAGCAGGAGGAGTCAAGTGAGTCAACAGTCGCACCACCGCCAGCACCGTCCCGTCCCGAGCGGGGGCCAGTTGCGCTGGCAACAGGACGGCTTCGGCGTGTTCTTCCACTTCGGCGTCAACACCTTCGCCGGCAAGGAGTGGAGCGACGGCACCCTGCCCGCCTCGAGCTTCGATCCGAGCGACCTCGATGTACGGCAGTGGGTGCGCGTGGCGGCCTCGATCGGCGCCCGATACGTCATCCTCACCGCGAAGCATCACGACGGGTTCTGTCTCTGGCCGACCGCGACGACCGACTACAGCGTCGCATCCTCTCCGTGGCGGGACGGCCACGGCGACATCGTGGCCGAGCTTGCAGCGGCCTGTCGCGAGGCGGGCCTCGGACTGGGGCTGTACCTCTCGCCGTGGGATCGCCACGCTCCCGAATACGCCGACGAGGCGCGCTACGCCGAGGTGTACGCCCGGCAGCTCACCGAACTGTGCACGAACTACGGCGAGCTCGTCGAGCTGTGGTTCGACGGCGCCGGGTCCGAGGGGTACACCTACGACTGGCCCGGCATCACCGCCATCATCGAACGACTCCAGCCGCAGGCGATGGTGTTCAACATGGGCGCCCCGACGATCCGCTGGGTGGGTAACGAGAACGGTCTTGCCGAAGACCCGGTGCGGTACGTCGTCGACCACACCGACTTCAGCAACTACACGGTCGTCACCAGCCGGTTCGAGGAGGCCCTCTACCTGCCGCCCGAGTGCGACGTCTCGATCCGCCGCGGCTGGTTCTGGCACCCGGACGACGAGCCGAAGTCGGTCGAGCATCTGCTCGCGATCTTCTACCGGTCCGTCGGACTCGGAGCGAACCTGCTCCTCAATCTCCCACCAGACACTCGCGGGCTCCTCCCCGACGCCGATGTGGAACGCGTGACCGCCTGGGCCGCGGAGCGCGACCGACGCTTCGCACAGCCGATCCCGGGAACGCTGACCACCGACGGGTCGACGGTCACCGTCACGTTCGCGGAGCAGGTCACCATCGATCACCTCCGGCTGCACGAGGACCTCGCAGCCGGACAGCTCGTCGACCGCCACGAGGTCCGGACAGCGGACGGCCGCACGCTCGTCGGAGCCGGTTCCGTCGGCGTCTCGAGGGTGCACGTGTTCGAACCGGTCACCACCGACCGGCTGACGATCGAGCTCGTCCCCGACGTCACCGACGAGGCGGGCCACCCCGAGGAAGCGCCGAACCCGACGCTTCTGGCGGTCACCGCGTTCCACACTGGCACGAGCACCGTCCCCGAGCTGCCGGTCGGATACGAGGCCCCGACGGACGCCCCCGACTGAGCGGGCCGCGCCTCGACGCGGAACTAGGCTGGTGAACGTGCAGGCACTCCCCGAACCACTCGACACGAGTGCGCTCACCCGGCCGCTTCCCCGTCGCGAGGTTCGAGAGCAATGGCGAGCCTTCGTCGCCGAACAGCCCGACGCCCTCGACCGCATCGGGCGGGCGCGCCGGATCACGACCACGATCGGCACGGTGGGCGGACTGCTGAGCATCCCGCTCTTCACGCTGATCGGCGTCCTGGCGCTCGCACAACACGGCGCGGATGCTGCACGACTCGCCTTCGGATTGGGAACGCTCGCGCTGGCCATGGTCACCGTCGCCGTGATCCTCGTCCGGACGACGGTCAGGGTCTGGTCACGCAGGACCATGCGACGCACGCACCTCCGTCTCGTCGCCTTCGCCGAGGCGAACGGATTCGACTACCTGGTCGGCCCCGTTGCGGCGCCGCGCGACATGCCCTGGCGGAACCGCGGTGCACTGAACCTTCACCGCGTCCTCCGAAGCCGCCAACCGCGCGGCATCGAGATCACGAATTACGAGATCACCGGAAACCGGAAGAACCTCGCGGCCCCCTTCGGCGGCTACTGCGCGCTCCGGATACCGATCGCCCTGCCACACCTGGTGCTCCGCGCGCAGGACGGCCGACGCCGCGGCATGAGCGCCGCGAGCGCCCCGGTGGGCACTCAGCGACTGGAGCTCGAGGGCGATTTCGACCGACACTTCCACCTCTACTGCCCGATCGGCTACGAGGCGGACGCGCTCTACCTGTTCACGCCCGACGTGATGGCGCGCCTCCTCGACCACGTGCGCGGCTTCGACGTCGAGATCGTCGACGACTGGCTCCTCCTCGTGACCACCGACGACCTCGTCACGACGAAGGTCGACGATTGGCAGGACATCGCCGCCGCTGTCGACGCCGTGGACGACCGTGTCGAGCGCTGGGCCCGGTGGCGCGAGACCCGGGGCGACCGACGGAGCACCGAGACGGTCGCACCGGCGCCCGACGCGATGGTCGGCCGCGTCAGCACTCGCGGCCGACGCCTCAAGCTCCGTATGAGTACCGACGACATCCTCATGTGGAGCGCGCTGGCGCTCTTCGCTGTCGGCGCCGTCGTCGGACTCCTCCCCTAGCGCGTCCGGACGGGTACGGGTCAGTCGCCGTACTCGTCGAGGAAGGTGTCCGACTCCGCATCGAGCGCACATCCCTCGGCGGCGGCCTCGGCCGGGGTACGGTCGCCGGCGTCGACGATGCTGCTCGCCCGCTCCGCGATGCACCGTTCCATCGCCCGCTCGGCGGCCGCCGGGTCGGCGGCGGTGAACCCGCCCGTCGCTGCGACGATCGCGAGGACCGCTCCGACACCGGCGACGAGGACGGTCCCACCGATCGCGAGCTTCCATCCGAGCCTCGTCGGCTCGGCCGTCCTCTGGTCGCCCGGTTCGTGCTGCTCCGGCCGCGTGAACACATCCGTCATCGGTCGACCCCCGTCGTTCAGTGCGCCACCCCCGGCGCGTCGCCCCAGGCTAGCAAGCGCCGTCGTCGCACCGCACGATCGACGACAGCACGACGCGAGACGGCCTCCCGCTGGTGGGCAGGAGACCGTCTCGGTCGGATCGTCCCGAGGCTAGAACCCCTGGGCCAGGCGGTAGTACGCGTTGTTCCAACGGACCTCGCGCTGGAAGTCGCGCGTGGTGGTCGACTCGTCGATCACGAGGAGCTCGGTCTTGGCGATCTCCGCGAAGTCGGCGAAGACCTCGACCCCGACGGCGGTCGACATGACGGTGTGGTGCGCGGCGCCGGCGGTGAGCCAGGCAGCGGCGGAGGTCGCGAAGTCCGGAGCCGGCTTCCACACGGCGCGCCCGACGGGCAGCTTCGGCAGGGCCTCGATGGGCTGGACGACCTCGACGACGTTCGCCGTCAGCCGGAAGCGGTCGCGCATGTCGCTCATCGCGACGACCACGGCGGGGCCGGAGTCGGCCGTGAAGACCAGGCGCACCGGGTCCTCCTTGCCACCGATGCCGAGCGGGTGCACCTCGAGGGTGGCACGAGCCGAGGAGAGCGTCGGGCTGACCTCGAGCATGTGCGCCCCGAGGATGAGCTCGTTGCCGGGCTCCATGTGGTACGTGTAGTCCTCCATGAGCGAGGCGCCACCGGGGAGGCCGGCGCCCATGACGGACGCGGCACGCACGAGGACGGCCGTCTTCCAGTCGCCCTCCGCGCCGAAGCCGTAGCCGTCGGCCATGAGGCGCTGGACGGCGAGGCCCGGCAACTGACGCAGCTCGCCGAGGTCCTCGAAGCTCGTCGTGAACGCGGCGAAGTCGCCGGCCTCGAGGAAGGAGCGCAGGCCCAGCTCGATCGCGGCGCCGTAGCGGAGCGACTCGTGCCGCTCGCCACCCTTCCGCAACTCGGGGACGACGTCGTACAGCTCCTCGTACTCGGCGACGAGCGCGTCGATGTCGGCGTCCGTCGACGCGTGCACGGCCTCGGCGAGCTCGTTGACGCTCCAGGTGTTGACCTGCACCCCGAAGCGCAGCTCGGCCTCGGTCTTGTCGCCCTCGGTGACGGCGACGTACCGCATGTTGTCGCCGAAGCGTGCGAGCTTGAGCTCGTGCGTGGCCGCCCAACCGGCGGCGGCGCGCTGCCAGGTGCCGACCTCACGCTGGACGCGCGGGTCGGAGACGTGGCCGACGACCGTCTTGCGGGCGACGCCGAGACGCGTCTGGATGTACCCGAACTCGCGGTCGCCGTGTGCCGCCTGGTTGAGGTTCATGAAGTCGAAGTCGATCTCCGACCACGGCAGCTCGACGTTCGCCTGCGTGTGGAGGTGCAGCAGCGGCTTCTGCAGCGCGTCGAGGCCGGCGATCCACATCTTGGCCGGGCTGAAGGTGTGCATCCAGGTGACGAGACCGATGACGCTGTCGTCGGCGTTCGCGTCGAGCATGGCGCGACGGATCGACTCGGAGTCCTTGAGGACGGGCTTCCACTCGATCCGCACGGGGACGTCGGCGGCGGCGCCGAGCTCGGCGGCGATGGCCTGGGACTGCTCGGCGACCTGACGGAGGGTCTCCTCGCCGTACAGGTTCTGGCTGCCGGTGAGGAACCAGACGGTGTAGTGGTCGAGCGTGGTGGTGGGCTTCGGCATGGGTGGGTCTGCTTTCTGAGTGGGTGGGCCCTTCGACAAGCTCAGGGACCGGAGTTCGGTGCGGCGGTCCCTGCCCTTCGACAGGCTCAGGGACCGGGAACGGCGCGGGGACCGGAGGTCGTTCTGGTCAGAGCGCGCCCTGCGGCGCCTGGCCGTAGACGTTCTGGTATCGGTCGAACAGGGCGTCGATCGCCTCGGTCGGCATGGGCTTCGGCTCGCCGAGCTGACGCGAGATGTGCACGGTGCGGGCGACGTCCTCGACCATGACCGCGGCCTTCGCGGCGTCGCGGGCGTCCTTCCCGATCGTGAACGGCCCGTGGTTCTGCATGAGCACCGCGCGCGAGCGGTGACCGGTGAGCGTCTCGACGATGCCGCGTCCGATCGAGTCGTCGCCGATGATCGAGAACGGACCGATCGGGACCTCCCCGCCGAACTCGTCCGCCATCGCCGTGATGACGCACGGGATGGGCTCGGCACGTGCCGCCCAGGCCACCGCGTAGGTGGAGTGGGTGTGGACGACGCCACCGACCTCGGGCATATGCCGGTAGACGTATGCGTGCGCCGCGGTGTCGCTCGACGGCGACCGCTCAGCGCCTGGCGTGCCCGGGATGACGTTGCCGTCGAGGTCGCAGAGGATCATGTTCTCGGGTGCGAGGTCGTCGTAGTCGACGCCGGAGGGCTTGATGACGAAGAGGTCGGCTCCCGGCACCCGACCGGAGACGTTGCCGCCGGTCCAGATGACGAGCCCGTACCGGACGAGCTCGCCGTGCAGCTTGGCGACGTCGGACCGGACGCGCGCGATCGCGACCTCGATCTCGGGCGAGTAGGTGTTCACGCGGTTGCTCCTTCGAGGGCGGTGGTCTCGGTGTCGGTCGGCAGGCCGTCGACGCGGCCACCGAGGGCGGCTCGGCGGATGCGCTTCAGGCGCTTCATGACGTCGTTGGCGCCACGACCGAAGTAGTCGTGCAGCGTCGCGTACTCCGCGTAGAGCAGGTCGTACGCGTCGGCCGCCGCCTCGTTCGGCGTGTAGACGGCGCGGTTCACCTTGCCCATGGCGGCGCTGGCCGCAGGGACGTCCGGGTAGGCTCCGGCGGCGACGGCGGCGTGGATGGCCGAGCCGAGCGCGGGCCCCTGGTCGCTCGCGGTGATCGAGATCGGCAGGCGGAGGATGTCGGAGTAGGTCTGCATGAGGAAGGGGTTCCGCTGCAGACCGCCGGCGACGATGAACTCGGTGACGGGGACGCCCGAGGCGTTGAACGTCTCGACGATCTTCCTGGTGCCGAAGGCCGTCGCCTCGAACAATGCGCGGTACACCTCCTCGGTGCGGGTGGTGAGCGTCAGGCCGAGGACGGTGCCGGAGAGCTCGTGGTCGACGAGGACCGAGCGGTTGCCGGAGTGCCAGTCGAGGGCGACGAGGCCGTGCGCGCCGACCGGCTGGTCCTGGATGAGGGAGGTGAGGTGTTCGTGGATGCTGACGCCGCGCGCCGCAGCCTCCTCGGTGTATCGGGCGGGGACCTGGTTCGCGACGTACCAGGCGAAGATGTCGCCGACGCCGGACTGCCCGGCCTCGTAGCCGTAGAGGCCGGCGATGATGCCGCCGTCGACGACGCCGCACATGCCCGGGACCTCGCGGAGGACGTCGCCGTTCATGACGTGGCAGGTGGAGGTGCCCATGATCGCGACCATCTGGCCGGGCGAGACGGCCTGCGCCGCGGGTGCCGCGACGTGCGCGTCGACGTTCCCGACCGCGACCGCGATGCCCTCACGGAGACCGGTCCACCCAGCGGCCTCGGCCGACAGGGTGCCTGCGGCGGCGCCCAGCTCACCGATCTCGTGCGCGACCTTGTCGTCGGCGAAGCGCTCGAAGGCGGGGTTGAGGGCCGCGAGGAACTCGTGGCTCGGGTAGGCGCCGTCCTGGTAGATGCCCTTGTAGCCGGCGGTGCAGGCGTTGCGGACGTAGGTGCCGGTGAGCTGCCAGATGATCCAGTCGGCCGCCTCGACCCAGTGGTCCATGCGCTCGTAGAGCTCGGGGTCCTCCTCGAGGAGCTGGAGCCCCTTGGCGAACTCCCACTCGCTCGAGATGAGCCCGCCGTATCGCGGCAGCCAGGACTCGCCCCGCTTGGCGGCGAGCTCGTTGATGCGGTCCGCCTGCGGCTGCGCGGAGTGGTGTTTCCACAGCTTCACGTAGGCGTGTGGGCGGTCAGCGTACTCGGGCAGCTCGTTGAGCGGCGTCCCGTCGGCGATGACGGGGACCATCGTGCAGGCGGTGAAGTCGGTGCCGATGCCGATGACGGCGGCGGGGTCGATCCCGGCGGCCTCGACGGCGCGCGGCACGGCGGACTGCATGACGGCGACGTAGTCGGCCGGCACCTGCAGCGCCCAGTCGGGCGGCAGCGCGGCGCCGGTGGAGGCGAGCTCCCGATCCATGACGGCGTGCGGGTAGTCGAGCACCGCCGACCCGAGTTCGGCGCCGTCGGACACTCGCACGACGACGGCTCGGCCGGACAGCGTGCCGAAGTCGACGCCGATCGTGTAGGTCTCGGCGTGGGTGGCGGTCGCCTGCTCGGGGGCGCTGGCGGCCGGGTTCTGCTCGGTGTTCACCGGTGGGACTCCTTCGTCGATCTGGTGCTCGGTTGATTCGCGATGCTGTGGTGAAGCGCGTGTGGGCGACTGCTCGTTCGGGTGGACCAGGGCTGGGCCGCACTCCAGTGTACAACGTTGTATATTGCCGTGGCCACGGACGGGACGAGGCGATCTCGACTCCTGCGATCTCGACTCATGCGAGACCGCCCATCGTCTCGATGACGGCGCGTGCGTCGAGACGCTCGGCATCCGCGACGCCGACCGCGCCCACGGTCCCCACGATCCGGCCCGCGCGGACGGCGACGACCCGGTCGCAGACGGCCGCGAGCGCCGCAGGGTCCTCGCTCGAGACGACGACCGCCCGGCCAGACGCCGCGAGCGATCGGATCAGGGCGCACCGCTCAGCCCGCCGACGTCCGTCCTCGGAGCCGGGGGGGCCCGTCGCACCGAACGGTTCGGCGAGCAGCACGGCGCGTGCCCCCGTGTCCGCGATGATCCGGAGCGACTCCGTGAACTGGTCGGCGTCCGGTCCGCGGTGCACGCCGGGGAGTGCGGCGACCAGGCCACTCGGCACGGTCGTCGCCCGGTAGTCGCGGCGCGGGTCGGCCACACCCAGCCTGACCATCCTCGTGAGGGCGTCCGGGGAGACGCTCGACGGCACTCCGCCGAGGAAGGAGAGGTCGAAGCGGATCGGATGCTCGGTCGTGTAGAGCACCCCCGCGGCGCGCGCCAGGTCCGTCGTCGAGACGTCGGCCACAGCACCGTCGAGCGCCACCGAACCGCGGGTCCGTGCGCCATACGACCGCCCGAAGACGCTCAGCAGCACCTCCCCGGCACCGGAGTCGGGCGGACCGAACAGCCCGAGCACCTCCCCCGGTGCGCAGGCGAAGGACAGGTCGTCGACGACGGTCCGCTCGGGGTCCGCGGGGTGGCTCGCGGTCCAGTGTTCGACGGCGAGGCCGGTGCCCGACACCCGATCCGTGGGAACCGTCGCGGTACCCGGTGTCCACGAGCGGGCCCCGGCCGGACCTGCGGCGTCGAGGGCGAGCGCACCATCGGCCATGGCTTCGAGCACCTCGCGTTCACCGCTGTCGGGAGTCAGTCGGATCGAGGGCGAGTGGGCACCGCCGACGGCCAGCACGGTCGCGGTCGATGCGACGCCCGCCAGCCCGGTGACGGCCCCGGTCGCGAGCAGGACGCCGGGTGCTGGGCCGGCGGCTCGAGGAACTCGGGCCACCTCGACCATCGCCTGCCGCCAGCGCTCGACCTCGTCCGCTCGAAGCGCGGGTCCGCTGTCGTCGATCACGATGAGCGAGGCCTCCGCGGCGACCGCCCTGGCCAGCTCCACGAGCCGACGCTCCACGACCGACAGGGCACCGGCGGGGTCCGCGGGTGACCGGTCGAGCCCGACGATACGCAGAGCGCGGCGGATCCGCGCGGCATCGCTCTGCTCCACGGACGTCCGGTCGGCGGACGGTCCTCGGAGGAGCCGCACGACCGTCTCCCGCAGGCCCGCGGCACGCTCGGAACCGAGCAGCACGTTCTCGCCGATGGTCTGCGACCAGCTGATGGCCTGCCCGGCCGTCACGACGGCCACCCCGGAGGCGCTCGATGCGGCCCGGGACGACAACCGTGCCGGTCGACCGGCGACGAGCACCGTCTCGGAACCGGACGACCTGGTCACGCCGCGCGGGGCGGGAGCCGTACCGGACAACCGCGCGATCAGGTGCCGGAGCGCGGAGACCGGGCCGAGCACGGCGTGCACCGTGCTGAAGGGCACCTCCAGCAGCGGCGTGCCGTCCCGCAGGACAGCGAGCGCCGGCATGGCCGACGAGGACTCGGGCGGGGCGGTCGCCTCGCCACCACGCACGGAGGCGAGGGCACCGGCCAGGTCGCCGGTGCTCTCGCCTCCGTGGTGGATGTCCATGCGTCGGATCGATCCGGGTTCCGCGGTCGCGGACCTCGGGATCAGCGTCCGCCGCTGCGGCGCTTGTTGTAGACGTCGAACGCGACGGCCAGCAGCAGCACGAGACCCTTGACGGCCTGCTGCCACTCGATGCCGAGGCCGATGATCGACATACCGTTGTTCAGCACACCGATGATGAGACCGCCGATGATCGCGCCGCCGATGGTACCGACGCCACCCTGCACCGCGGCTCCACCGATGAAGGCGGCGGAGATCGCCTCGAGCTCGAAGCCATCACCGGCCTTCGGACCGGCGAGGTTCAGGCGGGCCGTGAAGATGAGGCCCGCGAGCGCCGCGAGGAAGCCCATGTTGACGAACAGGAAGAAGTCGACCTTGCGGGTCTTGATGCCGGACAGCTCCGCGGCGTGACGGTTGCCACCGATCGCGTAGATGTGGCGGCCGAAGACCGAGCGGTTCATGACGATGCCGTAGACGAGCACGAGGACGGCCAGCACGATGAGCGTGACCGGGATGCCCTTGTACGCGGCGAGGGCGTACACGAAGAAGCCGATGCCCGCGATGATGAGGACGAGCTTGGCGACGAACCACGGGAACGGCTCGGTCTCCTGGCCGTACTTCTGACGGCCGAGGCGCGTGCGGACCTGCTGCACGACGAGGCCGACGACGGCGATGACGCCGATCCCGAGCGTGAGCGGGTCGATCGGGAAGTCACCGAACACGTCGTTCAGGAAGCCGTTGCCGAGCGCGCGGTACTCCGCCGGGAAGGAACCGATGTTGGCGTTGCCGAGGACCACGAGCGCGAGGCCGCGGAAGATGAGCATGCCGGCGAGGGTCACGATGAACGCCGGGATCCCGACGTAGGCGATCCAGAAGCCCTGCCAGACACCGACGAGCGCGCCGATGGCGAGCGACAGGATGACGGCGATCCACCACGGCATCTGCATCTGCACGGCGAACACACCGGACACCGCACCGACGAAGGCCGCGACGGAACCGACCGACAGGTCGATGTGGCCGGCGATGATGACCATCACCATGCCGATCGCGAGGACGAGGATGTACCCGTTCTGCACGATCAGGTTGGAGATGTTCTGCGGCCGCAGCAGGATGCCGTCGGTGATGACGGCGAAGAACACGACGACGAGCAGGAGGGCGATGAAGATGCCGTTCTTGCCGAGGTCGCTGAGGATGTGGGTCAGCCAGCTCGTGAAGCGGTTGGTGGCCGGGTTGACGAGGCCGCCGGCGGCGGTACCGTCGCCTGCCGGGACGGTGGGTTTGGTGTCCAGATCGGACATTGCGGTTCTCCTTCGATCCGTCCGCGCCCGCGTCAGCGGGGCTTCTCCATGGTCATGAGTTTGAGGAGCGCTTCGGGGTTCGCTTCCTCGATCGGCAGTTCGCCGGTGATGCGGCCCTCGCTGAGGGCGTAGATGCGGTCGCAGATGCCGATGAGCTCGGGGAGCTCGGAGGAGATGACGATGACGCCCTTCCCCTCGGCGGCGAGGCGGTTGATGATCGTGTAGATCTCATACTTCGCGCCGACGTCGATGCCACGGGTGGGCTCATCGAGGATGAGGACGTCGGGGTCGGAGTAGATCCACTTCGAGAGGACGACCTTCTGCTGGTTGCCGCCCGAGAGCTTCCCGGTCTTCGCGAGCACGTTCGGAGCCTTGATGTTCATGCTCTTCCGGTACTCCTCGGCGACCTTGTACTCCTCGTTGTCGTTGACGAGTCCGCCGCGTTCGAGCTTCTTCAGCGAGGCCATCGAGATGTTCCGCTTGATGTCCTCGATGAGGTTGAGGCCGTAGTACTTGCGGTCCTCGGTGGCGTAGGCGAGGCCGTTGTCGATCGCCTCGGACACCGTGCGGGTGCGGATCTCGGTGCCGTTCTTGAACACCTTGCCGCTGATCCGGCTGCCGTACGACTGACCGAACAGGCTCATCGCGAACTCGGTGCGGCCGGCGCCCATGAGGCCGGCGATGCCGACGATCTCACCGGCGCGGACGTTGAGGTTGACGGCGTCCACCATCACGCGGGTCGGGTCCTGCGGGTGGTGGGCGGTCCAGTCCTCGACGCGCAGGATCTCCTCGCCGATGTTCGGCGTGTGGTCCGGGTAGCGGTGCTCGAGGTCGCGGCCGACCATGTCCTTGATGATGCGCTCTTCGGTGACGTCGTTCTTCACGATCGTCTCGATGGTCTTGCCGTCGCGGATGACCGTGACGGTGTCGGCGACCTTCTTGATCTCGTTGAGCTTGTGGCTGATGATGATCGACGTGATGCCCTGCTCCTTGAGGTGCAGGATCAGGTCGAGCAGGTGGTCGGAGTCCTCGTCGTTCAATGCTGCGGTCGGCTCGTCGAGGATGAGGAGCTTCACGCGCTTCGAGAGGGCCTTCGCGATCTCGACGAGCTGCTGCTTGCCGACGCCGATCTCGAGGATCTTGGTCGTCGGGTTCTCCCGCAGGCCGACCCGGGCGAGCAGTGCTGCCGCCTCCTGGTTGGTGCGGTTCCAGTCGATGAGGCCGAGCGGCCCCTTCAGCTCGTTGTTGAGGAAGATGTTCTCCGCGATGGAGAGGTAGGGGCTGAGGGCCAGCTCCTGGTGGATGATGACGATGCCCTTGGACTCCGAGTCGCGGATGTCCTTGAACTCCATCGTCTCGCCCTCGAAGACGATGTCGCCCTCGTAGGTGCCGAACGGGTAGACGCCGGACAACACCTTCATGAGCGTCGACTTGCCGGCGCCGTTCTCACCGCAGATGGCGTGCACGGTACCGCGCTGCACATCGAGCGTGACGTTCGAGAGGGCCTTGACGCCGGGGAAGGTCTTGATGATGTTGCGCATCTCGAGGATGCTCGTGGTCTCGCCTGACACCGTGTCTCCTTACAGGTGATCGTCGTTGAACCGGGCCCTCCGACAGGCTCAGGGATCGGAAGTGATTCCGTTCCCTGAGCCTGTCGAAAGGGGTGTTGCAGGACTGACTAGCCCTTGATCTCGTCTTCGGTCCAGTACCCGGAGTCCACGAGGACCTCCTGGATGTTGTCCTTGACGACGATCTGCGACTCGAGGAGGAAGGACGGGACGACCTTCTTGCCGTTGTCGTAGTCCTCGGTGTTGTTGACCTCGGGCTTCTCACCGTTCAGCACGGCGACGGCCATCTTGACGGCTTCGCTCGCCAGCTGGCGGGTGTCCTTGAAGATGGTCGCGTACTGCTCGCCGGACTCGATGGCCTTGACCGAGTCGAGCTCGGCGTCCTGGCCGGAGATGACGGGCCAGCCGTCGCCCACCGAGTAGCCGGCGTCGGTCAGCGCCGAGATGATGCCTCGCGAGATGCCGTCGTAGGGCGACAGGACCGCGTTGACCTTGCTGCCGTCGGAGTAGGTCGACGTGAGGATGTTCTCCATACGCTTCTGCGCGGTCTCACCGTCCCAACGGAGCGTTGCAGCCTGCTCGAAGGAGGTCTGACCGCTGGCGACCTTGAGGGTGCCCGCGTCGATGAACGGCTTCAGGGTGTCCTGAGCGCCGTCCCAGAAGAACGTGGCGTTGTTGTCGTCGGGCGAGCCGGCGAACATCTCGATGTTGAACGGACCGGCGGGTGCGCCCTCGGTGGGCTTGCCCTCGAGGTCGACGAGGCCGAGGCCGTTGAGGACCGAGTTGGCCTGCTGCACGCCGACCTTGTAGTTGTCGAACGACGCGTAGTAGTCGACGTTCTCGCTGTCGCGGATCAGGCGGTCGTAGGCGATGACGGGGATGTCGCCGTCCTTGGCCTCCTGCAGCACGCTCGTGAGCGTGGTGCCGTCGATCGAGGCGATGATCAGGACGGAGGCGCCCTTGGTGATCATGTTCTCGATCTGCGAGACCTGGGTCGGGATGTCGTCCTCGGCGTACTGCAGGTCGACCTTGAAGCCCTCCTTCTCCAGCTGCTCCTTGACGGCGTTGCCGTCCTGGATCCAGCGCTCGGAGCTCTTGGTGGGCATCGCGACGCCGACGAGCTTGCCGTCGCCTTCGCCGCCGCCCGATCCGCCGCTTGCACCGCCGGAGCAGCCGGCGAGCGACACGATCATCGTGCCTGCGGCCAGCGTGGCGAGGAGCATTCTCTTCTTCACTGTGTGGTTCCTTCCCTAGGGAGTTGCTTGGACGTCATTGTCATGCGCAGGTCGGACGGCTCCGATGTGTCCAGCTCATCGAGGCCGCTCGTCGGTTACGTGGCGTTCGCGGGTGCGGGTGCGGGCGCCTCGTCGTGGTGCCGGCGAGGGTGCAGGGAGAGGTGGCCGGCGGAGAGCCGGGCCGAGAGGGAGCTGTGGTCGGATCGATCGGTGCCGTGGATCGGGAGGCGGCTCATCGCCGACCTGCTCGCTCCATTGCGCTTCGTTCCCACGTCGACTTCCTCGTCACTCCGAATGTGACCGTTCACATTGTGTGTCACACGATAGCCCCAGACCTCCACCTGATGTCAAGTCGGGATGGGTCTCATTTTCATAACCGGCGATTGCCGGGGCATGGTCGCGCTCTCAGCGTGCCCGTGCAAGCACGTGCCGGGGGCGCAGCTACGCCCCGATCGGCATGGCCGGAAACCGGGGATGTGCCCGGCAGATCCCAGTGGACGCCTAGAGTTCGGCGTCGATCGCGCGGATGACGTCCCAGGCGCCGTCCTCGGAGTTCGACAGCACGACGACGTCGATGGCGTCGGCGGCGGTCGGGCCGAAGTAGGTGCGCACGATGCCGCTCGCACCGGGGTTGACGCCGTCGAGGTACATCGATCGCACCTGGCCGTCCTCGTCGACGTCGAACTCGAAGCCGAAGCCGTAGGAGATCTCCTCGTCGACCTCGATCTGCGGGGAGGTGAACTCCTCGGTCAGCTCGGCGGTGAGGATCTTCGCGTCGCGGGCGGCGCGCAGGAAGGTGATGAGGTCGCCCGCGGTGGACTGTGCACCGGCGTCCGGGCCGCCGAGCGGTGGGAACGCCTCGGCGTTCGAGTGCCAGACGCCGTCGTCGTCGACGTCGCCCCCCTCGGCCAGGCCGGGCTCGCCCGTCCGGCGGTCGACGAAGCCCGAGTGGTCCATGCCGAGGAGCGCGAACACCTGCTGCTCGACGAGCTGGCGGTAGGGCAGCCCCGTCACCCCCTCGAGCGCGAGCCCGAGCAGCACGTAGCCCGCGTTGACGTAGTTCGCCTCCTCGCCGGGGGCCGCGAGCGGCTCCTTGTCGGCGAAGAGCGGCAGGAGGTCGGCGGTCTCGCGGATCGACGAGGCCGGGCGCTCCGCCCAGAGGTCGTCGTAGCTCTCGCCGGCGGTCTCGTCGGCGTCGTCGGCGATGCCGGAGGTGTGGGTGAGCAGGTGGAGCAGCTGGACGTCGCGGCGGATGGTGGTGCCGTCGAGGTCGACGTACTCGTGGATCGACTCGTCGAGGTCGATGTGTCCGGCGTCCACCTGCTGGAGCACGGCGGCGGCGGTGAAGAGCTTCGTGATGGAGGCCGTGTCGAAGCGGGTGTCGAGCGTGATGGGTTCGTCGCGCTCCCGCGAGGCGAGGCCTCGGGCGGCCTCGAAGAGCGTCTCGTCACCGCGCTTGACGAGCACGACGCCCGAGAAGTCGGTGGCTTCGATGACGCGGGCGACGCTTTCGGTATCCATCCCCCAACGGTACCCTCGCGGACCCCTCCGTGGCTCCACGCGCCCTGGGGGACCCGATCCGTCGGCGGCCTGAGGCGTGTGCATAATGGGTGCAGCACGAAATGTGACCGTGCACATCGAGGTCCGAGGAATCCGTGAGCGACGACGCCGAACGGGGGCGAGCCCCCAATATCCGTGATGTCGCGCGCCTGGCCGGGGTCTCCCACCAGACGGTCTCGCGAGTGCTCAACAACCACCCGAGCATCCGCGACTCCACCCGCGACCGGGTCCTCGCCGTCATGGACGAGGTCAACTACCGTCCGAACCGGGCGGCCAGGGCGCTCGTCACGAGTCGGTCGCGGACGATCGGCGTGCTCGCGAGCCAGCGGTCGCAGTACGGTCCGGCGAGCATGATCCAGGCGATCGAGAACGCGAGCAAGGACGCCGGGTACCTCGTCAGCACGGCGAACCTGCCCGACGTCTCCGACGCGTCGATCGTCGCCGCCGTCGAGCATCTGCTCGCGCAGTCGGTCGACGGCATCGTGGTCATCGCGCCGCAGGTCCGGGTGTTCCGGGCGATCGAGGAGCTGCAGGTACGGGTGCCGTTCATCGCGGTGCAGTCCGGCGGTGACCTCGACGACCACTCGATCGGTGTCGACCAGGTCGCCGGTGGACGCTTGGCGACGCGGCACCTCATCGAGCTCGGGCATCGGAACATCTACCACCTCGCCGGCCCGCAGGACTGGATCGAGGCGGAGGCGCGCATGCACGGCTTCCTCGCCGAGATGAGCGCGCAGGACGTGCCGACGACCGCGCCGATCCTCGGTGACTGGACCGCCGACTTCGGGTATCGCGCCGGGATCGAACTCATGCGGGTGCGCGACTTCACGGCGATCTTCTCCTCGAACGACCAGATGGCGCTCGGTCTCATCCACGCGATCCGCGACGAGGGGTACGACGTGCCCCGGGACGTGTCGATCGTGGGGTTCGACGACATCCCGGAGGCACCGCACTTCTGGCCGCCGCTCACGACCGTGCGGCAGGACTTCGACGAGCTGGGGCGTCGCTGTGTCGCGCGGTTGCTCGGCAACCTCGAGGTCGACGCCGTCGGGTACCGCGGAACGATCGAGCCGGAGCTGATCGTGCGGAAGTCGACGGGTCGCCCGGCCTTCTGACCCCTTCGAGGTCGCGTCTGGTGTGGTGGTGGTGGTGGTGCCAGCGCGGTGCGCTGACGTGAGCGCGGGTCACACGCGTGAGCGCGCCCCTCTGGAGACCCGCGCTCAGGTCCACGCCCCGCTCCCACGCCGATTCGCGCGATCTCGCGTCAGCGCACCGCGCTGACACCGGGTGAGCACATCTCACGTCGGCGCACCGCGCTGACCACCAGGCCGACAGCACCCAGGGTGACGATCACCAGGCGGCGGGGTCCGCGATGAGTCGATCGAACGCGAGTTCCGCGGCACCGATGAGCAGGAGGTCCTGGCCGAGTTCCGCGCGCACGATCGAGACGTCCTCGAACGGCGGGACGAGCGCCCGCTCACGGACCGCATCGTGCAACTCCTCCGACGCCAGTTCGAGCACGATCCCGAGATGCCCACCGAGGACGACGAGTTCGGGGTCGAGGATGTTCACCGTCCCGGCGAGCGCCCGTCCGAGCGTCCTGGCCTGCCGGACGACCTCCTCCCGCATCGCCCCGGCCGGATCGGCCGCGATGCCCTCGGCGAGCGCCGCTTCGAGGACCGCGTCGTCCCCGGCGGCGAGACCGGCGACACGGAGGAGCTCGCTGCGTCGCACGGCGTCTTCGAGCGCATTGCCGGCGGTCGTCGCCGAGGTGTGGCCGAACTCCCCCGCGTAGCCGCGCGCACCACCGACGGGTCGGCCGCCGGCGATGATGCCACCACCGATACCGCTCGCGCCACCGTTCAGGTAGACGAGGTCGTCGATACCGCGGCCCGCCCCGAAGGTCCGCTCCGCCCGGGCGCCGAGACTCGCGTCGTTGGCCGCGAACACCGCACGACCGGTCGCGGCACGCAGCCGTTCGACCAAGGGCTCGTCGACCCACCCGAGGTGCGGTGCGAGCCGGACGACCCCGTCGGCGTCCCGGACGAGACCGGGGACCGCCAGCCCGATCCCACCGCCGCCGCGAGCTTCTTCGGGCAGGCGGTCGGCGAGTTCCGCGACCAGTTGCGCGATGATCGCCGTCGCCTCGGCCGCCGTCGGTGTCGTGTCGACCTCGCGACGCACGCGCTCGAGGACCTCGCCGCCGAGTCGCACGGCCGCCACCGTGATCGCGTCGAGTTCCGGGTTCGCTGCGAAGGCGACGGCTCGCGGGCCGGCTGAGACGAGTGGCGACGGCCGGCCGACACCCTGCCCACCGACCGGGACGGACTCCGTGACGATACCGATCGAGGCGAGTTCCGTGACGAGCGCGGCGACCGTGGACCGGTTGAGCCCGGTCGTCCTCGTGAGCGCCGACCGCGACTGCACGCCGCCCTGATGCACGAGCTCGACGATCCGGCCGAGGTTGCGACGGCGCACCGAGTCGAGTCCGCTCCCCATGCCGGATCCGCCCGCTGGACCCGCCCCGACCGCTGTCGACTCGCTCACACGCACACCCTCTGCTCGATCCCTCCAGTGTCCCCTATCCGAGCACACGCCGGTTCACCCGCCTCCGGCCGCGGATGGTTGACTGGATGGATGCCCGCCGCCTGGACACTCCGCCCCGCCACCATCGACGACTCGACCTGGATGGCCGAATTGCGTGCCGTCGTCATGCGACCCGACCTCGAGCGCCTCGGCCGCTACGACGAGAGCCGTGTGCGTCAGCGCTTCCTCAGCGGATATCGACCGGAACACACCTCGGTGATCGAGGTCGACGGCGTCACGGCCGGGCTGGTCGCCCTCCGCCCGGAACCCGGCGAGCGGTGGGTGGAGCACTTCTATCTGGCGCCCGAACACCAGGGCGCGGGCCTCGGCACCGCGGTGCTCACGCAGCTCCTGGCCGATGACGGTGATCCGCGCCCGTTCCGCCTGAACGTCTTGCAGGGCAGCCCGGCCCGCCGCCTCTACGAGCGCCACGGCTTCACGCTCGAACGCGAGGACGAGGTCGACGTCTGGATGGTCCGCGGCTCGACAGCAGGAGATCGGCACGGCAGCAAAACGTTCGGCTGAGTGACGTCCTGCCACCGCGCGGATCTCCTCCTGCGACGCCGGCACCGGCACCGGCTAGCGGGTGAGCAGCGCGACGCCCGACCAGCTCACGCGGGCTGGCGGACCGTGGTGACGATGTCGACGAGGTGCGGGTCGGCCGGCGCGGAGCCGAAGCCGAAGCGCACGGGCGGGTCGAGTCGGGCGAGGGTGCCGAGGTCGGCACCGGACCAGCTCGCGGTGGCGGCGGTGATGCGGCGGGCGCCGGTCACGCCGTAGTACTCGCGTCGACCGTTGCCGGCGGAGCCTGCCGTCCGGGCGCCGGGTTGGAGCACGCGGGCGAGGGGGTCGATCGTCTGCAGCCAGACGGGGTTCACGGCCACGGGTTTGGGGACCACCCGGAGCGCACGACCGAGCGGAGAGCTCCCGCCGATGCGGAGGGTCGTGTCGAGCGGACCGCCCACGAAGCGGAGCCCCGTCGGCAGGCGGGTCCAGCCGACGGTGCCGATCTCGACGTCGTCGAAGGTGTACGTGGAGGAGATGAAGTCGGCGATCTCCTGGGTCGGCGCGAGCAGCAGGCGTTTGCCGCGGGAGTCCTCGATCATCGCGTCGGCGAACGAGCCGAACGGCGAGGTGGACCAGAGCCCGAGGACGATGCGGACGCCGCCCGTGGTGCCGTAGCCGGCGATCCTCCCGGAGAAACGAAGGTCGGTTGCGGGCATGGGATCACCCTAGTCGCCCCTCCTGCGGGAGTGCCCGTGAACGGGGATCCGCTGCCCGGTCCCCGTGCCGGTGGACAGGCGCGGGGGCACCACCCGGTTGACGAGGTCGGCGCGATCCGCTTCCGTGGGACCATGCCGACCTCGCTGCTCCTCCTCGCCGACACCCACCTGCCGAAGCGGGCGAAGGTCCTGCCGGACGCGGTCTGGGCCGCCGTCGACACGGCCGACCTCGTCGTCCACGCGGGTGACTGGGTCGATGAGGCGACACTCGACGCCCTCGAGGCCCGGACTTCCCGCCTCGTCGGTGTCTTCGGCAACAACGACGGCCTAGGCCTCCGCGCGCGTCTTCCCGAGGTCGCGCGCTTCGAGCTCGACGGCCTGCGGTTCGCCGTCGTCCATGAGACGGGGGCGGCGACCGGTCGCGAGCGACGGGCCGACGAGGCCTTCCCCGACACCGACGTCCTCGTCTTCGGACACAGCCACATCCCGTGGGACACCGTCTCCCCCGCGGGTCTGCGTCTGCTCAACCCCGGGTCGCCGACGGACCGCCGTCGTCAACCGGAGTGCACGATGATGACCGCGCGGGTGACCGACGGCACCCTCACCGACGTCCGCCTGCTTCCGGTCGCCCGCTAACCCTCCCCCTGCCCGCGAACTGTCACTCGACGCTAGTCCGAGCGGCTGGAACTGTGCCGGAGTGACAGTTCGCGGGCCACGGGTGCCGGACGATCGACGGTGCTGCTCAGTTCCACGACGCGGTGCTCACGACCGGCGACGATGATCGCCTCCATGATCTCCAACACGTGGAACGCGAGGTCACCCGATGCCCGATGCGGTCTGTCCTGTTCGATCGCCTCGGCCAGGTCCGACAGGCCCACCCCGCGCCCGGCGTCGACGAAGCCGGCGCTGTCGGGGACGGCACGCCAGGTGCGGTCGTCGGCCGTCGCGATCTCCACCGGGTCCGAGAACCGGTTCGGGTCGGGCACGGCGACCGTCCCGCCCGTCCCGTAGACCTCGAAGAGCGGCGCGCGGCTCGCCCACACCTCGAACGAGACCGTCACGGTCGAGACCACCCCGTTCGCGTGCTCGAGGATCGCGGTGACGTGCGTGTCGACCTCCTCGTGCACCGGGATCGGCGTCCCGGCCAGCGCTCCGGTCGCGACCGACCGCTCACGATCCGACCGCGCGACCGCGCCCGACACCCGCACGACGGGACCGAAGAACGACACGAGGCTCGTCAGGTAGTACGGCCCCATGTCGAGGAGCGGTCCGCCACCCGGCTGATAGTAGAACGCGGGAGCCGGGTGCCACAGTTCGTGTCCCGGAGCGCTCCAGGCGACGGCCGCGGCGATCGGCCGGCCGATGGCGCCGCTGTCGAGCACGGCGAGCGCCGTCTGGACCCCGGACCCGAGGACGGTGTCCGGCGCGCTGCCGACGCGGAGGCCCTTCGCCGCCGCGAGCTCGAGCACCGGTCGTGCCTCGGCGGTCGACAGCGCGAGGGGCTTCTCCCCGTAGACGTGCTTGCCGGCCTCGAGAGCCCGGAGCGCGACCTCGGCGTGCGCGGCCGGGATGGTGAGGTTCAGGACGACGTCGACCTCGGGGTCGGCGAGCAGTTCGTCGACGCTCGACGACCGCACGCCCTGTTCGGCGGCGACCTCCGCGGCGCGGGCGAGGTCGAGGTCCGCGACGACGACGAGCTCGAGGTTCGGCAGCTTCGGGAACTCGGCGAAGTACTGCTTCGAGATGTTGCCGACGCCGATGACGCCGACCCGGAGGACGGATCCTCCAGTGCTCTCCGATGACCCGTTCAGCGTGCTGCCCACAGCAGGCCCCTTTCGATGATGGTGCGGACGTTCGGGTCTTCGACGATCTCGATGCGGTGGCCGGGCGCGGACACGAAGATCCTGCCCTTCCCCCACTGGCGGGTCCAGATGGCGGGCGCCGTGACGGGACGGTTCCACGCGTCCCAGGGCCGCACCTCCTGCGTCGTCGTCGCGAGGACGTCGTTGTACTCGTCGCTCAGCACCCAGTACTGCTCGGTGACGAGGTCGAAGTCCTCGATCCCCTCGGTGATGGGGTGCGTCCGGCCGTACTCGGTGATGTGGACGGTGTAGGGGATGTAGTTGTCGGACTGCTCCCCCGTCCGCTCGGCCGGGTCCTTGCCGGCGTGGTGCGCGAACTGGCCACCGATCATGTGGAGGTAGTCGGCGTTGTTGCGGTAGGAGTCCGCGATCCCGCCGTGCCAACCGGCCATGCCCGTCCCGTTCAGGACGGCGCGTTGCAGGCCGGCGAACTCCTCCGGCTCGATGGTGTTCATCGTGTTGATCTGCACGATGAGGTCGACCGTGTCGAGGTAGTCGGTGTCCGTGTAGACGGTGGTCCCGTCCTCGACGCGGACGGTGAACCCGTTCGCCTCCAGGAAGGGGATGAAGGCCGCGGTCGTCTCGACGGGCATGTGCCCGTCCCAGCCGCCTCGCACCACGAGCGCCTGCTTGTCAGTCATGTGTTCCTCTCAGGGGGTGGTTCGGTCTCCGGTCGACTCGCGACCGGCACTACTTGCTGAAGCCGGCGGTCATGCCACTGATCAACTGGCGTCGGCCGAACAGGTACAGGATGAAGATCGGCAGGGTCGACAGCACCACGGCGGCGAGCACGGCCGGCACGTTCACGCTGAAGGAGCCCTGGAACGTCCACAGCGACAACGGCAGCACGCGGTTGCTCGGCGACTGCGTGAGCACGAGCGGGAACAGGAAGCCGTTCCACACGTTGAGCGCGTTGTAGAGCGCGACGGTGACGATCGCCGGCCGGGCGAGCGGGAGGACGAGCGAGACGAGGGTCCGCCAGCTCGACGCCCCGTCGACGGTCATCGACTCGAACAGCTCCTTGGGGATGTCGCGGATGAAGTTCGACAGGATGAGCACGGTGACGGGCACCGCGAAGCCGATCGACGGCAGGATCAGCGCCAGGAGGGTGTCGTAGAGTCCCGCCTTGCTGAGCATGTAGAACAGCGGGATGATCGTCGCCTGCAGCGGGATCGCGAGGCCCAGCAGGAAGAACGAGAACGCTCCCCGCGTGAACCGGGAGTTGGTGCGCACGATCGCGTACGCGGCCATGAGGCAGACGAACACGGTGACGGCGACGCTCGCGACGGTGATGACGACGCTGTTGCCGAGGTACAGGAAGAAGTCGCTCTGCAAGACGAGCGCGTAGCCGTCGAGGGTCGGGTCGGTGGGCGGGATGAGCTGGTTGCTCGAGAAGAAGCCGGCCTGCGGGCGCACGCTCGTGATGACGATGTAGTAGATCGGCAGCACGATGATGAGCAGCCAGATCCAGGCGCCGATCCCGCCGATGATGTTCGGCTTACGGCGGGCACCGCGGGGGCGTCTGCCTCGCGTCTCGTGCTCGCCCGGGCGTCCGCGCTTGGACCCGGCGGTCGAGACGCTGACCGTGTCGAGGCTCCCGGTCGGGAGTGCACCGGGCTTCGTGAGTGGGTTGGTCGCTGACATCAGAGGCCCTCCTGCTGACTGTCCATCTTGGCGAAGCCGCTCAGCTTGGTGAGCAGCAGGGCGATGGCGAGACCGATGACGGCCAGGATGATCGCCATGACGCTCGCCTGCCCGAACTGGCTCGCGGAGAAGCCCGTCACGTACATGAGGATCGGGAGGATGCGGGTGCCCGCGCTCGGAACGCCGCCGGTGAGCACGAAGATCACGTCGAAGTAGGTGAGCGAACCGATGATCATGAGCGTGGACGACGTCACGAGCGTGTACCGCAGCTGCGGGAGCGTGATGTGGAAGAACTGCTTGACCGTCCCCGCACCGTCGATCTCGGCCGCCTCGTAGAGGGACGCCGGGATCTGCCGCACGCCACCCTGGAACAGGAGCGTGTGGAAGGGCACGAACTGCCACGCGATGATGAAGATCACGACGAAGAGCACGAGCTGCTGGTTGCCGAGCCAGTCCTGCTTGAGGAACGGGATGCCGAGCGACGCCGACAGGCCGAAGTTGGGGTCGAGGATCGCCTTGAACGCGATGGCCGTCGCCGCCGACGACAGCAGGAGTGGCAGGAAGAAGATCGCGCCGAGGACGGCCCGGTTGCGCTGCTTGCCGGCGGTCCAGGTCCCGAGCAGCAGGCTGATCGGGGTCTGGACGATCCAGGAGATCACGATGACCTTGAGGGTCAGGACGAGCGCGTCGATCGCGACCGGGTCGACGAGGACGGAAGCCCAGTTGTCGAGGCCGACCCACGCGGGGTCGGTGATCGCGTCCCAGCGGGTGAAGCTCAGGTACAGGGCGACGATGAGCGGGATGATCGCGAAGACGAGGAAGAAGCCCAGCGCCGGCGCGACCATCCAGCCACTGGGGCCGGTGCGGCGGCGCATCGCTGCCTCACCGGCCCCTCGGGCCCCGTTCAATGGACGGGTGACGGTCATCGGGAGATCACTGTCCGATCGTCTTGTTCATGTTGTCGGAGAACTCCTGCGGGGTGATCTGCAGGTTGAACAGCTGGTCGAGGTTCGTCAGCAGCGCGGTCGCCTGTGCCGGCGGGAGCGCCTGGTCCCACGACATCTGGAAGTTCTTGGCGTTCTTCGTCAGGTCGTAGACGGTCGTGCCGAAGTCGCCGCCGGCGTCCGCGATCTCGGAGTCGATGTCGGTGATGGGCGGCACCTGGCCGGCCTTCACCATGCGGTCGATGTAACCCTTGTCGAACACGCCCTCGGTGAGGTACTTCAGCGCGCTGGCCTTCTGCTCCTTCGTCGCCGAGGCGGAGATGGAGAAGTACCCGGACGGGTTGCCGACGATGTTCGACGGGTCGCCCTTGCCACCGGTGACGGCGGGGAAGGTCGTGTAACCGAGACCCTTCTCGGCGAACTCGGCCGCCTGCTGCTTGAAGGTCGTCATGACCCAGGCGCCCTGGAGCATCATCGCGGCCTTGCCCGTGTAGAGCAGGGCCACGTCGGCGTTGCTGTCGGCGGTGACCGAAGCGTAGCCGTCGACGAACGCGCCGGCCTTCACGAGCTCCTGGATCTTCTCGTTCGCCTCGATGATGCCGGGGTCGCTCCACGCGTCGGCCTCGCCGGCCATGATCCTGTTGAAGGCCTCGGGTCCAGCGACGCGGTCGACGAGGTACTCCTCCCACATGAGCGACGGCCACTTGGAGGCACCGGCGAGCGAGAACGGGGCCACGCCTGCGGCCTTGAGCTTGGGGATGGCGTCGACGATCTCGTCGAAGTTCGTCGGGACCTCGACCCCGGCGGCCTTCAGGACGTCCTTGTTGTAGTAGAACATGATCGGCGTGGTGGCGTTCATCGGCACCGCGTAGACCTTGTCGTCGATGACGCCCTGGTTCCAGACGGACTCGAGGAACTTGCCCTTCGCGTCCGCGGTCTCCGAGGTGATGTCGGCGACCTTGCCGGCGTCCACATAGGAGTTCAGGGTGCCGCCCGCCCAGCTGTAGATGATGGTCGGAGCGCTGCCCGCGCCGACGGCCGTGCGGATCTTGGTCTTGTAGGCGTCGTTCTGGAAGTAGGTCGCGGCGACCTGGCCGTCGGCGTTGGCGGCGTTCCACTCCTTGAGCGACGGGCCGAGGACGGTGTCCTCGTCGGTGCCGGTGAGGCCCCAGAGGGTGGCACTGCCACTCGGGGCGCCGCCGCCGCTGGAGCAGGCGGTCGCGCCGAGCATGAGGGCCGAGACGCCGAGGGCGACTGCGGCCAGTCGGGTCCGACGACGGGATGAAGTACGAAGCGTCATTGCGTTCTCTCCTTGGTGGGTGCTGCTGCTGATGGTGCGATGGGGACGGATCAGTCGGTGGGTGTCCAGGCGCTGCCGTTCGCCGCACTCGACTCGACGGCACGCAGGACCCGCTGGACCTGCAGCCCGTCGGCGAAGGACGGCTCGGGATCGGTGCCGGCGGTGATGGCCTGGACGAGGTCGCGCACCTGGTGCGAGAACGGGTGCTCGTAGCCGATGCCGTGGCCGGTCGGCCACCAGGCGGCCATGTACGGGTGCTCCGGCTCGGTGACGACGATGCGCGTGAAGCCCTGCTTACCGGCAGGAGCGGTGGCGTCGTACACCTCGAGCTCGTTCATCCGCTCGAGGTCGAAGGCGATGGCTCCGCGCGATCCGCTCAGCTCGATGCGGAGCGCGTTCTTCCGGCCGGTCGCGTAGCGGGTCGCTTCGAAGGCACCGATCGCGCCGTCCGCGAGTCCGCCCGTGAGCTTCGCGGTGAACCAGGCGGCGTCGTCGACGGTGACCGCGCCGCGTTCCTCCGAGGCGGTCCCGCTCAGGCCGACGGTCTCGCCGAGGAGTGGTCGCTCGGTGACGAAGGTGGCGAGCGTCCCGCTGACGGTGTCGAGTCGGGCGCCGGTCAGGTGCTGCACGAGGTCGATGGCGTGCGCGCCGATGTCACCGAGCGAGCCGGAGCCGGCCTGGTCCTTGTCGAGGCGCCAGGTCATCGGACCCTCCGCGTCGCTCAGCCAGTCCTGGAGGTAGAGCGCGCGGATCTGACGGACGTCGCCGAGCGCGCCCTCCGCGATGAGCTGGCGGGCGTACCCGATGGCGGGCACCCGACGGTAGCTGAAGCCGACCATGGAGCGGACGCCGCGAGCCCTCGCCGCCTCGGCCGCGGCGACCATCAGCTCCGCCTCCTCGACGCTGTTGGCGAGCGGCTTCTCGCAGAGGACGTGCTTGCCGGCTTCGAGGGCGGCGATCGCGATCTCGACGTGCGAGGACCCGGGCGTGCAGACGTCGACGATGTCGATGGACGGGTCGGCGACGACGCTCCGCCAGTCCGTCGAGGCCGACTCCCAGCCGAACTTCACTCGGGCCGCCTCGAGTGCCTCGGGATTGCGGCCGACGATCGTCGCCATGACCGGTTCCGCGTCGAGGTCGAAGAAGCGCGGTGCGGTGCGCCAGGCCTGCGAGTGTGCGGCTCCCATGAAGCCGTATCCGATCATCGCGACCCGGAGTTCCGGCCGTCCGCTTCCCGCCATGTGCAACGCTCCCGAGCTGCTCGCGCAGCTGCGGCCCCGGGGTTCCGGATCGCTTCGCTGCGGTGCCCTGAAGCTAGCCCCGCCGTACGTTTCCCCGCAACTTCCCCATCCCCTATTGGAAACTTTTCGCACCCATCGCCCACCAGCCCATCCCCACCGTTACCCGCGAACTGTCGCTCCGGCACAGTCCCGACCGCCGGGACGAGCGGCGAGTGACAGTTCGCGGGCTAGGGGGTGGGCGGGGCAGCGGTCGAACCCCGGACGACGAGGGAGGTGGCGAGGTCGAGGCGGATGTTGTCGACCGTCTCGGAGCGGAGCTTCAGCACCAGGCGGGTCGCCTCCTCGGCCATCTCGATGAGCGGCTGCCGGATGGTCGTGAGAGCCGGGCCGACCCACTTGGCCGGCGGGACATCGTCGTACCCGACGACCGACAGCTGCTCCGGGATCAAGATCCCGAGCGAGCGCGCCGCCTCGTAGACACCGAACGCCTGCATGTCGTTGCCGGCGAAGATCGCGGTCGGCCGGTCCTCGAGCTGCAGCAGTTCGAGCGCCAGGACGCGCCCCGCCTCCGGGATGAACTCCCCGCGGCGCAGGATCGTCTCGTCGAGCGGGATCCCGGCCTCCTCGAGCGCAGACCGGTAGCCGGAGACCCGCGCCCGCGAGCACATGAGGTCCTGCGGGCCCGAGATCAAGCCGATCCTGCGGTGACCGAGCTCGATGAGGTGGCGCGTCGCGGCCATCCCGCCGGACCAGTTCGTGGAGCCGATGGCGGCGACCTCCGGGCCCGGGTCCCCCGCCGGGTCGACCACGACGACCGGGATGTTGCGCGTGTGGAGCTGGCGCCGGTACGCCGGGTCGATGTCCGAGAACACGAGGATGACCCCGACCGGCTTCCGCGAGATGATGCTCTCGACCCAACCCTCGCCGGTCGATCGCCGAGCGCCCGTCTCGGTGAGGGTGACACTCATGCCGTGCTGGCGCGCGACCTTCTCGACACCGCGGATGATCTCGAGCGACCACGAGCTGTCGATGTACTCGAAGACGAGCTCGATGAGCGAGCCCTGCGCGAGCTCGGCACCGCGGCGACTGTACCCGTGGCGGTCCAGCAGCCGTTCGACGATCTCCCGGGTGTCCGGCGACACCCCCGGCCGCCCGTTGAGCACCTTCGAGGCGGTCGACACCGACACGGAGGCCTCCCTGGCGATGCGCGACAGGGTCGCGCGCCCGCCAACGGCACCGGGTCCAGCGGTCTGCACCGCGAGGTCGTCGCTCATCCGAGTCCTCCGATCCCGCTCCGTCGGGCCGGACGGCCGTCTCTCCAGCGAGAAGTTCTGCCCATGCTAACGAAATATTTCGCGACCTTCGACCGGTGACGCGAGGCCGACGATCTGCTACTCTCGACTATAAGTTGTGGTTAACAACAAATCATCCACTCACCAACGACGTTGAAGGACTGCACGCATGAGCCTCACCCCCACCAAAGCCGATCGGTTCTCCTTCGGCCTCTGGACGATCGGCTACAACGGGACCGACCCGTTCGGTGGCCCCACCCGCCCCGACCTCGACGTGGTCGAGGCCGTCACCCGCCTGAACGACCTCGGCGCCTACGGTCTCACCTTCCACGACGACGACCTCTTCGCCTTCGGCTCGACCGACGCCGAACGCCAGAAGCAGATCGACCGCCTCAAGCAGGCGCTCGCGGACACCGGCGTCATCGTGCCGATGGTGACCACCAACCTGTTCAGCGCGCCCGTGTTCAAGGATGGCGGCTTCACCTCCAACGACCGCGCCGTCCGACGCTTCGCCCTCCGCAAGGTGCTCCGCAACCTCGACCTCGCCGCCGAGCTCGGCGCCAAGACCTTCGTCATGTGGGGCGGCCGCGAGGGCGCCGAGTACGACTCCGCGAAGGACGTGCAGGCGGCGCTCGAGCGCTACCGCGAGGCCGTCAACTTCCTCGGCGACTACGTCACCGACAAGGGCTACGACATCCGCTTCGCGATCGAGCCGAAGCCCAACGAGCCCCGCGGCGACATCCTGCTCCCGACGCTCGGCCACGCGATGGCGTTCATCGAGACCCTCGAGCGCCCGGAGCTCGTCGGCATCAACCCCGAGGTCGGCCACGAGCAGATGGCGGGCCTCAACTTCACCGCCGGCATCGCCCAGGCGCTCTACCAGGGCAAGCTCTACCACATCGACCTCAACGGCCAGCGGGGCATCAAGTACGACCAGGACCTCGTCTTCGGTCACGGCGACCTGCAGAACGCGTTCTCGCTCGTCGACCTCCTCGAGCACGGTGGCGTGAACGGCGGCCCCGCGTACGACGGCCCGCGTCACTTCGACTACAAGCCGAGCCGCACCGAGGACATCACCGGCGTGTGGGACTCCGCAGCCGCCAACATGCGCATGTACCTGCTGCTCAAGGAGCGCGCCGAGGCGTTCCGCGCCGACCCCGAGGTGCAGGAGGCGCTGGCCGCCGCCCGCGTGCCCGAGCTGCGCGAGCCGACGCTCAACCCCGGCGAGACCGTCGAGCAGCTGCTCGCCGACCGCTCGTCGTACGAGGACTTCGACGCCGACGCCTACTTCGGCGGCAAGGGCTTCGGGTTCGTCCGCCTGCAGCAGCTGGCCGTCGACCACCTCATGGGCGCGCGCTAGCCGACACCCGCGAACCTGGCGTTCCGTCTCCTGATCCGAGAGGATCGGGGGCGGAACGCCGTTCCGCGTTCCACCCCACAGCAGACCCGGCGGTCACCCGACCGCCCACCACCGAGAACAGGGAGAGCGATGACGCTCGTCGCCGGCATCGATTCGTCCACCCAGAGCTGCAAGGTCGTCATCCGCGACGCCGAGACCGGAGCGCTCGTCCGCGAAGGTCGTTCGGCGCACCCGGCCGGCACCGAGGTCGACCCGGCCGCGTGGTGGCAGGCGCTGCAGGAGGCGGCCTCCGCCGCAGGCGGATTGGCCGATGTCGCCGCGGTGTCGGTCGCGGCCCAGCAGCACGGCATGGTCGCGCTCGACGTCGACGGACGCGTCATCCGTCCGGCACTCCTCTGGAACGACACCCGGAGCGCGCAGGCCGCGACGGACCTCATCACGGAGTTCGGCGCTGCGGAACTCGCCCAGCGGACCGGGTGCGTCCCCGTCGCCTCCTTCACGATCACGAAGCTGCGCTGGCTGCGCGATGCCGAACCCGCGAACGCCGCCGAGGTCGCCGCCGTCGCGCTCCCCCACGACTGGCTGAGCTGGCGTCTGCGCGGCTTCGGTCCGGCAGACGAGAGCCCACTCGGCGCGGACCTCGCCGAACTGACGACCGACCGATCCGACGCCTCCGGCACCGGGTACTGGTCGCCCGCCGACGGTGAGTACGACCGCGAGCTGCTCGTCGCAGCGCTCGGCCACGATGCGATCCTCCCGCGTGTGCTCGCGCCGGAGGAGTCGGCCGGTACCGGTGTCGACGGTGGCATCATCGGGCCGGACACCGTCATCGGGGCGGGCGCCGGTGACAACGCGGGAGCCGCCCTCGGGCTCGGGGCGACGGCCGGCGACGTCGTCGTGTCGATCGGGACGAGCGGGACGGTGTTCGCCGTGACGCCGGCCGTGGTCCGCGACAGCTCGGGCACCGTCGCCGGGTTCGCCTCCGCCGACGGCGCGTTCCTGCCGCTCATCGCGACGCTCAACGCCGCCCGGATCCTCGACGCGGTGGCCGCGCTACTCGGCGTCGACCACGCGGAACTCGGTCGACTCGCGCTCGAGGCCCCGGCCGGAGCGCGCGGTCTCGTGCTCCAGCCGTACTTCGAGGGTGAGCGCACGCCGAACCAGCCGGACGCCACGGCGACCCTCTTCGGCATGAGCCTGGAGTCGACGACGCGGGAGGGGCTCGCCCGGGCGGCGATCGAGGGGCTGCTCTGCGGACTCGCCGACGGTCTCGACGCGGTGCTCGCACAGGGCGTCACGGCGGAACGGGTCCTCCTCATCGGCGGAGCGGCGCAGAACCCGGCGGTGCAGGCGATCGCCCGCGAGGTCTTCGACGTCCCGGTCGTCGTACCGGCACCCGGGGAGTACGTCGCCGACGGCGCAGCGGTGCAGGCGGCCTGGGCGCTCAGCGGGACCCGTCCGGTGTGGACCGTGGTGGGAGCCGGCGACGGTGCCGACCAGGCGGACGCAGTCGCTGCGGACGCCTCCGGGATCGCCCGCGAGCAGTACGCCGCCCGAGCCTGAGCCGGTACCGGTCGCCGAGCCGACCCCTCCCGGTCACTGAGCGAACATCCACCGGTCACTGAGCCTGTCGAAGGGCCACCGCGGAATCTTCCGCGAGGCGGAGACGTTGGCGACGGTATGCGATCGATCGTCTACTCCACCAACGGTGACCCGTCCGTCCTCCACCTCGTCGAGCGCGAGCTCCCCGAGCCCGGCCCCGGCGAGGTCCGTGTCAAGCTCGCGTTCTCCGGCGTCAACCCGACCGACTGGAAGACGAGGCGCGGCGGCGGCCCCTCGGGTGGCATGCCCTTCCCTGAGGTCGTCCCGAACCTCGACGGTGCCGGCGTCATCGACGCGGTCGGCCCCGCTGCCGGCGACGCGGCGACCACGACCACCTTCGCCGTCGGCGACCGCGTCTGGGTGTACCTCGCTGCACACGAGAGCCCGCTGGGCACGGCCCAGGAGTTCACGGTCCAGCCCGCCTCCCGTGTGGTCCCCCTGCCCGACGCCGCGTCCTTCGAACTCGGCGCCAGCCTCGGTGTCCCCGCGATGACCGCGCACCGTGCACTCACCGTCGCGCAGGATGGTCCGACCCGCCTCACCCCCGGTGCCCTCGACGGTCGGACGGTCCTCGTCCAGGGTGGCGCCGGCGCCGTCGGCAATGCCGCGATCCAGCTCGCGCGCTGGGCCGGCGCGACGGTCATCACCACCATCAGCAGCGACGAGAAGGCCCGCCTCGCGACCGCCGCGGGAGCGCACCACGTCGTGAACTACCGCGAGGGCGACACCGCCGCGGCGATCCGCGAGGTGGCGCCTGACGGCGTCGACCTCGTCGTGGAGGTCGCGATCGCGCAGAACCTCCCCCTCGACCAGGCGGTCCTCGCCCCGCGCGGCACGGTCGTCAGCTACGCGAACAACGGCGGTGACTCGATCACGCTCGACATCCGTCCGCACATGGGGCTCAACACGCGGCTCCAGTTCATGCTGCTCTACACGGTCGGCGACGCCGCGCTCCACGCCGCCGCTGAGGACATCACCGCCGCGATCGAGGACGGCGCGCTCCACGTCGGCGAAGACCACGGTCTGGCGCTCACGGTGTTCCCGCTCGCCGAGACGGCTGCGGCCCACGCCGCCGTCGAGGACGACACGGTCGGGAAGGTCCTCATCGACGTCACCGCATGACGTACGTCACCGCCGGGTGACGTGATCAGGGGCGGTACTGGGTGGCCAGTGCCGCCCCTGCCGCGCGCAGGTGGACGAGCGGTTCGGCCATCGCCGCCTCGACGCCGCCGGCCAGCTCCGTGAGCGAAGCCGCCGCGAGGAAGATCCCCTCGGTGGGCGCCTGGATCGCCCCGGCGACGAGCATGGTCCGGTCCGCCGCGAGCCCGGCGACCCAGGAGGCGACCTTGCCGTCGGCCGTCTGGTCGTCGAAGCGGCCCTCGCCCGTGATCACGATCGACGCCGCGGCGGCCGCCTCCGTGAGGGCGATCGCCTCACCGACACCACCCGCGCCCGAGGTGGCGGTGGCGCCCCACACGAGGAGGCCGAAGCCCGCACCGCCCGCGGCACCGGCGCCGGGTTCGACCGCTGCCGCGTCAGCGAGGTCCTGGCCGAAGGCGTCCTGGGCTCGACGCGCGAACCGCGCGAGGTTCGCGTCGAGGACGGGGACGTCCGTCGCGTCTGCCCCCTTCTGCGGTCCGAACACCGCTGCGGCGCCGCGGTCGCCGAGCAGCGGGTTGGTCACGTCGCTGAGGATGACCGCACCGTCGGCCGGCAGCGCGCGGAGGCCGGTGGTGTCGATCCGGTCCAGGGTCGCCAGCCCCGCATTGCCGTGCGCCGTCGAACCGCCGTCGGCGTCGATCAACCGGGCGCCCAGCGCGGACAGGAGTCCGGCTCCACCGTCCGTGCTGGAGCTTCCGCCGATCGCGAGCAGCAGTCGTCGCGCACCGTGGTCGAGGGCGGCTGCGATGGCCTCGCCGAAGCCGACGGTGTGCGCTGCGAACGGCTGTAGGGGGTCGAGGAGGGTCAGCCCGCTCGTCTGCGCCAGTTCCACGACCGCGGAGCCGTCGGGCAACTCGAGCCATTCGGCGTCCACCGGGTCGCCGACCGGGCCGGTGACCGTGATCGGGTGCCGACGCGCTCCAGGCACGGCGGCCGCGAATGCGTCGAGCGTGCCCTCGCCGCCGTCGGCCATGGGAAGCGACTGCAGGAGGTCATCCGGCCGGACGGTCCGCCACCCGTCGGCGATCGCCTCGGCGACCTGCGCGGCGGTCGCCGTGCCCTTGAACGAGTCCGGTGCGATGACGATGTGCTGGGTCATGTCTTCAGCCTCCCATGGTGGACGGGATCTGGTGGGTCGAGGCCGAGCTCGTCGTCAGCACCTCGACACCGTCCGGCGTGACCACGACGGTGTCCTCGACCTTCACGCCGCGGGCGGTCGGGTTCCAGGCGAACGCCTGCCAGGGCTGGACGACGTCGCTCGCCTCAGGCGTGGCGCGCGGATCGCGTCCCGCGTAGCCGGCCGCACCGCCCTGATGGTGTTTCGTCCACTCCTCGACGTCGAAGCCCTGCTCGGCGTAAGCGGCACTCCCCGTCCGGAGGATGTCGGCGAGCGAGGCACCCGGCACGGTGGCGTCGAGATAGGCACGTTCGACGGCCCGGATGCGCTGCATGCCCCTGGCGAACGGCTCGGCCGGGGTGCCGCCCTCGTCGAACCACCGCGTGAGGTTCACGATGAGCCCGTCGCGGCGGCCGCAGGCGACGACCATGGCCCGGGAACCGAGTCGCCCCTCGGTCGGCAGCGGGTGCCGATGGGCGAGTCTGTCCTCCCCGGCGACGAGGAGGACGAGTGGGTCGATCCCGGCCGCGACGAGGCGCCCGGCGAGGTCCGCGGCGACCTCGCGTTCCGTCCAGTCAGGAGCGACCTCGTCGACGAGCGTCTGGAGCGCCGACGTCGTCGCCCGCCCGAGCGAACGGAACCGCGAGAGTTCGGCAGGGAGGAGCGACGCACGCGCCGCCCGAAGCTCGGCGGCGACGTCGGCCTCCTGCAGCACCCCGTCCCCGCTCGGCAGCACCGTGTCGATCGGCGTATGCCACGGCACCGTCCGAACGCGGATGTCGGGCAGCTCCTCGGCCTGCAGCCGGTCCACCTCGTTGGAGGTCGCGACGAGCCACGCGTCGCCCGGCGAGACCACGACCGCGACGATCGGGTCGGCCGCAAGACTCACATGGACGCGCGAGCCGTCGAGGTACCAGCTGACCGCGGCGGCGGACCGCAGCACGATCGTGCCTGCTCCGCGGGCCTCCAGGAGCGACACGAGCCGGGCGTGCTTGCGCCGGCGGTCGTCCTCGTCCGGCCCGGGTCGCTCGTCGTTCATCGCCGGGCCCAATCGGCCCCGAGTTCGGCGAAGGTGCTGCCGGTGGCGGCCGCTTCGGCGACGAGCTCCTCGATTCTCGGGATCACCGGGCGGCGCTCGTCGCCCGTCCCGAACCACTCGACGAGATCAGCGGGGATGGGGTGCGGCGCTGGGGCCGATCGGACCGCGTCGAGGACGGCGGTGAAGGCGGACGCGTCGGCCAGGGAGCTGACGAGTGCGGCGTCCTGACCCGCCCGGACCGCCTCGCGCGCGCGGAGGAGGTCGGGGAGCAGCTCGGTCCGGCCTGTGGTCCAGCGTCGCCGGGTGACGCCGTCGACGACCACCTCGACCTCGTCGCGCGTGTAGTGGAACCGGATCGAGCCGAGCTCCCCGTGCACCGTGACCACCGGGTCGGTCGTCGCCTGCGCGCACAGGGTGAGCGCCGCCGTCATGACCGGACCGCGCTGTGGGGTGATGCGGACGACCGAGGTGTCGTCGGCCTCGATGTCGTTGGCCCGGTACTGATCGAGGTCGATGGTGGCGATCGCCGCACGGTCGGTCGTACCGCCGAGCCGCAGCATGGTCTGGACCGCGTGCGCGAGAGGGTTGGTGACGACACCGTCCACGACGGGTACACCGTCGAGCGAGCGCCTGCCCGACCACGCGGCACGCGTCCAGTACCCGACGGTGCGGACCCAGGTTCCCCTCGCCTCGAGCGCTGTCACGGCCCCGATCTCCCCGCTGTCGACGATGGCCGCGATCTCGCCGATCGCGTGCGATCCGAGACTCTGGAACCCGACCTGCACGAGCCCTCCGGTCCGGGCGGCGGTGGCCTGCAACCGATCGAGTTCGTCGTTCGAGGTCACCGGCGGCTTCTCGAGCAGGACGTCGGCGCCGTGCTCGAGCGCGGTGACGGCGAGGTCCAGATGCGTGTGGATCGGCGTCGAGAGGATGACCACGTCCACCCGCCCGGCGGCGAAGCACTCCTCGAGCGAACCGCGGAGCGGTGCGTCCCCGGTGGCGCGGTCCTCCTCGGTGAAGGTCCGGTCGACGAGGCCGACGAGGCGGATCGCGCCGGTCGCGGCGAGCGCCCTGGCTGCCGCCACGTGGCTGGCGCCATGGCCGTGGATCCCGACGACCACGACGGTCGGGACGGTGGTGTGGTCGGTGCTGGTCATGCGTCACTCCCTGTGCTGCGCGGTTCGGTGCTGCGCGGTTCGGTGCGGCGTTCCTCGGCGGTGAGGAGCGCGCGGTGGATGGCGTCCGCCTGTTCCGAGTCCAGGGCGCCGTCGACGACGACCGCCTCCAGACCGGTGACGAGCGGGGTGTCGGCGGTGATGGTGGTGCGGCTGGTGGCGGCGAGCGAGACCCCGACTCCCGGGTACTCGGCCGCACGGACGAACCAGGGGAAGGGGTTCGCTGCGGGCTGTCGGAACAGGACGGTCGTGGGGCGTCGAGCCGGCGTCGGGGCGGACTCGGCCGCGTCACCCGTCTCCGGGTCGGCGCTCCCGTCGGCGTCGAGGACGAAGGCGACCCACGCCGCACGGGAGCCGTGCGCGGTCGACTCCCCTGGCCCCTCCGCGCTGAGGACGGACCGTCCGGCGTCCGCGGGCAGCCGCCAGAACCATCCGCCATACCCGGCGCCCTCACGACCGTTCGTGGCCGGCGATCCGATCGTCACCGTCGATCCCGCCGTGTGGAGGACGCTGGAGACGGCGACGCGGAGCGCCGACCTCCCGCTCCCGACATCGGATCCGGGCAGGGCGAACGCCTCGACGACCGTGCTGCGCGACTCCCGCAGCTGCGTCGTCCCGTCGCGCCCGACCCAGTCGAGCGACTGACGCAGCACACCGGCGTCCACCTCGGTCTCGGTGACGCGCTGGGCACCGTGGTTGTCGAGCATCGTCGACCCCTGCCCGGCGACGTAGGTGCGACCGCCCCAGTACGAGACACCGTCGACGTCGGCGACGGCCATCGAGAGACCGACATGGTGGGGGTGGTCGTCGGGAGCGGATTCGGTGACGACGGTCCCGCCGAGCGAGGTGACGGGGTGTGCGAACGGTCGCGGGGCGTCGGTCGGTCCGAGGTCGCTGCCGTCGTGGAGGACGAGGACCTCGCGGTCGCCGAGCCGGGCGGTCGGCTCCGGTGACGTGGGGTGCTGCTTGGTTCCGTGCCAGACCGTTGGACTCGCGGCCGGGCGCGCTGCGGTGCTCTCCCGGGCGACGAACCGCGGTCGGAAGACGAGCGGGTGTCCACCGTCCGCGCCGCCGATGGTGTCGCGCAGTCTGCTCCACGCCTCGGCACCGAGCTCGCGCCGCGGGACGGACACCGTGCTGAGCGCAGGCACCGCGAACGCCGCGAACGGGATGTCGTCGAAGCCGACCACACTGAGCGCCGAGGGGACGGACACACCGGCACCGCGGAGCGCCGAGACGAGCCCGAGGGCGACGAGGTCGTTGAAGGCGACGACGGCGGTCGCGTCGTGCTGCACCACCGTCTCGACGACCGCCGCGCCGTCAACCAGCGCAGAGCCGGCCGTCACGATGTCGACGGAAAGATCGCCGAGGTCCGAGCGGGCACGGGCGATACCGACCCGTCGGAGGCGATCGCCCTGGCTCGCGGCGGGCCCCGCGAGGTACAGGATGTGCCGGTGCCCGAGTGCGTGCAGCTCGGCGAGCACCTGCTCCATGCCGCTCGCGTAGTCGATGGACACCGATGGAACGGGCGAGTCGGCGAGCTCGCGGTTGACGAGCACGACCGGGTGCAGCTCCGCGAGTAGCGCTCGAAGCTCCGGCTCGGCCAGGCGGGGTGAGCAGAGGACGATCGCGTCGCAGCGACGACGGGCTTCGCGGGCCGCCGCCGCCTCGTCGGCCGGGTCCTCCTCGGTGTCGGTCACGAGGACGCGGTAGCCGTCGGCTGCCGCGGCCCGGGTGACCCCGCGCAGGATCTCCTGGAACATCGGGTTCTCGAGGTCGGGCACGACCACCCCGATGGTGTTCGTGCGGCCGAGCGACAAGCTTCGGGCCAGCATGCTCGGCCGATAGCCGAGGGCGTCGACTGCGGCGAGGACGCGGTCGGCGATCGCCGCGTCGACGGTGGCCTTGCCGTTGAGCACGCGCGACACGGTGGCCTTCGAGACGCCCGCCTGCACGGCGACGTCCGAGATCGTCGGCGTCGGGCCAGCAGTGGGGAACCGGTTGCTCATTCGTCCTCGTCCAACTCGTCATGGGTGGTGCCGTCGTCAATCATCCTATAGGCTCACCCCGAGAAACCGGTTTCTTGGTCGACGCGGTCGGCCTGGTCGACCCGGACGTGGTCAGAGAGGACACCGATGCGCATCATCGTCACCGGCGGCGCAGGACGACTCGGGCGGAGCGTCGCGAGCTCCCTCACCGAAGCAGGCCACGAGGTCGTCTCCGTCGATCGGACCGACCCCGGGATCCCCGGCGTCGAGGGCCGGACCGCGGACCTCCTCGACCACGACGCCACCCATGAGCTTTTCGCCGCCCTGCGGCCCGACGCGGTCGTGCACCTGGCGGCGATCGCCGTGCCCTTCAGCGCGCCGGAGCACGTCATCCTCTCGACCAACCAGACGCTCGCCTTCACCGCCCTCACCGCGGGGATCGCCGCCGGAGCCACCCGGCTACTGGCCGCGAGCAGCCCGACCGTCATCGGCTACGGCGCCCCGCACGGGTGGACGCCCGAGGCGCTCCCCATCACCGAGGAGCACCGGGTCGCCCCGTGGAACGCCTACGCGCTGTCGAAGGTCGCGATCGAGTCGACGGTCGCGATGCTCGCCCGAGCCCACGGCGACGCCGTCGTGACCGGCGCCTTCCGGCCGTGCTTCGTCGTCTCCCCGGAGGAGTGGGAGGGCGCACCGACGCAGCAGGGGCACACCATCGTCGACCGGCTCGCCGATCCCGCCCTCGCAGCCGTGTCCCTGTACAACTACGTGGACGCGCGCGACGCAGGTCGCTTCGTCGCCGCCTGGATCGATCGCGCGGAAGCCCGGCACTCCGGTGAGATCTACTTCGTCGGTGCCGACGACGCACTTGCCCTCACGCCCCTGTCCACCCTGCTGCCCGCTCACGTCCCGAGCACCGCCGGATTCGCCGACGGACTCGTCGACCGAGCCGCCGCCTTCGGCAGCGCGAAGGCCACCGCCCACCTCGGGTGGCGGCCGGAGCACGACTGGCGATCCGTGCTCAGCCCCGCCGAGGCGGCCAGGCTCACCGATCTGCTCGCCGCCGACACCGGCCGGCCGGCCACCATTCCTGTTCCAGCCCCAGCCCCACGATGACGAGGACCTCCACCATGCCAGCACCGCTCGCCTTCGACGGCGTCCTGTACTTCCCGATCACCCCCTTCGACGCCGCGGGCGAGGTCGACCTGGGGCTCCTCGGCACCCACCTCGAGTCGCGACTCGAACACCGCCCCGGAGGGGTGTTCCCCGCCTGCGGCACCGGCGAGCTGCACGCGATGTCGCCGTCGGAGGCCGCCCGCGTCGTCCGGCGGACCGTCGAGGTCGTCGACGGCGCCGTCCCGGTCATCGGTGGCGCCGGAGGAGGCGTGGCGACCGCGAAGGAACTCGCCGCGGCGGCCGAGGAGGCGGGAGCCGACGCGATCCTGCTCATGCCGCCGTACCTCGTCTCCGGGCCGGCGGCCGGACTGCAGGCGTACGTCGAGGACGTCCTCTCGGCGACGAGCCTCCCGGCGATCGTCTACCACCGGAACAACGCCCGCTACACGACGGCGACGATGCGCCACCTCGCGCGCAACCCGCAGGTCGTCGGCTTCAAGGACGGCGTCGGCGACGTCGCGGCCGCCCAGGACATCGTGCTGGCGGTGCACGAGGAGGGCCGAGACGACTTCGCCTTCTTCAACGGCCTCCTCACCGCCGAGCTCACGCAGGCCGCCTACCGCGGCATCGGCATCCCGCTCTACTCCTCGGCCGTCTTCGCCATGCTGCCGGAGCTCGCGACGCTGTTCTACCGCGCGTACACCGAGCACGACGAGCCGCTCCGAGAACGCCTGCTGCGCGAGTTCTACCGTCCATTGGTGGCCCTCCGCGATGAGACCCCCGGCTTCGCCGTGTCGCTCATCAAGGCCGGCGTCCGGCTCGGCGGTCTGCCGGTCGGTTCCGTGCGATCGCCCTTCGTCGATCCGACCCCCGAGCAGACCGAGGGCCTGGAGGCGCTGCTCGCGACCGGCGCCGACCTCGTCGCCGAGCACGCGACCCTGGTCGCAGGACGCTGACGATGCCGGGGATCGCCTCCATCACCACCTCGCTCGGCCGGTTCACCATGCCACGCCCCTGGGTGCCCGAGGCGCCGTGGCTGCATCTCATCCGCGTGGACGTCGTCGACGACGAGGGGGCGACCGGCTCGGGCTTCACGTGGACACCGACGATCGGAGCGACGGCCGTCCGCGCGCTGCTCGACGACGACATCGCGGCCGCCGCCCTCGGATCGACGACCGACCCCGAATCGCTCTGGCCCCGGCTGTGGACGCATCTACACGAGGCCGGTGGTGGCGGGATCACCACGATCGCGCTCGCCGGGCTCGACACCGCGCTCTGGGACCTCCGTGGGCGACGGGCCGGTCTCGGGCTCTCCGACCTCCTCGGTCGCCGACGCGACACGGTCCGGGCGTACGGCAGCGGCGTCAACCTCCACCTCGACGCCGCCTCGCTCGCCGCGCAGGTCGAGCGGTGGATCGCGGCGGGCTACGACGCCGTCAAGATCAAGGTCGGCAAGCCAGACCTCGCCGAGGACGTCGACCGCGTGACGATGGTGCGCGAACTGCTCGGACCGGACCGCCGGCTCATGATCGATGCGAACCAGCGCTGGGACGTCGACCGCGCGGTCTCGTCCCTGGAACGGCTCGGCGTCGTCGACCCGGCGTGGATCGAGGAACCGCTGCGCTCCGACGACACCGCGGGGTACGAACGGCTGCGCCAGGCGACCGACATCCCGATCGCGCTGGGCGAGAACGTGCACACGATCCACCGGTTCCGCGACCTCGTCGACCGTGGCGTCGCCGACGTCCTGCAACCGAACGTGGTGCGCGTCGGCGGCATCACCCCCTTCCTCGCGATCGCCGCGCTCGTCGACGACGCCGGGCTGACGCTCGCCCCGCACCTGCTCCCCGACCTCTCCGGGCAGCTCGCTCTCGCCCTCCCGCAGGTCACCGAGGTCGAGGACGTCGAGGACGCGGGCTTCGTCGCGATCGGCGCCATCGACCCGCCCGGGCCGGTCACCATCGCGGAGGGCCTGGTGCAGGCCGAGCGGCGACCCGGCATCGGCTTCGTGATCCGCGACCGGGTCGTCGAGACCACTCCCGTCGCGCGCTGAGCCCGGCCGCCGCCCGATCCGCCACTCGCCCGATCTCCATCAGCCGCATCCGCATCCCCGAGGAGTCATCACCATGCACGACACCGACCACAGCACCGGCACGATCGACCGCACCACCCCCGCCAGGTCGCGCACCGACGATTCGGACAGCGTCCGCGGACGTATCGACGACGCCGACGGCAGCGGCAACGGCAGCAGCAGCAGCAGCAGCAGCAGCAGCAGCAGCAGCAGCAGCAGCGTGCGCCACGGCGGCGACACCGTCACGCCCGCAGGTCACACTGGCGACGCCGCGTCCGGCGTAGGCCGCGCCGCCGTTCCGACCGTCGACGAGGTCGCCGCGGCAGCAGGCGCGGCCTCCTCCGAGCTCGCATCCACCGTGCCCTCGACCCGCGCCGCCTGGCTCGAGGCCGTCGCCGACGCCCTCGACGGACGGGTCGACGAGCTCGTCGCACTCGCCGACGAGGAGTCCCACCTCGGGACCGCGCGCCTCACGGGCGAGGTCGCGCGGACGACGGGCCAGCTGCGGCTGTTCGCCGCCGTCCTCCGCGACGGCGCATTCCTCGAGGTCGTCATCGACCACGCCGATGCCTCCGCCACCCCGCCCAAGCCGGAGCTGCGACGCATGCTCCGGCCGACGGGGCCGGTCGCGGTCTTCAGCGCGTCCAACTTCCCGTTCGCGTTCTCGGTCGCCGGTGGCGACACGGCGTCAGCCCTGGCTGCCGGATGTCCGGTCATCGTGAAGGCGCACTCCGCCCACCCGCGGCTTTCGCGACTGACCGCGGCGATCGTCACCGAGGCGTTGCGCTCGGCCGGCGCCCCGGACGGCACGTTCGCGCTCGTCGAGGGTCGTGAGCAGGGCACCGCCCTCGTGCAGCACCCGGCGATCACCGCGGTCGGGTTCACCGGCTCACTCGCCGGCGGGCGCGCACTGTTCGACCTCGCGTCGCAGCGTCCGGCCCCGATCCCGTTCTACGGCGAGCTCGGCAGCACGAACCCGGTCGTCATCACCGAGGCCGCACTGCAGGGCGAGGCGGCAGGTGAACTCGCGCGCGGACTGGCGGCGTCGTTCACCCTCGGTGTGGGGCAGTTCTGCACGAACCCCGGTCTCGTGCTCGTGCCGAGCGGCAGCGGGTTCGCCGAGCTCGTCGCGCAGGCCGCGGCGGACACCGTCGCCGGGCGCATGCTGACGCCGGGCATCGCCGAGGCGTACGCCGCGGGCACCGCTCGCGCCGCCGGTCATCCCGGGGTGCGGACGCTCCTCGGCGACGGGACGGCGGCTGCGGATTCCGGCGTTCCGACCGTCCTCGCGACCACCGCCGTGACGGTCCTCGACGCGCCCGACGTCCTGCTCGAGGAGATCTTCGGGCCGGCGACGCTCGTCATCGAGGTCGCGGACGACGCCGAGCTGCACGCGGTCCTGGCCGAGGTCGGTGGCGCGCTCACGGCGACCGTGCACGCGGCACCCGGTGAGGACATCGCCGGTCTCGTGTCGCGGCTCGAGCCGATCGCCGGGCGAGTGCTCTTCGGGGGCTGGCCGACGGGTGTCGCGGTCGGCTGGGCGCAGCACCACGGCGGACCGTGGCCGGCGACGACCTCGCTCCACACCTCGGTGGGCGCGTCGGCGGTGCGCCGCTTCCAGCGTCCGATCGTCTACCAGGACGCACCCGAGCGTGTGCTCCCCGAGGCCCTGCACGAGGCGAACCCGCTCCGTCTCCCCCGCCGCGTCGACGGCGTCCTGGAGCTCCCCACCGCAACCCGCGCCTGACGACCGTCCTGTCCGTCCCCGACTCAGGACTCCCCCGACGTGCCGCCCCAGCCCAGCCCCGACACACCGGACGTCTCCTGAGAAGGGGACACCCCACCACCCACACCCACCCACGTTCACAACTCAGGACACACCCGGCGCGCCACCCCGGCCAGGCCCGTCCCACACCCCAACACGCCGCACCCGTCC